>JADGHL010000189.1 GCA_019686135.1 Myxococcaceae bacterium | reverse complement strand
GGGTGGGGGCGTGCACATCCTTTCCCGTATGGCACGCATCAACGTCGAACGCGGGGTGGAGCGGCTGGCCGAGCAGGCGGAGAAGCTCTCGGCCTCCGTCGAAAAGCTGGTCGCGGCGGCGCGCAGGGGCGAACACCAGGCGCTCGCGGAGCGGCTCGAACGGCTGCGGCTGGACCTCCAGCAGCACCTCGAGGGCCTCCACGAGCACCGCGCCGAACACCTGGAGCAGGCTCAGGCCGAGCCTGCCGGGGTGGCCGGCAGCGCACCTCCTCCGACGGCCGGCGGCGAGCTTCCGGCGTTCCACATGGAGGCCTGGGGCAAACAGCAGGGCGACGACGAGGTCGACGAAGCCGTCAAGGAGTCCTTCCCGGCGAGCGACCCGTCTGCCAGCTACTGAACGGCCGCCCGCCCTTCCCTTCCCGCCTGGTACCGCGGTCCCTACCTTCGACGGTCATGGAACGCGTCACCGTCTACACGGCCCGGTACTGCGCCTGGTGCGACGCCGCCCGCGAGCTCTTCCGCCGTAAGCGCGTCTACATCGACGAGGTGGACGTCACCGGCGACCACGTGATGCGGGAGAAGCTCATCGCCATGACCGGCGGCGCCCGGACCGTGCCGCAGATCTGGATCGGCAATCGCTACATCGGCGGCTTCCGCGACCTGGTGCGCCTCGACGAAGACGGCCAGCTCGATGCGCTTCTGGGCTTGACCGGCTCGCGCGCGGCGGCCATGGAATCACCATGACCGTCCCGGTTCGCATCTACACCACCCAGTACTGCGGGTACTGCCTCCGCGCCAGGCAGCTCCTGGAGAGCAAGGGGATCGACTTCGAGGAGATCGACGTCACCGACGACCAGGAGATGCGCATGAAGCTGGTCGAGATGTCCGGCGGCCAGCGCACCGTGCCGCAAATCTGGATCGGCGGCACCCACGTCGGCGGCTACACGGATCTCGCGCAGCTCGATCGCGAGGGACGGCTCGACGCGCTTCTGCAGGGGTGACGCTTTCGCGCAGGCGCTGGTACGAAGCGCGGTGATGCGTTCATTGCCCTTTCTGCGCGCCGTTGGCGCGATCGCGGCCATGGCCACCGTGGCCGGCTGCGCCACCGCCTCCTCTTCCGGCCCGGCCTCCCCCGAGCTCGCCGCCGCCCGGAAAGCGAAGATCAGCGTGATCGCCGTGTACCCGTTCGGGTTCCGCTGGGACGAGCCGGCGTACCGCTCCTTCGAGCTCTCCGGACGGCTGATTCAGCTGGTCCTCGATCGATCGAAGCACCAGGTCCACGTCTTCGGGCCGGGCGAGTTCGGGCTCTTTCGCCCAGACGACGACAACGTCTACGCGGCGAGCACGCTCGCCACACTTCTGGGCGGCATCGGGAAGACGCCCGGCGAGGTGGTCGTGCTTCGGCCATGGGCCGAACGACGCACGGAGTCCTCCAGCCGCACGCTGGTCGACGCGCACGGCAAGGCGGTCGGCCACCAACGCTCGGAGGAGGTCACGTACGTGGGACACGTGGAGGTGATCCACGCAGCCACGCGCCAGCGCCTCGTCGAGCTCACGCGCGAGGTCGTCGCGGATCCCTTCGCCATCCGCGACGACGACGGCGCGGATCCGACGCCGGAGCTCACCGCGCTGATGGAGGCGCTCACGGACGAGGCGTTGTCCGCGCTCGAGCCGCAGCTCGTTTTGGCGGGGACCTTCGCCCGCGTGCCGGGCCTCAGCCTGGACGTCACCCCGGAGCTCGCCTTCGCCTACTCGGAACCGGGCCGGCCCGCGCTGGACGCCACGCTGGTGAAGATGGATCCGCTCGATCGCGAGCTGTTCGTCACCGCGCGCGCACGTTTCCTCAACCCGCAGCTTCGCCCCGACGACGCAGCGAAGCTCGCCTCCCGCCCCGGCGGTCTTCACGTCCACGTCCCCGCTCCGGGCGCACCGCTGCATCCGGGCGATGTCATCACCCAGGTCAACGGCGGACCTGCCTATCCGCAGGCCCTCGTCCGCGCGCGCCTTCTGCCCGGGCCCGATACGCTCAAGGTCCGGCGCGCCAGCGGCGACTACGAGGTGGTGGAGCTCCCCTAGCGGCGGGATCAGCCCGGATGTTTCGGGGCGAAAGAACGGCGCGGGGAGCGCCGCCCGAGCCCGATAGTCGTCAGTCGTCGCCGCGCTCCGAGTTGCGGCCGGCCCGGAGACACGGCGACGCGCAACGTTTCGTCCGACGCCGACAGCCGCGAGCTCGCGGTGCAGCATGGGCGCGCGTCGACCCGACCGCGCGGAACCTCCGCGTGGCCTCGGGATCGGTCCGTCCGCGGGTACCGCCATCCCGCCCTGCCGCCTGCCTGGTGAACGGCCCCTCGGTTTGCTCGAGCCCGCGATTCCCGGAACGGGAACGTCACCGTCGCAAGGCCGTCGCTCACGAGAGGACCTCCGCGTGTGCCCACTTGTCCTTCGCGTCGCTGCTCAAATGCGCCGAAACGCCAGGATGCTTTCGCGCGACGGGCCCTCGTCCCGTACCCGGCACGCGACGTTCCGTCCACCGCCGCCGGCGACGAGCTCGCGGTGGGCGACAAACGCGGCGTCGACCCGACCGCGCGCGAGTGCTCGAGCCCTCGATTTCGGCGCAAATCACCGGAACAAGAACGTCACGGCTTCGCGCAACGCCGCATCGACGGCCCGGGGGACGATCGCCACCGGCAGCCCCAGCAGCACCGCCACGGTCACCGAGAGGATCGTCGCGTGCCGCGTCCGTTCGATCTCCGCCTGCAGCACGTTGAGGAGCACCAGCACGGTGGCGGAGATGAGAAGGCACAAAGGCCCGGGGAACCCGATCATCCCGCTCGCGATCCACAGCACGCCGAACGCCGCCGCGTTGAGCACGTCCCGCGAGTTCGACGCCCACCAGGTCTTCGCCTCCTTCTCCCGGAGGCGGTACTGGATCCGTTCGATCACCCCGGTCGTCCCCAGCGCGGCGACGAAGGCCACCCGCCCGAGATCCTCGGCGATTTGTCCGGGACCGCCGAACGGCCCGAGCGCCTCGGCGGCGGGGACGGGCAGGCTCATGAGGGGACCGGCTCGTGCGTCTCCACCCAGCGGGTCACCCACTCGAGGTGCTCCTGCGTGATCCGCACGAACTTCACGCCCATCCCCTGCCCCTCGTTCGGGTACTCGTAGTGGTAGCGGACCTCGCCCTGCGCCTGCACCTTCCCCTGCGGCAGCTCGATGGTGAAATCGGCGGTCTTCCCCACCGGGAGCACGCCGCCCAGGAAGAACAACCCGCCGACAGAGAGGTTCCGGCAGGTCCCGCGGATCGGCCCGCGGGGACCTTCGACGCGAGCGGGCACGTTGCAGAAAACCCGCACGTTGCGTCGATTGTTGATCTTGCCCGGCATGGTTTTCACCCATAGACAAGCGACAGGTACGGCGCAAGCACGCCGGGAGGAGGCTCCGCATGGCCGAACGGAAGCGTCCCGAAGTCACCGAGTCGCTGCCCACGCTGCGCACGGACTCGGCGCGCGTGAAGGTCCACGAGTGGACGGTCGAGGTCGCCTCCGGCCCGGACAAGGGGAAGTCGCTCACCACGCTGGAGTCGCTCATCCGCGTGGGCACCGACAGCACGAATGACCTGGTGCTCTCGGATGGGACGGTCAGCCGCCGCCACGTCGAGATCGAGCGCACCTCGCGCGGCTTCATCGTCCGCGACCTGGGCAGCCGCAACGGCGTCTTCCTCGGCAGCCACCAGATCCTCCAGGCGGTGCTCGAGCCGGGAGAGAAGCTGCAGATCGGCAAGACGCGCCTCGTGGTCGACCAGCGGAAGAAGCCCACCGAGGTGGAGATCACCGGGGACGATCGCTTCGGCGAGATGTTCGGCAGCTCCGAGGCGATGCGGGCGGTCTTTGCGCTGTTGCGCCGCGCGGCCGCCACGGATTCGCCCGTGCTGATCGAAGGCGAGACCGGCACGGGCAAGGAGCTCGCCGCGCGCGCGCTCCACCAGCACTCCGCGCGCCGCCACGGTCCGTTCAAGGTCGTCGACTGCAACCGGCTCAGCGAAGACGTCGCCGAAGTCGAGCTCAGTTCGCCTCCCGGCGGCGGGTTGCCCCCACTGTTCGACCAGGCCCAGGGCGGCACGCTCTTTCTGGATGATGTGGGCGAGCTCCCCGCGTCGGTGCAGCCGAAGCTTTTGCGGCTGCTCGACAGCCGCGAGGCGGACGTTCGGTTCGTCGCCTCCACCTCCCGCAACCTCGACGAGGAGGTCCGTCAGGAGCGCTTCCGCAAGGAGCTCTACTTCCGGCTGGCGGTGGCGCGCGTGCGCATCCCGCCGTTACGCGCACGCAAGGAGGAGCTGCCGCATCTGGCCCGCTACCTGATGCAGCACCTAGGCGCGCAGATCGACCTCTCTCCCCAGACGCTCGCGCTGTTCGAGGGCTACGACTGGCCGGGCAACGTGCGCGAATTGCGCAATGTCCTCGAGCGCGGCGCGCTCATGCAGGAGACCGGGAACACGCAGTGGCTGGACTTCCTCGCCACCGGGGACAACAGCAAGAAGGGCCAGCAGTCCCTCACCGAGCTGGTCATCTCGCTCCCCTACCACCTCGCCAAGGACCGGGTGGTGGGCGACTTCGAACGCGTCTACTTCACCGAGGTGATGAAGGCCTCCAACTTCGACATGCAGATCGCCGAGCAGAAGACCGGGCTGTCGATGCAGTCGCTCTATCGGCTGCTCAAGAAGAACGGCCTGAGGCTCAAGGACCTGAAGAACGCCGAACAACTGGAGAAGTGATGCGCGACCGGTTCCTGTTGGCTGCCGTGGTGGGAGCACTGTCGTGGGCGTGCGCGACCCAGAAGCAGGAACAGGTCGCGCCTGATGTCACTCCGCCTCCACCGCCGAAGCAGGTGCGGATCACCAACTACAACGCGTTCGATCTCGGCACCTGTTTTCCGGCGCCCATCGACGTACCGAAGGTCGTCACCCCGGAGGTCATCACCGGGTTGTTGCTCACCGCGCGCGCGGATCTGGATGAGTGCATGGTGGATCCGGCCCACCGCGGTCAGAGCGGCGTCACGCGCGCGGTGCTCGGCGCCACGGTCGACGCCACCGGCGTGCAGGTGATGGTCGGCGGCGAAGGGCTCACGCCGGGCGCGAAGGACTGCCTGGCTTCCGCGCTGAACGCGCACCTGTCGAAGGTCGAGCCGCTCCCGGCGACGGCGAAGCCCGTCCACGGGGAGATCGACTACTTCCATGACGCGGCCAACAGCCCGGCGGTCACCCTGGGCGTGAACGAAGCCTCCGACGTGGTGGCCACGCTCCGGATCGCCGAACGTCAGTGGTGCGACTGCTTCGCGGTCTGGCGCGATCGCGCCCCCACCTCCTTCGAGGGACAACTCCAGCTCGCGCAAGAGGATGCCACCCCGCCCGTGGTGACCTTCCCGCCGGGCGCGGACGCGGACACTGCGCAGGTGCAGGCGTGCGTGGCGAAGAAGATCGAAGGGACGAAGCTGGCGCACACCGGCGCGCTCACCGTTCCGTTGAAGTTCGTCTTCCTCCACAGCGGGATCTCCGAACCGCTGCCCGGCGCGCCGGCGGATCTGGCCGTCCTGCAGCTGGAGGGCCTTCGCACCCACAACCGCGCCGCAGAACAGCTCGCGCTCGGAGGGCGCGCGGCGGCGGCCAACGCGTGGAACGCGACCGTCACCCGCTACTCGGCCAACCCGCGCGCGTTCACGATGAAGCAGCTCCGGGCCGGGTGCACGGCGCTGGAGGACGCGGATCGCGCCCTCGTCACGACGCAGGAACGGTTCCGTGCGGACGAGCAGCGCGCGCTGGACTGGATGCGCGCCCAGGACCCATCGGGGCTCGCCGAGCCGATCGCCGCAGCAGAGCAGGAGCTGGTGCGGCTCGCCACGGCGCTCGAGACCAGCCAGGCCCAGCTGGCGCAGGACTCGGCCGGTTGCGCGAAGGTGAAGTAGCCCGCCCGGACGCCCGGGTGGACGCGACGCGCCCGTAGCGTTGCCCGCGCGGATGTTCCTACAATCCTTCGCGATTTGAGCGCCGCCGGCCCCTCCCTCCAGACCTGCCCGCGGTGTGGCACCCCGACGCTCCCCGACGCCCGGGTGTGCGGGGAGTGCGGCGAGCTGCTCCGCGGAACGCATCCTTCCGGCGCATTGCGCGATCCTCCGCCGGTCTACGCCACCACCGATTTGAAAGTCGGGGACGTGCTGGAGGGGAAGTGGCGGCTGGACGAGATCGTCGGCCGCGGCGGCATGGGCGCAGTGTTCGCGGCCACCGAGCTCGCGCTCGGGCGCAAGGTCGCCGTCAAGGCGCTCTCCGCCAACCTCGCGGGCGAGGAGTTCGTCAGCCGCTTCGAGCGGGAAGCGCGGGTGCTGGGGATCCTGCATCACCCGAACATCGTCACGCTCCACTGGGTCGGGCGGCACCAGGGCGTCCCGTTCATCGTGATGAATTTCCTGGAGGGCGTGCCGCTCCGGAAGTGGGTCGACCAGCAGGGCGGACGGGTCTCCATCGACGGGATGCTGCAGATCGCCCGGCCGATGTGCTCGGCGCTCAGCTACGTCCACTCCAAGGGCGTCATCCACCGCGATCTCAAGCCGTCGAACATCATCGTGGCGCCCAACGGACACGTGACCGTGTTCGATCTCGGGATTGCCCGGCCGCACGACTCGCAGCTCACCAAAACGGGCATCATCTTCGGCACGCCGGGTTACATGTCGCCCGAGCTGATCGTCGGCGAGAAGAACCTCGACGGCCGGCTGGACCTCTACGCGCTGGCGGTGATCCTCTTCGAGATCGTCACCGGCCAGTCGCCCTTCACCGAGCGCCACGAAGAGAGTCTGCTGCGCGCGCACCTGCTGAAGCCGCGCCCGGACGCCTCGCAGATCCGCACCGACCTGCCGCCGGAGCTGGGGAAGGTCCTGCAGAAGGCGATGGCGCTGGATCCGAAGGACCGCTACCCGGACTGCGACGAGTTCCTCGTCGCGCTGGAGACCGCCTGCGGCAAGCGGGCCTTCCACGAAGCGGCGACCATCATGCGCGTCCCCCTGGCGCGGGATGCGCTGGCCAAGGCGCCGCCTCCGCCGGGGATGGAGCGGCTGGAACCGCCGCTCGCCACGCCGGCACAGGCGGAGCGCGGCGGGGTGGAGGACGGGCAGCCCGAACGCGACTCCACGAGGGTCGAGCGCGGTCCCCGCTCCGGGTCCGCCGTGCAGGCGCAGCCGGAGTCCACGCGGTTGGCCCGTGGCGCCCAGTCGGAGCTCCCGGAGTCCGAGTCCAGCCGTCTTCCGCGCAGTGCGTGGCCCGACGCATCGGAGCAAGCGGAGTCCGAGTCCACCTTCCTGCCGCGCGGTGGGTGGCCGGACGCTTCGGGACAACTCGAGTCCGGGTCCCCTCGCCCGTCACGCGGTGCGTGGCCGGAAGCATCGGCGCAGTCGGACTCCGAGTCCCCCCGACTGTCACGCGGTGCGTGGCCGGAAGCATCGGCGCAGTCGGACTCCGA
>JADGHL010000060.1 GCA_019686135.1 Myxococcaceae bacterium | reverse complement strand
GCCATGCAGCTTCCGCGCCCCGCGCCTTGACTCCCCCCACACGCCCGAATACAAGCGCCCGCCCCCGGTGTTCGGGGTTGTCACAGCGCGATGGTTGGCGGACGCGCGGTTTTCCGCCCCCGGTTGGACGCATCCGTCCCGCCGTTTCCCCGCTCCCGGCGTCGACCGGGGGCTTCATCCAGGGGGAGAAAAGCACATGGCCGAAGCACAGGCAGTCAAGCACCTGCGCGAGTACGAGACGGTCTTCCTCGTGAAGCCGGACCTCACCGACGACGCGGTGGACCGAATCAAGGAGCGCGTCCGCGGCATCGTCGATCGTGACGGCGGGAAGATGATCCGCTTCACGATCTGGGGGAAGAAGAAGCTCGCCTATCCAATCGCCAAGCAGAACCGGGCGATCTTCGTCCACGCCCACTACCTCGGTGGTCCGGCGCTGGTGGCGGAGGTCGAGCGCAACCTGCGCATCGTCGACGAGGTCACCCGCTACATCACCTCGCGCATCGCCGACGACGTCGATCCGTCGACCCGCGAGACCCTCGAGGACGTGAAGATGGCCGGCGACGTGGACGACCGCCCCACGGCCTCTCCGGACATGGCGGCGGCGCCGTTCCGCGAGGAGGACTCCGCCGACACCGGCGATCTGGAGGGTGTCGAAGAGGCGTAATTCGCCCTGCTTCACGGAGACACGAACATGACCAACGGAATCGACAAGGCTGGAACGACGGGCGGCTCCCGCCCCGAGACCACGGGCCGCAGTGCCGGGGACAACGACGAGAAGCGCGGAGGCCGCGGCGGCTTCAGCCGCAAGAAGGTCTGCCGCTTCTGCGCGGAGAAGATCGCCGTCGTCGACTTCAAGGACCAGAACACGCTCAAGTACTTCGTGACCGAGCGCGGCAAGATCATCCCGCGCCGGATCTCGGGGAACTGCGCCAAGCACCAGCGCGGCGTGGCGCTCGCGATCAAGCGCGCGCGCAACGTGGCCCTCATCCCCTACACGGTGACGATGGGCTAGCCGCCCACGCCTCACGGAGACCAACATGCGGATCATCCTGAAAGAGGACGTCCCGAACCTCGGCAAGTCCGGCGAGGTGGTGACGGTCAAGGACGGCTACGGCCGGAACTACCTTCTGCCCCGGAAGCTGGCGGTGCTCGCCAACGAGAAGAACATCAAGCACCTCGAGCACGAGAAGGCGGTGATCGCCGCCCGCCAGGCGAAGCTGAAGAGCGCCGCCGAGGGCCAGGCGCAGTCGCTCTCCGCCGTCAAGGTGACCATCACCCGCAAGGTGGGCGAGCAGGACAAGCTCTATGGGTCGGTCACGGCGCTCGACATCGCCGAAGCGCTGGCGGCCCAGGGCCAGAAGATCGACCGCCGCCACATCCACCTCCCGGAGCCGATCAAGACGCTCGGCACCTTCGACGTCGATGTACGTCTGCACTCCGAAGTGCGCGCCACCATCCAAGTCGAAGTCGCTGCGGAGCAGTAGGTCGTAGGTAGTGAGGAGTGAGTTGGAGCGCCGGTCCCTTCGGGGCCGGCGCTCTTCTTTTTCGACAGGTTCTCCACAAGTTTTGGCGGCTCGTTACCGACAGGGGCGATCGGTACACTGCGCGGCCTCATGAGCTTCGAAGAAGGGGGACGCCCGTACGAGGATCTGGCTGCGGAGCGGGCGGTGCTCGGCGCCATCCTCGCGGACAACCAGATCATCAGCGAGGTGGCGGCGCTCATCAACGCGGAGGATCTCGCCCACCCGGCCCACGCGCAGATCTTCGAGGCGATGCTCGCCCTCGAACGCAACAGCCAGAAGGTTGACCACCTCACCCTCGCCGAACAGCTCAAGTCGATGGGTAAGCTCGCCGCGGTGGGCGGGCCGGCGTACCTGATGAACCTCGATCAGGTCGTCCCGCTCCCCTCCAACGCGATCCAGTACGCCACCATCGTCAAGGACAAGGCGCTCCGCCGGCGGCTGGCCATGGTGGGCCGCGAGATCCAGCAGCTCGCCTCACAGGACGTGGGCAGCCTCCCCGAGCTGCTCGACGAGGCGGAGCGGAAGGTCTTCAACATCGCCGAGAAGAAGCGCGTCGGCGATCTCAAGCCGGTGCGGGAGCTGATGGAGGGCACCCTCGAGCTCCTCGACAAGATGAAGATGAACACCAGCGGGGTCACCGGCCTCGCCACGGGGTTCGTCGATCTCGACATGCAGCTGACCGGGCTCCACCCCGGCGAGCTCATCGTCCTCGCCGCCCGGCCCGGCATCGGCAAGACCTCGCTGGCGATGAACATCGCCATGCACGCCGCGCTCAAGGAGAACCGCGCCGTGGGCATCTTCTCCCTGGAGATGCCCTCCGAACAGCTGCTCATGCGCCTGTTGGCCTCCACCGCGCGGATCGACATGAAGAAGCTGCGCGGCGGCCGGCTCACCCAGCTGGACGAGGAGAAGTTCCAGGAGGTCGCCGCCTCCCTCTACAGCGCGCCGCTGTACATCGACGACACCGGTTCGCTCTCCCCCTTCGACCTGCGCGCCAAGGCACGGCGGCTCAAGCAGAAGGACGACCGGCTGGGGCTCATCATCGTCGACTACCTGCAGCTGATGAGCCTCAAGGGCGCCGAGAGCCGCCAGGTGGAGATCTCGCAGATCAGCCGCGCCCTCAAGCAGCTGGCCAAGGAGTTGGATATACCGATCATCGCCCTCTCGCAGCTTTCCCGTAAGGTCGAGGACCGCAAGGACGGCCGGCCGATGCTCTCGGACCTGCGCGAGTCCGGCGCCATCGAGCAGGACGCCGACGTGGTACTGTTCATCCACCGCAGCGACGGGCACAACGACGATGGGGGCGAGGAGGGCTCCAGCCGCCGCGCGATTGAGGTGGAGTTGATCGTGGCGAAGCAGCGCAACGGCCCCATCGGTTCGATCGACCTCATCTTCCTCGGCGAGTACACCCGCTTCGAGAGCCGCGCCCGCGGGGACTACCCGTGAAGCACGACGGGCCACCGCGCCGGATCCTCGTCGTCGACGACGACGAACACACGCGGAACCTCCTGCGCGATCTGTGCGAGCAGAGCGGCTATCAGGTCCTCGTCGCCCACGACGGCAACGCCGCCACCCTGGCCATCCACCGCGAGCTGCCCGATCTGGTGCTGCTCGATTTGATGATGCCGCACAAAGATGGCTTTGCGGTGCTCAAGGAGCTGCGCGAGGCCGAGGCCACCCGTAGCCTGCCGGTCATCATCCTCACGGCGATCGGCGACATGGACGGGAAGATCCGCGGGATGGAGCTGGGCGCGGACGACTACGTCACCAAGCCCTTCAAGTTGATCGAGCTGCAGACGCGGATCAACGCGGCGCTCT
This sequence comes from Myxococcaceae bacterium, assembly GCA_019686135.1. Lineage (GTDB taxonomy): Bacteria > Myxococcota > Myxococcia > Myxococcales > Myxococcaceae > JADGHL01. The sequence continues at coordinate 27,034 of JADGHL010000060.1, read as the reverse complement.
TGGTCCGCGACTACCGGCAGCGGCTGCAGGCCGCCGAGGATAAGCTCGCGCAGCTGCGCGCGGTGGATCCGCTCACCGGCGCAGGCACCTACGCCCAGCTCAAGGCTTCGCTGGACGGAGAGCTGGCCCGTTCGCGCCGCTATGGGCGGCCGGTGGCCGCGCTCCTGTGCGGGCTCGACGACTACCAGGGCCTGCGCTACCAGCTCGGCCGGGAGAAGTGCGACGCATTTCTGGCCGACATGGCCCGGCTCATCCGCGACTCGCTGCGCGGCGCCGACCGGCTGTTCCGCCTGGACGTGGAGGAGTTCGTCGTCCTGCTCCCGGAGACGGACCTTCGCGGCGCCCGCGTCACCGCCGAACGGCTGGTCCGCCTGGTGAACGGGCTCAAGCTCGAAGGCCGCTACGGCCCCACCGAACCGCGGGTGCGGATCGCCGGCGCGTCCTTCCCCCACGCCCGCGTGCACTCCAGCGAGGATCTGCTCCGCGAAGCGAACCGGACCTTCCAGGCGATGCGCGATCAGGGCCCGGACAAGCGCGTGTTCGACCTCTGAGGCCGCCTCACTCGGAGATCGTAGTGCCCCAGGCGTGACCGCGGTTGATGGACACGGTCTTCGCGTTCACGAACTCGCGGATGCCCAGCCAGCTCAGCTCGCGCCCGTAGCCGGAGTGCTTCACGCCTCCGAATGGCAGCCGCGGATCGGAGGCGACCATCGCGTTGACGAAGGTCATCCCCGCCTCCAGCCCGTCGATGAAGCGCCGCTGTTCATCGGGGTCCCGCGTCCACACCGAGGTGCCCAGCCCGTACTCGCAGTCGTTCGCGAGGCGGATCGCGTCGTCGACGTCCTTCGCCTCCACCAGCACCGCCACCGGCCCGAAGACCTCCTCCCGCCAGGCGGGCGCATCCGGCGGCACCTTCGCGAGCACGGTGGGCGCGTAATAGAAGCCCGGGCCCTCCAGCCGCCGGCCGCCGGTGAGCAGCCGGGCGCCGCGGGCCACCGACTCGCGGACCTGCCGCTCCACGTCCGAAAGTCCCTGCTCCGTGGCGAGCGGCCCGATGTCCACGTCCTCGCGCATCGGGTCGCCCACCTTCAGCTTCTCCACCGCCGAGACGTAGGTGGCCTCGAACCGCGCGTACACGTCGCGGTGGACGATGAAGCGCTTGGCGGCGATGCAGGACTGGCCGTTGTTGATGTTGCGCGCGACCACCGCCACCTTCGTCGCCACCTCCAGGTCGGCCGACGGCATCACGATGAACGGATCGCTCCCGCCGAGCTCGAGCACCGTCTTCTTGAGCTTCGCGCCCGCCTCCGCCGCCACCTGCGCGCCGGCAGCCGCGCTGCCGGTGAGCGTGACCGCGGCCACGCGCGGATCGGCGATCACCCGGCCCACCTTCTTCGAGCCGATGAGCAGGGTCTGGAACACGCCGTCGGGGAAGCCCGCGCGGCGGAAGATGTCTTCGATCGCCAGCGCGCACTGCGGCACGTTGGAGGCGTGCTTGAGCAGGCCGACGTTCCCCGCCATCAGCGCGGGCGCGGCGAAGCGGAACACCTGCCAGAAGGGAAAGTTCCACGGCATCACCGCCAGCACCGGCCCCAGCGGCAGGTACCGGATGAAGCACTCGGTGTCGTCCTTCGGCAACGGCTCGTCGGCGAGGAAGCGCGGCGCGTGCTCGGCGTAGTAGCGACAGGTCCGGCTGCACTTCTCCAGCTCCGCGAGGGCCGAGGCGAAGGTCTTGCCCATCTCCTCCACCATCACGCGCGCCCACTGCTTGCGCTCGGCGTCGAGGAGGTCCGCCGCCTTCACCAGCGCGCGGGCCCGCTGTTCCAGGCTGCCGGAGCGGTGCTCGTGGAAGGCGCGCGCGGCCAGCTCGAGCTTCTGGTCGATCTGTTCGTCCGTCAGCTCGTCGAAGGTGCGGACGAGTTGTCCGGTGGCGGGGTTGAGGGTGGCGATGGACATGTCAGCGCTCCCGGTGAAGGGACTGCCTGCCTATCAAGCGTGGGGAGCCGGGGGCGGGCCTTCAAGCCTATCCGCGCCGCCGGCGGCCGGCTGGCCCGCCCGGCCGCGCCCCGGGCGCCTTTACGCCAGCGACGCGCGGACGCCCGGCAGCGCAATCCGGCTCCGCTCGATGATGGAGACGAAGTCCACCTTCGGGGACAGCGTGCCGAACGCCGCGCCCCACTCGCCGCCCAGGCGCGACGCGCAGAACGCATCCGACATGTACGCGGGCGCGTGGCGGACCAGGAGCGACGCCTGCAGCGCCACCGCCAGCTGCTCCACCAGCCGCCGCGAGCGGGCCTCGATATCCTCGAAGCTGGAGACCTCGTGCTTGAGCCGGTCCACCGCGCGGTCGAGGTGGGCGTTGCCGCCCTTCGCCTTCTCAATCTCCCCGAGCAACACGCCCAACACTTCCGGCTGCTTGCTGACTGCGCGCAGCACGTCCAGCGCGTTGACGTTGCCCGATCCCTCCCAGATCGAATTCACCGGCGCCTCGCGGTACAGCCGGGGCATGCCGCTGTCCTCGACGTAGCCGTTGCCACCCAGGCACTCCAGCGCCTCGGCCGCGTGCGCCGGCGTGCGCTTGCAGACCCAGTACTTGGAGACCGCCAGAGCGATGCGCTTGAACAACGCCTCCCCCTCGTCCTTGTCCGCGCGGTCGCACGCGGCGGCGAGCCGGAGGAACAGCGTGGTCGCCGCCTCCGCCTCCAGCGCCAGATCCGCGAGCACGTTCCGCATCAGCGGCTGGTTCACCAGTTCGCGACCGAAGGCGGTGCGGTAGGTCGCGTGGTGGATCGCCTGGGTGACGCCCTGGCGCATGATCGACGCGGAGCCGATCACACAGTCCAGCCGGGTGAAGTTCACCATCTCGATGATGGTGCGCACCCCGCGGCCCTCCTCGCCCACCATCCACGCCAACGCGCCGTGGAACTCGACCTCGCTGGAGGCGTTGGAGCGGTTGCCGAGCTTGTCCTTGAGCCGCATCAGGTGCATCCGGTTGCGCGTCCCGTCCGGGAGCACGCGCGGCAACAAAAAGCACGACAGCCCGCCGGGCGCCTGGGCCAGCACCAGGAACGCGTCGCACATCGGCGCGGAGCAGAACCACTTGTGGCCGGTGAGCAGGTACTCGCGGCCAGGGCCGCTCTGGGAGACCGGCACCGCGCGGGTGGTGTTGGCGCGGACGTCCGACCCGCCCTGCTTCTCGGTCATCGCCATCCCGCACAGCGCGCCCGCCTTCTTCGCCGCGGGGCGGAGACCGAAGTCGTAGGTCCGCGAGGTGAAGCGCGGCTCCCACTCCGCGGCCAGCTCCGGCTGGACCCTCAACGCGGGGACGGCCGCGTGGGTCATGGAGATCGGACAGCCGTGGCCCGCCTCCACCTGACCGAAGACGAAGAAGCCGGCGGCGCGGACCACATGCGTCCCCGGCCGCGCGTCTTTCGGCGCGAACGCGCTCAACCCCGCCCCGACCGAGAACTTCATCAGCTCGTGGTAGGCCGGGTGGTAGTCCACCTCGTCGACACGGTGCCCGTAGCGGTCGTGGGTGCGGAGCCTCGGAGGGAGCTCGTTGGCCAGCGCGCCCCACGCCTGGGCCTCCGCGGAGCCCGCCTTGCGGCCGATCGAGCGCAGGTGTTCTTCGGCCCAGGCCGCGCCCTCGCGGCGGAAGCCCTCCACCAGGGCGGCGTCCTGGCTGAACAGATCGTGCCCCACCAGGGGCGGAGGCTGGTTCTTCACCTCGTGGGTGGCCCACTCCAGCTGCTGCCCGCGCTCACGCTCGGGAACCGACATCGTGCGAACCTCCGGCTCGTTGCTTCATAGACAACGCACCGGGAACCTACTGCTGACGCTCGCCTTTGTCCGCCGCGGTCCTACGCCTGCTCACGGAAGCGGTGAGGGGGCCATCGGTCCCCCGCGCCTAGTTGATGCCCCCGGTGCAGACGCACGAGGTCGGGTTGCAGGTCTTGTTCTCCTCGCACCCGCCGCAGTCCGGCTTGCACACGCAGGCGCACGCGTCCGCATCCGCCTCGTAGGTCGGACCACAGCCCAGAGCCGCCGTGTCGCAGAAGCAGCCGCACCGGGTCCCGTCATTGACGAAGGTGAAGCCCGGAGCGCAGGTGGCATTCTGCACGCAGACGCAGCTGCAGGTCCCCTGATCGCACGTCTGGTAGCCGGAGCAGGTCCCGCCGCAGTCCGGCGTGCAGACGAAGTCGCAGACCTGCTTGTTCGGGTTGCAGACCATCCCCGGCGGCGGGTTCCCACCGCAGTCCGCAGGGCACTCGCAGAGGTTGGTGGTCAGGTTGCAGACCAGGTTGCCGCGGCAGTGGTCCGGATCGGTCGGATCGTAGACCGGCTGACCGTTGATGGTGGAGGTGTCCTGCGAGCACGGCGGCGGGTTCCCGTTGGGGCTCGGCGTGTTGTCGATCCAGTAGCGGTAGCTCACCGCCGCCGGCGTGTTGTTGGTGGCCGGCCGGCAGGCGCCGAAGAAGGAGATCGTCCCCGCCTTCCCGTCCACGTCGAAGCCGTTGATCCGGCTGCGCGGCAGGTCGTTCTTGTTGCAGTTGGCGCCGTCGAGCACCGCGTCCATCGCCACCTTCACCGACGCGCCGATCGGCGGCTTCTGCGTCTTGTAGCCGGCGGCGGCGATCGCGCTGTCGACGATGGTGTTGATGGTGGTGGCGATCGACGTGCCGCCCGGATCGTTGATGTCGCCGGTCACGCCCTGGGTGGCGCTGATCACCGAAGCGATGCGCCGCGGGTTGTTCTGGGTCTCACCGCAGGTCTGTCCGGCGGGGCAGATGATCCCGTGCACGGGGATCGCCTGGTTGAGCGAGTTCTTGTCCACGCCGGCGGTGGTGCCAGTGTTGTTGAAGTAGTTCGCGTACGTCTGGATGCTGACCGAGGTGTACTGGTCATCCGCGTCCCCGAGCACCACGATCACCAGCTGCGCGTCCGTCCTCACCTTGGAGGGGTTGTTGGGCGCTGCGGGCGCGAGCGCTTCCACCGCCTGGCGCGCGGACTCGAGCGCGTTCTCGGTGCCATTGCCGCTGGTCGACACCCAGCACTGATTCTGGTTGGTGCAGGTGCCGTAGGTGTTGTTCGCGGGGTCCTTGCACACGCCGCCCTGGCAGGTCGTGTTCTCGGTCAGCCAGCCCTGGAAGGTCGGCACGTCGGTGGTGAACCCGCGCAGCAGCTTCGCGTTCGTGCCGCTGGTCCGGTAGTAGCTGGTGGTGACGAGCCCCAGGCGGTAGTCGATGGCGTTGCTGAGCTTGGCGGCCATCGCCGACGCCGCGGTGGCGAGCGCCCCCTGGTAGGACGCCATCGAGCACGAGTCGTCGACCACGAAGAGGAAGTCCACCTTCGCGTTGCTGGCGGTGAAGGTCTCGCACTGCACCGCGTTTCCGTCACCGAACTGCGCCAGCGCCGAGCCGCCCGCCGCGTCCGAGATGCTGAACAGCGTGGCCTGGGCCGGGTCCGCGTACTCGGTCTGCTTCGCCAGGGCGATGAGGACGATCAGGCTCTGGTTGGAGCGGTGGACGTACTCCGCCTGGATCTTGAACGGCCCGTTGACGCCCGCGGTGCCAAAGAGCACGCCGGCGCCGTTGCCCACCAGCGCATCCGCCAGCGCGTTCGCGCGCGTCTTGAGGTCGCCGTTGTTCGCCTGGTCGTAGAACGCCTGCAAGGCGTCGTAGCCATCCCAGGTGGTGAACGGCTGCGTGTTCACGTTGGAGACGCCGCCCAGCGAGCCGCGGATCGCCGCCTCGTCGGCGATCGCGTTCGAAGCCGGGGCGTTGGTCTTGTAGACGAGGAACGCGACGTGGCGGGTCGGGTCGTAGCCCATCATCCCGCGCGTGGTGCCGCCCACCACCATCGGGGTCACCTCGGTGAAGGAGGTCGGCAGCCCCAGCTGCACGTCCGGCGCGCCCTCCGCATCGAACAACACCGGCCGCAGGTTGGCCGCGGTGCACGCCTGGCCCGCCGGACCGGTGCCGTCGGCGGCGTTCTTCGGGTCGAGCTCGCCGGAGTCGTGCCTGCCGTTCTGGTTGGTGTCCTCCGCGCCGTCGGCGATCCCGTCACCGTCGGAGTCGAGCACGGTGGGATCGGTGGTCTGGCCGGGATCCGCGTCCAGGATGACGCCGGGGCAATACGTCGGATCGGGGTTGGCGGTGATGCCCCGCTCCACGCCGTCCGTCAGGCCGTCGCCGTCGGTGTCCGCCTTCGTCGGATCCGTCTCGCCGGCCTCGAGCACGCCGTTCCCGTTGAGGTCCTCGCCCAGCACCGGGCCGGCGGTGGGTCCGTCGATGAGGCCGTCGCAGTCGGTGTCCTTGCGGCGGGGGTCGGTCTCGCCCGCGTTCACCTGGCCGTTGTGGTTTTTGTCCTCCACGCCGTCGGGCAGGCCGTCTCCGTCGGTGTCTGCCTTGTGCAGGTCGGTCTCGTTGGGCGGGTCATACATCCCGTTGCCGTTCACGTCTTCGATCGAATCGGGCAGGCCGTCGGAGTCGGCGTCCGGGACGGAGGTGCCGCAGTCGGAGGGGTCCTTCGGGTCGGACTCGCCGTTGTCCCGGATGCCGTTCTGGTTGGTGTCTTCGGCGCCGTCGGAGCAGGTGTCACCGTCGGTGTCCGCCCGGATCGGATCGGTGTGGGTGATGTTGCGCTCCACGCCATCGTTGATGCCGTCCCCATCGGTGTCCTTTGCCCGCGGGTTGGTCTCGTCGGCGTCGACGACGCCGTTGTGGTTCGCGTCCTCGGCGCCATCTGCGAGCTGGTCACCGTCGCTGTCGGGGCTGGTCGCATCCGTCTCGCCGGGGCTGAGCGCGCCGTCGTGGTTCGCGTCCTCGAGCCCGTCCAAGAGCCCGTCCCCGTCGGAGTCGATCTCGGTGGGGATGGTGTGGCTCGCAGGGTCCGCATCCCCCACGAAGCCGCAGTTCGGGTCGACCGAGGTGGTGCGGCCCAGCTCCACGCCGTCCTTGATCCCATCGCCGTCGGTGTCGGCGATGCCGGGGGCGGTCTGTTTGCCGCCGGGGAAGACGTTGGCGTACTCCTCCGCGTCGGAGAGCCCGTCGCAGTCCGAGTCCTTGTTGGGGTTGTTGGGATCGCCCGGATCGGTGGGGATGATGACCGGCCCGGCGTCCACACCCGCGTCGTCGCCACCATCTAGATCTCCGCCGCCATCTCCCTGGGAGCAGCTCGCGCCGGCGCAGCCCGAGTCGGTGCCGCCGTCGGAGTTGGGGGAGGGCGTGCCGCAGGAGCAGCCGCTTGCGAAGGCGACACAGGCCACAACGGTGAGGGCGAGGGTTCGAATCGAGGTCATAGGGGTCGTTCTCCGAGCGCCCGAAGGCCCGCTCTACTTTTGCCCGAGTATAGGGGCCCGCAGAAATTTCTCGACGACGCGCTTGGCGCGGCGCGCGGCGACGGCGAGAGCCTCTCGGCGCGCCACACCCACAGCCAGTGCGGACGCATATCTACAGCCAGAACCCCGCTTCGTCGGCGGCCGCTTCAGCGCGCGGCCCTTCTGGAGCGTGGCGGGGCCGGACGCCGGAACCACGACATCCACCTTCACTCCACGCAGATGTCCGCCCTTCACCACCACTCCGCCGAAGCCGTGGGCGATGAGCGCACGCGCGCACGACTCGGCTTCGGCGGCATCCGCGGGCGGGCGCGAACGGCCCAGGAGCCACGCTGTCTCATTCAGATTGGGGGTGAGGATGACGTGGGGCCCGGCCAGCGCGAGGTAGTCGCGCCGCCCAAGCGAGGAGAGCGGCTGTCCGCGCGAGGTGCGCACCACCGGATCCACGATCCACGGCACGCCGCGCGGCACCGCGCGGACGATCGCCTGCAGCACCGCGCGGTCGGGGACCATCCCCAGTTTCACCGCGTCGATGGGCCCGAGCTCGAGCAGCGCGTCGATCTGCGCGCCCAGCATGCGGGGTGACACCGGCGTGACCGCGAAGGTCCGCGCGCCCTGGGCCGTGAGCGCGGTGGGAATTGCCAGCGGCTGCGCCCCCAGGCTGCGGACGGTCTCCACGTCCGCGAACAGCCCCGCGCGACCGGAGGGGTCGAGCCCCGCGGCGACGAGGATCCGGCTACCGCCGCGACTCACGCGCCTTGCCGACGAAGCCCTTGTAGATGCCCAGGTGCACCGGCATGGTCTGCACCAGGAGCTCCGGGTGCCACTGCACCCCCACCGCGAACGGGTGGTTGCGCGCTTCGATCGCCTCGATCACACCGTCCGGGGAGACGGCGCTCACCAGCACCTGGTCGCCGACCTTCCGCGCGGCCTGGTGGTGGGTGGAGTTGACCATCAGCTGGCCCTGCCCGCACAGCTCGGCGAGGAGCGTCCCCTCCTTGATCTCCACCGGGTGCTGAGGCTGCGCGCGGTCGTGCTTCTGTTCGTGCTCGCGCGCGTGTTCGCACTCGGTGCGGAGGTCCTGGAACAGCGTGCCGCCCATCACCACGTTGAGCAGCTGCATCCCGCCGCACACGCCGAGCACCGGCATGTTCCGCTCGAGCGCGCGCTTGAGCAGCTCGGTCTCAAAGGCGGTGCGGGCGGCCTTGATCGGCCCCAGGCCTTCGCGCGGCTGTTCGCCGTAGGCCTCGGGCGGGATGTCGAACGCGCCCCCGGTCACCACGAGGCCCGAGATGCGGTCGAGGTAGCAGCCGATCACCGCGGGATCGTCCGAATAGGGCAGCACCATCGGCAGCCCGCCCGCCCGGAGCACCGCGTCGGCGTAGGCGACCTTGAGCTCGTACTTCGGGTGCGGTGCGTCCGGCGTGGGGAACGACAGGTCGGGAGTGATTCCGATGTTCGGTCGGCGCCCGCCGCCGTGATGGTGCCGACTTTGGGGCCGATGCGCTGGGTTCATGGGCTGGCCGCGATCCTACGCGCTGCCCGGCCGCTGTCGAACGCACGGCCGAGCGAACGCGCCCGCTCGGCCACGTCCCGGGCGCACAGGAGATCCGACCCGACCGCTGCACCGTGCGCTCCGGCCCGCGCGACCTCCGCGATGGTGTCGAGGGTGATCCCGGCGATGGCGACGATCGGCAGTGGGCTGTTGCGCGCGACCTCCTCGAGGCCGGCAATGCCGATCGGCGCGTGCGCGACCGTCTTGGTCGTGGTGGGGAAGATGGGCCCCAGTCCCACGTAGCTGGCGCCCACCCGGGCCGCGTCGACGACGTCCGCCCGGTTCCGCACCGTGCGGCCGATGAGCGCCCGGGGACCGAGCAGGCGGCGCGCGTCTTCGACCGGCAGATCGTCGTCCCCCAGGTGCACACCGTCTGCGTCCGTCAGAAGCGCAAGGTCCACCCGGTCGTTGATGAGGCACACCGCGCCGTGGGCTCTGCACAGCGCGACGATCTCCCGAGCGGCGGCGAGCGCTTCGCGTGTGGGCAGCGACTTCATCCGAAGCTGCATCACGCGCACGCCGCCATCGAGCACCGTCTTCGCCTTCTGCACGAGCGGAACGTCGGGGCGAAGACCGTCGTCGACGAGCGCGTAGAGACCCTCGGGAAGGATGGACGGCGGGTGTGGGTTGGGGGGCGTTGACACAGTGCGGCCGTGCTATAGGGTGGCGGGCCTTTTTCCAACGAAATCCGGAGGTTTCAAGACATGGCCGACACCATCGACCTCAGCAAGCTCGATAAGCGGACGGTGGACCGTTACATCCAGATGGGTCTGGTGAACGAGAAGGACTGGGAGAAGTACATCAAGTCGCTGCCCGACCTTTCGGATAAGTGCGAACCCATCAGCACGAAGATGTTCGAGGACGAGGAGGAGGAGGCAGTGGGCGGCGCGGAGCCGGCGGAGACCGCTACCGCTACGGAGTAGAGAGCCATGGCGCCCGACACGCGCGGCGAGAACTTCGTGATGCATGATCCGGAAACGCCGGGGGCGATCACGTTCTCGACGTTCCTGCTCGGGCTGGCCTCCTCGGTGTTGATCCACCTGGGGATCACCCCCCACCCCGAGACGGGCAAGACGAACGTCGATCTGGTGAGCGCTCGCCAGACGCTCGACGTGCTCGGGATGCTGCGGGAGAAGACCCGCGGGAATCTGACCGCGGACGAGGAGAAGTTCTTCGAGAACATGCTCGCGGATCTGCGGCTGCGGTTCGTGGAGGTGAGCAACAAGCGATGATCCGGGCTCGCTCCATCCCCACCCCGCCGCGGATGCGCCAGGCGGCGCTGGCGTGCGTGATGCTGGGCACGTTCGTCGGGTTGTACTCGGGCGCAGAGACGATCAGCCTGAGCAACCTTCAGGAGCAGCGCGAGCGCGCCGCCGAAGAGGTGGCGCGGATGGACGAGCTGTCGGAGCTTGCCCCGCCGGAGATGATGATCGCGGTGAACGAGGCACGCTTCGCGGTGCTCGAGGGGATGAAGAACGCGCGCAGCGCGGTGCTGGTCGGCCTCGTCATCGCCTGCTTCCTGACGTGGATCTGCGCCACCCGGCTGATCCGCCCGGACGGGCTTCCTCGCGAGGGCATCCGAAGGACGTTGGTCGCCAGCCTTCTGGCGGCGGCGGTGCTTCGGACGATCGACGGCGCGCAGTGGACGGTCGTCTCGCAACGGATGGCCGCGGCGGGCGTGAAGTACATCGGACAGGCGGGGAACATCGACCCGGAGGTGGTCCCCATCGTGAAAGCCCTCCTGGCGCCTCTGTGCATGGGGTGGTCGATCGCCCAGACGGTGCTGATCGCCGGCTCCATGCTGCTTCTCGGTCAGTACTTCCGCTCCGAGAAAGTGAAGCAAGTCGTCGCGCTCCAGGACGATTCAGTGAGTGGTGAGCAGTGAGTCGTGAGTAGGGTGGCCGGTCCCCCTACCCGGTGGCTCTCGCTCGCGGCGAAGTCACCAGCGCCTCCAGGGCTTCAATGTCCTTCGCGCCGGGCGAGCCCAGATCCAGGAGCACGCTGGTGGCGTAGCGCGGCATCCGTATCAGCTCGTCGCGGGTGACGCCGTACACGCGCGCCAGATGCCCCAGCGGCCACTTCGCCCGCAGCGACTCGAACCACGCCTCGTCCGAGGCGATGTCGACCTCCAGATCGTCCGGCGGCTCGAAGTCCGACAACACCAGCCTCTCGCCGCCCACCCGCGCGCCGTTCCCGTAGCTCGTCACCTCTTCCGACTCATTGACGTCGAACACGTACGCGTGCACCGTGGTCCGGAGCTTCCGCGACACCAGCACCGCCAGCTCGTGGTGCGTCGCGTACCAGCGCGCGCCCGAACGTCCATAGGTGAACGGTGCATCCCAGGCCAGCCGAACGAGCGAACGCTCGGGGATGACCGAAACGAGGAGGCTGACGTCCGAGGGATCCTTCACCCCTTCGAGACGGATGGCTTGTCGCGCGACGCGGACGAGGTTCGACGCGTCGACCGAGTCGAGCCTGCACAGGTAGCCGCCGTGGCTCTCCATCCGAATGCGCCCCCCGCTTTTCGGGTCCCGAGTAGGTGAAAAAGCGCGCGGCGTATACCCCGCTGTCGCTCGCCTTGCCAAGCCCCCCCTGGCCCTTAGGTTGCAGCCATGAGAATCGACAAGTTCACGGTCAAGGCGCAGGAAGCGATCCAGGAGGGTCAGACGATCGCGCGGCGTGCCGGCCACCCCGTCTACGAGCCGGAGCACCTGCTCAAGGCGCTGTTGCAGCAGGACGACGGGATCTCGGTGCCGCTCATCCGCCGGATCGGCGCCGAGCCGAAGCTGGTCGAGTCGCGGGTCGACGACGTGATGGCGAAGTTCCCGCGCGTCTCCGGAGGCGAGGGGCAGAGCCTGGGTCAGCGGCTGCTCAAGCTGTTCGACAAGGCGGAGGACGAGGCCCGCGCGCTCAAGGACGAGTACACCTCCTCCGAGCACCTGCTGATCGCGCTGGCGCAGGACAAGGGCGGCGTGGGCGAGGCGCTCAAGTCCGCCGGCGTCACGCGCGAGCGGATCCTCGGCGTGCTCAAGGACGTGCGCGGCGGCGGGCGGGTCACCAGCCCCGAAGCGGAAGGGACCTACCGCGCGCTGGAGAAGTACGGGCGCGACCTCACCGAGCTGGCGCGGACCGGGAAGCTGGATCCGGTGATCGGCCGCGACGAGGAGATCCGCCGCGTGATCCAGGTCCTGTCACGGCGCACCAAGAACAACCCGGTGCTGATCGGCGAACCGGGCGTGGGCAAGACCGCCATCGCCGAAGGGCTGGCGCGCCGGATCGTCGACGGGGACGTGCCGGAGTCGCTCAAGAACAAGCGGCTGGTCGCCCTCGACCTGGGCGCGATGGTCGCGGGCGCGAAGTACCGCGGCGAGTTCGAGGAACGGCTGAAGGCGGTGCTCAAGGAGATCGCCGCGTCCAACGGCGAGGTCATCCTCTTCATCGATGAGCTCCACACGCTGGTGGGCGCGGGCAAGGCCGAGGGCGCCATGGACGCGGGCAACATGCTCAAGCCGGCGCTGGCGCGCGGCGAGCTGCACTGCGTGGGCGCCACCACGCTGGACGAGTACCGCAAGCACATCGAGAAGGACGCGGCGCTGGAGCGGCGCTTCCAGCCGGTGATGGTGGGCGAGCCCTCGGTGCAGGACACCATCAGCATCCTGCGCGGGCTCAAGGAGCGCTACGAAGTCCACCACGGCGTGCGCATCCAGGACTCGGCGCTGGTGGCCGCGGCGACGCTCTCGCACCGCTACATCTCCGACCGCTTCCTCCCGGACAAGGCGATCGACCTCGTCGACGAGGCCGCGTCCCGCCTGCGCATCGAGATCGACTCCATGCCCACCGAGCTGGACGAGGTGCGCCGGAAGATCATGCAGCTGGAGATCGAACGCGAAGGCCTCAAGAAGGAGACCGACGCGATCTCCCGCGACCGGCTGGCCCAGGTGGAGAAGGAGATCAGCGAGCTCAACGAGAAGTTCGCGGGCCTCAAGGCGCACTGGGAGAACGAGAAGGCGGTGATCACGAAGCTCCGCGACGTGAAGGAGAAGCTGGAGACCGCGCGGAACGATCAGGCCGCCGCCGAACGCCGGGGCGACCTCAACCGCGCCGCGGAGCTGAAGTTCGGGACCATCCCCTCCCTGGAGAAGGAGCTGGCGCAGCAGAACGCGCGGCTCGCCGAGCTGCAGAAGAAGCAGCGCTTCCTCAAGGAGGAGGTGGACGCGGAGGACATCGCCGAGGTCGTGGCGAAGTGGACCCACATCCCGGTGTCGAAGCTGATGGAGGGCGAGGTCCAGAAGCTGATCGACATGGAGCACCGGCTGGAGCAGCGGGTGGTCGGCCAGAAGGACGCGATCGTCGCCGTCTCCAACGCCATCCGCCGCGCGCGCAGCGGGTTGCAGGATCCCAACCGGCCGATCGGCTCGTTCATCTTCCTCGGGCCCACCGGCGTGGGGAAGACCGAGACCGCCAAGGCGCTCGCTGAGTTCCTCTTCGACGACGAGAGCGCGCTCGTGCGGATCGACATGTCCGAGTACATGGAGAAGCACGCGGTGGCGCGGCTCATCGGCGCGCCGCCAGGGTACGTCGGCTACGAAGAGGGCGGCCAGCTCACCGAAGCGGTGCGGCGGCGGCCGTACTCGGTGGTGCTGTTCGACGAGATCGAGAAGGCGCACCACGACGTGTTCAACGTGCTTCTGCAGATCCTCGACGACGGCCGGCTCACCGACAGCCAGGGCCGCACCGTGGACTTCCGCAACACCGTGCTCATCATGACCTCCAACATCGGCTCGCAGGCGATCCAGGCGGGGATGGAGGACGGCGGACTGAGCGAGGCCGTGAAGGAGGAGGTGCTGGGCGCGCTGCGCCAGGCGTTCCGGCCCGAGTTCCTCAACCGCGTGGACGAGATCGTCATCTTCGAGGGCCTGCGCCGTGAGCACATCCGGCGGATCGTCGACATCCAGCTCGGGCGGTTGCGCAAGCTGCTCGCCGACAAGCGCATCGAGCTCATGCTCAGCGATGGGGCGATGAACTTCCTCGCCGAGCGCGGCTACGACCCGGTCTACGGCGCGCGGCCGCTGAAGCGGGCGATCCAGCGGTACCTGCAGGATCCGCTCGCGCTCAAGCTGCTCAAGGGCGAGTTCGTCCCCGGAGAGGTGGTGCGCGTGGATGCCGGGAAGGACGAGCTCACGTTCGCCCAGGCGCCGAAGGCGTAGGCCGGCGCCTGCCGGGCACCACACGTGCGGTCCGGGCTATGAAGGTGGCACCGGGACCGCTTCTGTGCGCTCGTCCATGATGCCGAGCGTCGGGGTCCGGTGAGGCTCACCCGCCGGGGACGGCCGTTGCGGTGCTCGTGTCGGACCGGGACGACGAGCGGTTCGCGCCGCGGCGAGGTTCACTGTTCCGCGAGGCGCAGAAGTTCCGGAAAAAAGCACTCGTTGGACGGAGGCGCCGTCGCCGCGCTCGAGAACGTGTGCCGATAGACGGGGCGAGCGTCAGGACTCCGTCGCCGACGGCGAGGCGGATGAAGCGGCCGCGTCCGTCTCCTGCACCCCAGGTGCTTCCGAAGCGCCGGAATCCGGCGTCGCCGATGTCGCCTGCTGCTTTCTGGCTTCCGTCCGCGCCGCCAGCCGCTCCGCTTCGCGCGCGAAGGCGGCGTACTCGTCCTTGCGCGCCTCCGCTTCCTTCCGGGCCTCCTCTTCGGCGCGCTTCGCGGCGGCGCGCGCGCGCGTCACCGCCTTCGCTCCAACCCACGCGCCCAGCGCGCAGGCGGCCAGCATCACGCCCGACCGCAGTGGCGAGGCCTCGGTGATGCCTTCGAAGCCTCGGGAGATCAGAATGATGGAGAGCTGGAACACCAACCCTGCGGCCACGCCGCCGATCGACGTGGGCCAGGGCTTCAGCTCGATGATCCGCGCCGCGCCGTAGAGCAGAAGCGGCAGCACCGCATAGGCCCACAGCTGCGCGAGGAGCGCGTCGAGGATTTCGATGGGCACCTGCGGCAGCTCGTGCCCGGCCAGCGCCGCGCCCAGGCGCATCGAGATCGCGATGGTGACGAGCGCGCCCAGGACGCAGGCGGTCAGCCCCAGTCCGACGATGAGCTGAAAGCGCCGGACGCGGACGCGAAGCGGGTCGAGGATGCTCGGGCGTTTGGCCACGGGGGACGACCCTATCACTCCGGATCGCACCGGCCTTCACAGGCGTTCACGATCCGGCCTTCGGAGATGAAGGTCTCCATCTGGGTCAGGGCGGCGTTCAGCCGGCGCACGCCCTCGTGGACCTCGTTGTCGGGGTCCGGGGGGATCGGCTGCTCGTTGAGCGCCTTCACGTCGATGCCGAAGTCGAAGGCCACCAGCGCCGACCCTTCGACGGGCGGGGCGACCTTGTCGATCCCGTACACCGCCGGGCCGCCGTCATCCAGAAGCTTCAGCCCGGCGATCCGCGCCGCGAGGTGGGTGCCCACGTTCGGCACCTCCGCGTCGCCGATGCCGTACTGGAACAGCACCCGCCGCGGTGGCGTGTCGGGGAGCAGATCCTGGATGAGGTACGCGTCCCAGGTCGCCGGATCGAAGCGGTCGAACGGCCGCTGCAGCGTGGCGACGAACTTCTGCTGCACGAAGGGATCGGGCATCGAGAGGTCGAGGAAGAAGAGGTAGTTGTTGAAGGGGCGCGCGCGGAACATCATGTGCGTGAAGCCGGCGCCGCCGACGTTGAGCACCGGCCGGGTGACGTCCGGGTTCAGCGCCGCCATCGTCCCGCCGAGGATGCCGCCCTGGCTGATCCCCACGTAGGCGTCCGCCTCGCCCGCGAACACCGGCTGCCCGGCGTTGGTGTGGCCGTTCCCGTCGTCGACCACGCCCGGTTCGCCCATCGTCGTCGGCCGCTGGAACGCGGGCAGCGTGGGCATCACCTTCTCGATCGCCCGGGTGAAGACGATCCAGTTCGCCATCGCCTGGTGCGTGCGCTCGAGCGGATCGAACGTCTTGAACGGCCGGTTGTTGAGCGCGTCCGCGAGCTGCGTGGAGTCGCCCAGCGACATCCCCCACCACGGCGTGGCGAACAGCACGGCGTGCAGCCGCGTGGAGATGTCGCGCGCGCTCTGGCCGTGGATCTCATTCGTGCCGCCGAAGAAACCGTGGCCGTAGGTGAGAATCCGCCCGGGTTCGAACTGGTCGCGCACCACGACGGGGATCTGCGCCTCGAACGGGAAGACGGCCGTGCCGTTCTGCGCGACCTGCCCGTCATCGCCGCGATGAAGTTGCGCGCCGGGATCGGTCGACTCGACGAACAGCGGCATCGACACCGTGCCGGCGATTCGCCGCCAGACGTCCGTCTCGGGGTTCTCCTCCACCGACGTGATGGTCACCTCCGGCGTGTTCGTCTTCAGCCAGGCGAGCGTGAGCTCGCGGATCCGGCGCATGTCGCGCTCGACGTGCTCGTCGCTGCCGGTGGTGAGCTCCCAGCCGAGCTGCAGCTCCGAACGCGGGATGCCGATGCGGTCGGCGGCCGGGAGGATCCGGAGCTCGAAGGCCTCGCGCAAAGGCTGCAGGGCCGGGTCGCTCTTCCCTTCCGAATCCCTCAGGCGCCGGAAGCCCTCGGGGGGAGGCACGAACGTCCCGTCCGCCTGCCGGACGTTGTGCACCAGCACCACGTAGCGCGAGCTTGCGTTGAGGCGCACGTACGGGTGGATCACCAGCGCCCGGTGGAGCGGATCGGTGGCGCGGGCGTCGAGGTCCACGAAGTGCGGCACGCGCGCGCCGGTCGCCTCTTCAATCAACAGCGTGTTGGAGGCCTTCGGGTCCGTGCTCGCGTCGGGGTCGTCGAACAGCCGCACGAAGCCGTCCGGCACCACGTCGTTGGGGAACGCGAACACGATGTACGGGACGCGGGAGAAGCCGTCGATCGGCCGGATGGCGTTCACGTCCGCGCTCACGCCGGTCTTCGTCGTCAGCTTCGCCTTGCCACGCACCTCGATGCGGTGGCCGGAGGGCAGCGAGGCGTCCTCGACCTGGAAGTAGTCCGACGGGTACGGCAACAGGCAGTCGTATCCGCTCAGAAGCGGCTGGCATCCGTCTCCGGTGTCGAGGTGCGGGAGCGGATCCTCCGGTTCGCCGCAACCGGACGACGCGAAGAGCCCGGCGAGGGCACAGGCGCAGATCAGTCGACGCATGGGAGCGGAGATATCTCGCCCGGACGGCCGGCGTCATGCCGTGCGTCGTTCCACCACCGGTTCCAGCAGTTCCATTCTGGAACCCTGGGCCCACACCACCCCTCTTTGTGCCGCCACGCGTGGGGTGGCATCGCCCCTGCAACTTCGTCTCCTCCCATGAACGAGCTGGATCCGGATCTCCTCTTCGCGCTCCGGCGGGTGTTCGACCCCGAGCTCGGCCTCAACGTCGTCGACCTGGGGCTGGTCTACGAGGCCCGCCGGGAGGGCGACGTGGCGCACGTGGCGATCACCACCACCACGCCGGCATGCCCGCTGCACGAGACTTTGACTGAGAACGCGCGCGCCGCGATCGAGGCCGCGGTGCCCGGAATCCGCGAGGTGCGGGTGGTCCGGGCGTTCGAACCGCCGTGGACGCCCGAGCGGATGAGCGACGAAGCAAAGCAGCAACTGGGCTGGCAGAAAGGAACCGACCGATGACCGTGAAGACCACTCTGGATGTACGGACGATCGTGCCCCGTGAGCGCCACCCGCTCATCTTCAAGAGCTTCGACGGGCTTCAGCCCGGCGAGGCCTTCGAGCTGGTGAACGATCACGATCCGAAGCCGCTGTTGTATCAGTTCAAGGCGGAGCGCCCCGGGCAGTTCGACTGGAAGTACCTCGAGCAGGGCCCCGAAGTGTGGCGCGTGCAGGTCGCGCGGCAGTGAGAGTGGGCACGAACCGGGAGAACGCGCCGTGATGTGGCTCTACGAGCTGTCCGTGTGGCTTCACATCCTCGCGGCGTGCGCGTGGATCGGCGGCATGGCGTTCCTCGTGTTCGTGGTGGTGCCGCTTCTCCGGCGCCCCGATCTCTCGAAGGTGGCGGCGGCGTTCGTCCAGAAGTCGGGCGAGCGCTTCCGCATCCTCGGGTGGACCTGCCTGGGGATCCTGGTCGCCACCGGCAGCTTCAACATGTGGATCCGCGGGATCCACTGGAGCTCCTTCTTCGACGGCACGTACGCGCAGAACCCCTCCGCGCGGGCGCTGGCGTGGAAGCTCCTTCTGGTCGCCGCGGTGCTCGTGGTCAGCGCCATCCATGACTTCTACGTGGGCCCGCGCGCCACGCGCCTGTGGGAGGCGGATCCGACCTCGGCGGAGGCGAAGCGCGCGCGCAGGCAGGCGTCACGGTACGGACGGATCAACGGTACGCTCGCGCTGATCATCGTGCTTCTGGCGGTGTTCATCGTGCGCGGCATCCCGTTGGGGTGAGCGGCGATGGCGCGTTGGACCACCGTGCCACCGCCGTTCCGGCTGCCGCTGCTGGGCGCCGGGATAGTGGCGCTGGTGTGGGGGATGTGGCTCGGGCTCGGGCGGATGGCCGCCGCGCCCATCACCGCGCCGCTGGCGCTGGGCGACCACGGCCCGCTCATGGTGGGTGGCTTTCTGGGCACGGTGATCGCGCTCGAGCGCGCCGTCGCCTCGGGCAGAACCGCGGCGTACCTGGGGCCGCTGTTCTGTGCGTTCGGCGTCGTGCTGCTGCTTTCTGGACGGCGCCACGAGGGCGCCATCGCGCTGCTCGCCGGCAGCCTCGTGGTGCTCATCGTGCTGGTCCAGGTGCTGCGCCAGGCGCCGGCCCTGCACCATGGCGTGCTCGCCGCGTCCGGCGTGGCGTGGGCCGGCGGGAACCTGTTGCTCGCCGCCGGTCGGCCGGTGTTCGACGCCCTCCCCTTCTGGCTGGTGTTCCTGGTGGGAACCATCGCCGCCGAGCGGCTGGAGCTGACTCGCCTCCTCCCGCGTTCCCGCGCCTCGCGCGTGATGTTCGTCACCGCCGGCGCGGCGTTCTTTGCCGGGGCCGTGGCGACGCTCGGCTGGCGCGATGCCGGAATGCGCGCGATGGGCGTAGGGGAGCTGGCGTTGTGCGCCTGGCTGTTCCGCTACGATGTCGCGCGGCGGACCGTGAGGCAGAGGGGTTCGGTCCGCTACATCGGCGCGGCGCTTCTGGCCGGGTACTTCTGGCTGGGCCTGGGCGGCGTGCTGGGGCTCGCCTTCGGGAATCCGATCGCCGGGCCGCGCTACGACGCGCTGACGCACACGGTCCTGGTCGGATTCGTGTTCTCGATGATCTTCGGCCACGCGCTGGTGATCCTCCCCGCGGTGGTGCGCGTGCGCGTGGAGTACCGGCCGCGCTTCTACTTCCACGTGGGCCTGCTCCACGCGTCGGTGGCCGTGCGGGTGCTGGCCGATTTGATCGGCAGCGGGGCGCTGCGGCGCGCAGGCGGCTGGGGCAATGCGATCGCGCTGCTCGTCTTCATCGGCAGCACGGCGCTGGCCGCGCAGCGTGTGTCGTCGAAAACGCCGGCGAAAGCGTGAGACCGCAGGCCCCATCAAGGCGCGAGCAACTCCGTGAGCGGGCGGAGCAGCACCTCGTCGGGTTGATCCAGTCCGTCCATCCGGCCGCGCACCCGGCCGTGGCCGTCGAGGAGCGTGATCACCGACGTGTGGTTGATGGTGCCGTCGGACATGACGCGGTACCGGATCCCCAGTACCGCCGCGAGCTCGGCCACGGCGTCCGCGTCCTGTGGACGCAGAAACCAGCGCGGCGCGCCCTGACCCGCGCTGTAGACGCCCTCCAACTTCCGCAGCGCCTCCACCGTGTCGCGCTCGGGGTCGAAGGTGACGAAGAGGATGCGCAGCTTCGCGCGGTCGGCCTCTGGCAGCTTCGCCTCGATCCGGCGCACCCGCGCGTTCAGCATCGGGCAGGCGAAGTGGCAGCTCCCGTAGAACATGGTGATCAACGTCGCGTGCCCGTCGACGAGCGATTCAAGCGTGACGGTCTGCCCGTGCTGGTCCACGAGCCTCGTGCGCAGGTCGAACAACGACGGCTCGTCGGCGGCGGATGCGGACGGTGCGCCGAGCAGCCCGGCGGAAGCGAGGAGGAACAAGATGGCGAAGAGACGGTTCATGGCAGGTCCCTGGCGCAGCGGAAACCAAGGTTGGCGATGCTGTAGCGGGCCTCCAGCGAGCTTCGGAACGCGACGCGCATGAAGGTGGCGTAGTCGCGCTTGTCCCGCAAAGCGAGCGCGCCGGCGCCGCAGAACTGGATCCGGTCCGGGTCGCCCGGGTCGCGGCTGTCCCCGGAGACCAGCGCGTTGGTGAAGTCGCTCACCCACTCCCAGACGAGCCCGTGCAGGTCGTACACGCCCCAGGCGTTCGGCTCGCCGCGCGCCACCTCCGGCAGCACCTTCGGCGTGGGCTGCGCGTACCAGGCGAGGATCCGAGCAGTGAACCCCGGCTCGTCCGCGCCGGCCCGCGCCGCCAGCTCCCACTCGTTCTCGGTGGGGAGCCGGGCGCCGCGGCTCTTGCAGTATGCGCGCGCGGCGAACCAGCTCACCTCGGTCACCGGCGCACGCAGTGGCGCGTCCGGGCCGGGGTCCAGCGGCGACGCCCACCGCGCGAGGTAGCGCTCGTCCGCGAACAGCGGGCTGACCCGGCCGCGCTGCCACTCGGGGTGACGCCGGACGAATTCAAGGAACTCGGCGTTGGTGACCGGGTGGCGGTCGAGCAGGAAGGCCGGCACCTCGATCTCCGCTCCGGCCGCCCCGTCGCCCCGGTCCTGTTGGAAGGCCGGTTGGATCCGCCCGGGGCCTACCCGCGCCATCCCCTCGGACGGCGCGGCTCCGGCCACGACGAGCATCCCGACGAGCGCGAGCGCGGACATCACAACCGGCCTCCGCCCTGGTTCGCGCGCGACGCGCGGACCTCCGACACCTCTTCCGGAGTCACCGGATCGCCCTTGTTGCCGAACGCGTTGCGCACGTACGTGAGGACGTTGGCGACCTCGGCGTCCGACAGATAGGTGATGGGCGGCATCACCGAGTTGTAGCGCTGCCCGTTCACCATCACGGGGCCGGAGAGCCCGCCGGTGACGATCTCGATCGACCGCCGCTTGTCCGCCATCAGGAAGTCGGACTTCGCGAGCGGCGGGATGCCGCCGGGGATGCCCTGCCCGTTGGCCTGGTGGCAGGCCGCGCAGGTCGTGGTGAAGGTCTTGCGCCCCGCTTCGATCTGCTCCGCGAGCGAAAGCGGCTTCGGAGCCTGGGGCGCCTGTGCCGCAGTCCCCTCCTTCGTCGACGCCGGCGTCTCGAACAGCGGGCTCCGCGGGACGTTCGGGTTGTCGAGCGGATTCGGCTCGCTCGGGCCCGGCAAGACCGCCGCCAGCCCCGGCGTGCCGGCGCCCGGTGCAGCGCCCAGCTGATCGCGATCCGACTTCGGGTGCGAGAACACCGCCTCGTTCCCTTCGCCGCTTACCTGGAGCTGGCCGATCGCCCCCTTGTTGAACGCGCGGAACAGCGCGTGGTCCACGAGCGTGTAGGTGCCGGGCACCTCCAGCTTGAACTCCACGATGGCCGCTCCACCCGGCGGCACCACCGTGGTACCCACGTTCTCCTGGAAGCGCGTCCCGCCCTCGGTGAACACGCGGTCGAAGATCTCGCCGATGACGTGGAAGCTGCTGGCGAGGTTCGGCCCGCCGTTGCCGACGAAGATCCGGACCCGCTCCCCCACCTTTGCTCGCAGCGCGTGGTCGCCGGTGAGCGCCCCCATCCGTCCGTTGAACAGGACATAGGTGGGCTGTTCGGCGATCGCCTTCTCCATGTCGAACGGCTGCAGGCCCGCCGCACCGGTCTCGCCCTGTGTATAGAAGTCGCCCTGCATCACGTAGAACTCGCGGTCCACCGGCGGCAGCCCCTCCGGCGGCTCGACCAGGATCAGCCCGTACATCCCGTTGGCGATGTGCATGCCCACCGGCGCGGTGGCGCAGTGGTAGACGAACAGCCCCTGGTTGAGCGCCTTGAAGGTGAACTGCGTCTCGTGACCCGGCGCGGTGAACGAGCTCTCCGCGCCGCCGCCCGGGCCGGTCACCGCGTGCAGGTCGATGTTGTGCGGCATCTTGCTGTCGGGCGCGTTCCGGAGGTGGAGCTCCACCGTGTCGCCCTGACGAACGCGGATGAACTTGCCCGGCACCTTCCCGCCGAACGTCCAGAACACGTACTTCACGCCCGGGGCGATCTCCTGCTCGAGCTCCTTCACCTCCAGGTTCACGACCACCTTCGCGGGCGCGCTGCGCCGGATCGGCGGCGGAACGGCCGGAGCGTCGGTGAGCGGCGCGACGATCGGCGCACCCTGCGGCGGACCCAGGTCACCTCTGGCCGACCCACCGGTGTCCGGCGCGACCCCGGCCACGGGCGCCTTCACGGGCGGCGATGTCGGCGCGCGGTCCGAGCAGGCGAACAGGGTGAGCGAAGCAATAACTGTGACGGCGAATGCGATTCGGACAGGGCTCAAGGTCTGCTCCTTCGCCGGGCCAACGAGGGCGGCGTCGGAGCGATGCGTTTTCAAAAAGCGAACCAGCCTCGTCTCAGAGGGAGCCCGACGCCGCGCGCGCTGGATTTGCGTGCGCGCGCAAAGTTTGCGCGTGGCCACCTGCCCGGCATGCGGGCCCCGTCGCGCAGCGGGAGAAAGCGTTGAGCCGCCCTGCGCGGCCGCCTAGCTTGGTCGCGCGTATGGCCACCGAGACGCTCTTCGACGAGCTCAAGCGCTACGTGAAGTTCGGGCCGGAGGATGAGGCCACCCTGCGATCGCTCCATCCGGTGATGGCGCCGCACTTCGAGCGCTTCGCGGACGTCTTCTACCAGCGCATCCTCGAGCACGACGGCGCCCGCGCCGCGCTCCGGGACGGACCGCACATGGTGGACCGACTGAAGGTCACCCTGGTGGCGTGGCTGCACCAGCTGCTCCAGGGCCCGTGGGACGACGCCTACTACGAGCGGCGCTGCCGGATCGGCCGCGTGCACGTCCGGGTCGCGCTTCCGCAGCACTACATGTTCGGGGCGATGAACGTGCTGCGTGAACAGATGATCGGCTTCGTCGAACAGCACCTGAAGGAGAAGGAGCCGGTCCAGGCGATCGCCTCGATCGACAAGATCCTCGATCTCGAGCTGGCGATCATGGTGCACAGCTACCGCGAGGATCTGCTCTCGCAGCAGGCGCGGGTGGAGCGCCTGTCGACGTTCGGGCAGCTGGTCGGGTCCATTGGCCACGAGCTGCGCAACCCGCTCGGGGTGATCGAGACCTCGCTGTACATCCTCAAGCAGCGCGTCTCCGGCGACGAGCGCACCGACAAGCACATCGAGCGCATTGGCCAGCAGCTGGGGATCGCGAACGCCATCATCACCAAGCTGCTGGACATGATCCGCGACCGGCCGCTCTCGCGCGAGACGATCGCGGTGGGTCCGATGCTGGAGCAGGCGTGCGCCGCGGTGACGACGCCGCCGGAGGTGCAGGTGCAGGTGCGCGTGCCCGACGGCGTGCCGGCGCTGCTCGGCGATCCGATCCAGCTCCGCCAGGTGTTCGTGAACCTGATCGAGAACGCGGTCATCGCCGCCTCCCCCAAGGGAGAGGTGCAGGTCGTCGCCCGTGCGGACGACGCGACGCTGCAGATCTCCGTGCAGGACACCGGCCCCGGGGTCGATCCGTCCGTGCGCGGACGCCTGTTCGAACCGCTGGTCACGACGCGGCCCAAGGGGATCGGCCTGGGCCTGGCGCTGGTGAAGCGGATCGTCGAGCGCCACGGCGGCAGCATCGGCTACCAGCCACGCGACGGCGGCGGCGCCTCGTTCACCGTCACGCTGCCCCTCAAAGCACCCTGAACCGCCATGCGGCACTACCTGCTGGTCGACGACAACGAGGCGTTCGCCGAGAACCTGGCGGAGATCCTCCGCGATCAGGGCGACGACGTGACGGTCGCCACCTCCGGCGAGGAGGCGCTGGTCGAGGTGCGCGCCTGCAGGTTCGACGCCCTGCTCACCGACATGCGGATGCCGGTGATGGGTGGCGCCGAGCTGGTCCATCACGTGCGCGCCATCGACCCCGGGCTCCCGGCGATCGTCGCCACCGCGTACACCGGCGACGAGGAGCTGCGCATCGCGCGCGAGGAGGGACTTCTAGCGGTGCTGCAGAAGCCGGTCCCGGTGCCCACGCTGCTGGGCCTTTTGTCCTCTGCGAAGCGCGACGGGATGGTGGTGCTGGTGGAGGACGACGAGCTGCTCGCCGACAACCTCACCGAGGCGTTGCGCAGCGCCGGCTTCACCGCGGTCAGCGCGCACACGGTGGCGGAGACCGAACGCCTCCGGGTGGTCCGGCCGTTCGCGGCGCTGGTGGATTTGCGCGTCCCCGGCGGGCCGGACGGCGCGGCGATGCGACGACTGCGCGAACGGTTTCCACGGCTCCCCCAGGTGGTGATCACCGCCCACGACGTCTCCGCCGCCGACGCCGGCGCGGTGCGGATCTTCCGAAAGCCCTTCGCCACCGCCGAGCTCCTGGCGGAGCTGGCCCGGCTCTACCGCGCGCAGGAGGCCGCATGAGCGCCCACCCGCCGGCGCGTGTCCTCGTCATCGAGGACAACCCCACGCTCCGCGAGAACCTCGAGGAGATCCTCGAGGCCGAAGGCTACCGGGTGTCCTCTGTGGGCACCTGCGTGGAGGCGCGTCAGCAGGCGATGACCCCGTTCGAGGTGGCGCTGCTGGACGTGAAGCTGCCGGACGGCGACGGCAACGCGCTGGCGGCGGAGCTGAAGGAGGCGCAGCCGGACGCGGAGGTGGTGATGCTCACCGGCTTTGCCACCGTGGAGAGCGCGGCCGCCGCGGTGGGCGCCGGCGCGTGGGCGTACCTGCTCAAGCCCGTGCCCACGCCGGCGCTGTTGCAGACCGTGGCGCAGGCCATCCGCCAGGTGCGGCTCAAGCACGACAAGCGCGCGCTCGCCCTCCGCGCGCGGGTGGCGGAGAAGCTGGCGGCCGTGGGGACGATGACCGCCGGCCTCTCCCACGAGATCCGCAACCCGCTCAACTCGGCGACGCTGCAGCTCACGGTGCTGGAGCGCCGCATCGCGCGGCTGCCAGAGGAGCTCCAGCCGCCGTTGCGCGAACCGCTCACCCTGGTGAAGGACGAGATCCGCCGGCTCGATCAGCTGGTGGTGGACTTCCTCCAGCTCTCGCGGCCGCGCGAGCTCCGTCCCGGACCAGTGGATCTCCCCGCGCTGCTCCAGCGGACGGTGGACTTCCTCGCCGAGGACGCGCAGCGCCGGCAGGTGGAGCTCCGCGTGGACTTCGCCACCGTCCCGCCCGCGCGCGGAGACGAAGAGCAGCTCCGTCAGGTGTTCATGAACCTCGCGCTCAATGCGCTGGACGCGGCGCCGCGTGGCGGGTTCGTGCGCCTCTCCACGCGGTCCGCCCCGGCGGAGGTCGTGGCGGCGGTGGAGGACAACGGGCCGGGCATCGCGCCGGAGCTGGCGCAGCGGATCTTCGAGCCGTTCTTCACCACCAAGCCGCAGGGCTCCGGCCTGGGGCTGCCCATCTGCCATGCGATCGTCAGCCAGCACGGCGGCAGCATCGAGGTCGGCACCAGCGACGCGGGCGGCGCGCGGTTCGAGGTGCGGCTGCCGGCGCTCCTGTGAGCGGGCTCACTTTCCGCCCGCTTCGGCGTACTCCTTCAGGCGGTACTGGATCTTCCGCACGCTGATCCCCAGCACCTCGGCAGCGCGGGAGGTGGATCCGCCCACCATCTGGAGGGTGCGCAGGATCGCCTCGCGTTCGATTTCCTTGAGCGTGGCGCCGGGGATGAGCGCGTCCACGTCCTTGCGCCCGGGGCGCGGCCCGCGGAGCGGGAGCGGCAGATCGTCCGCGGTGAGCTCGGTGCCGCGCGCCAGCACCACGGCGCGTTCGGTGACGTTCTCCAGCTCGCGGACGTTGCCCGGCCAGTCGTGCGAGAGCAGCGCGTTCATCACCCCGGGCGCCACGCCGCGGATCTCCTTGCCGTACGCCGCCGCGTACTTCTCCACGAAGTGGTTGAAGAGCATCGGGATGTCGCCCTTGCGCGCGCGAAGCGGCGGCAGCGTCACGGCCACGACGTTGAGCCGGTAGAAGAGATCCTCTCGAAACCGCCCGGCCTTCACCTCCGCGGCGAGATCCCGGTTGGTGGCGGCCACGAGCCTGACGTCCACCTGAAGCGTCTGCGTCCCGCCGACGCGTTCGAACTCGCGGGTCTGCAGGACTCGCAGAAGCTTCACCTGGATCGACGGGGGAATGTCCCCCACCTCGTCGAGGAAGAGCGTGCCGCCGTCGGCCAGCTCGAAGCGGCCCTCCCTGCGCGCCACCGCGCCGGTGAAGGCCCCCTTCTCGTGTCCGAACAGCTCGCTCTCCAGGAGGCTCTCGGTGAGCGCGGCGCAGTTGACCTTGATGAAGGGCCGGTCCCGCCGGGGCGACTCCTCGTGGCACGCCTGGGCGATGAGCTCCTTGCCCGTGCCGCTCTCGCCGAGGATGAGCACCGTCGCCCGGGTGGGCGCGGCACGCTTGACGATGTCGAACACCGCCTGAAGCTCCGGCGACTCTCCGACGATGTTGTGGAAGCGAAAGCGCTCCTGGACGCGCGCGCGCAGGCTGGCGGCTTCGCGGCGCAGCGCCTGCTTTTCCAGCACCTTCTGGATGAGCACCGTGACGGCCGCCGCGTCGACCGGCTTCACCACGTAGTTCTCGGCGCCCGCCCGCATCGCCTCCACCGCGGTCTCGATGCTGCCGAAGGCGGTCACCATCACGAACGCCGCGTCCAGCCTCTCCTCCCGCGCGCGGCGAAGGAGCTGAAGGCCATCCATCTTCGGCATCCGCACGTCGCAGAGCACGACGTCGGGCGAGAACGCGTGGAGCTTGTCCAGGCCCTCCTCGCCATCGCCCGCCTCCTGCACCTCGAAGCCGTCTTCGCCGAGCAGCGTCGCCAACCCGCGGCGGGCATTCACCTCGTCGTCGACGACCAGCACGCGTGTCTTCCGGGTCTCCATCGATCCTCGCGGGAGCCGTCCGTCAGCGCGCCCGCTGCGAACGCGCCCTGTGTTCCGGACAGTGCCTTGCCTGCAAAAGCGCGGGCAAGCGTTGTCGTCCGGCCGCGACCCGGCGTCGCC
>JADGHL010000059.1 GCA_019686135.1 Myxococcaceae bacterium | reverse complement strand
CCTCCGCGCCGGCCCCGGCGCTCAGCGCCTTCGCCACCGCCACCGCCACCTCCGCCTCCCCGGCGACCACCGTGGCCCCTGCCGCGCGCGGCGCGGGCGCGCTCCGCAGGTACGAGCAGCGCGCGAGGATCCGCAGGGACGGGTTGGCGCGCCGCGCCTGACGGATGAGCTCCGCGGCGTCCTCCAGCTCGGTGCTGAGAACCAGCGCTCCGGCGGCGGCGATGCCCGCCTCCTCCAGCGTTCCGGGGCGGAGCACGTCGCCGTACACCGCGGACTTTCCCTGCTCCCGGAGCTCGCGGACGGTGCGGAGCTTGAGCTCCACCACCGTGACGCTGGCGCAAAGGTCGGAGAGGATTTTCGCAGCGGTCCGGCCCACGGGCCCGTAGCCCACGAGGATGCAGCGGCGCGGATCGACCTCGGGGCCGGGACCGGGCGGTGGCTTCAGCTCGAGGGCGGACAGGGTGTACTTGCGCGCGCGCCGGTACACGGTGGGGTTGAGGGCGATCGACAGGATCGACGCGCCCACCAGCGCGTTCCACCCCGCGCCGCGGAGCACGCCGAGGTCCCGCGCGGTCACGCCGATCAACGCCATCGCCATCGTCGAGTTGGACGACTGGAAGAGGGCGCCGGGCACGGCGATCCGCCAGATCGCCAGGAGCTCATCGACGTGGAACTTCAGCCCCACGCCGAAGAGCAGGAGAATCACGCCGACCTCGGCGAACCGTTCGGTGATGTGGTGGTCCGCCACGTAGCCGGGGGTGAACGGCCCGACCAGGATCCCGGCGATCCGGTAGCCCACGATCGGCGAGAGCTTGAGCTTGAAGGCGAAGAAGCCCAGAAGGAGCGCGGCGATCAACCCGCCCGTGAACGTCAGCACGACCGTCAGCTCGTTCATCTCGCTCATCCACCGCCTCGCGCAGTCTCAGCGCGGACCCTACCGGACCTTCGGCTCCGCGCAGCCCCCGGTTCCGCTGACAAACCGGCGACCGTTGGATGGGCGAACCATCTGCGCGTAGGGTGCGCGCATGAGCCCAGGGCGGCAGGCGATGCAGAGCGCGCGCCGCGTGGTGGTGAAGATCGGCACCAACGCGCTCACCAACGCGACCGGACGGTTCGACCGCGGGCACTTCCAGCGCCTCGCTGGCGATCTCCTCGAGGTGGCGCGGACACGTGAGCTGGTGATCGTCTCCTCGGGAGCGATCGCGCTCGGAGTGGAGCGTCTGGGCTGGACCACGCGGCCGAAGGACATCCCCGGCAAGCAGGCCTGCGCCGCGGTGGGGCAGAGCCGCCTGATGCAGGCGTGGGAGGAGGCCTTCGCCGAGCGCGGGCGCACGGTGGCGCAGATCCTCCTCACCCACGAGGACGTGCAGGACCGGCGCCGCTACCTGAATGCGCGCCACACCCTGGCGCGGCTCCTGGAGGAGCGGGTGGTGCCGGTCATCAACGAGAACGACACCGTCTCGGTCGCGGAGCTCAAGTTCGGGGACAACGACACGCTGGCCGGATTGGTCGCCGGGCTGGTGGAGGCGGACGTTCTGGTGGTGCTCTCGGACGTGGAGGGTCTGTACACCGCGGACCCGCGGAGCGATCCGTCCGCCGCGCTGATCCCGGAGGTGACCGAGGTGACGCCGAAGGTGCTCGAGCTGGGCGGAAAGAGCACCAGCGGCGTGGGCACCGGCGGGATGGCCACCAAGGTGCGGGCGGCAGCGCGTGTGGCGGAGCTCGGCATCCGCGCGGTCATCTGCTCCGGACAGCGGCCGCATGTGTTGGGGCAGGTGCTCGCGGGCGAGGAGATCGGCACGCTGTTCGAGCCGAAGGCCACGCCCCGGAGCGCGCGGGCCGCGTGGATCGCCCACGCGCTCAGGGCGAGGGGAACGGTGGTGGTGGACGAAGGCGCGCGGCGGGCGGTGGTGGAGCAGAAGAAGTCGCTCCTGCCTTCGGGCATCCGCGCCGTCCAAGGAGACTTCGACAAGGGCGATCCGGTCGACCTCGCCGACGAGGCGGGCACGGTCTTCGCCCGCGGCCTGAGCGCGTACGACGCCGACGAGCTCCGGCGCATCGCCGGAAGGAAGAGCAGCGAGATCGAAGCCGTTCTCGGCTACCGCTACCTCGACGAGGCCGTCCACCGGGACGACCTCGCGCTCGTCGGCGCCTTCTGAGCGCGTCAGATCGCCCCGGGGCGACCGCGGGATTCGCGCATCAGCTGCATCAGCGTGCGGAACTCGGGTGAGTCGACCTCCATCAGGGTCAGCGTCACTGCGAGGTCACCCGGCTTGTGGCCGAGCTCGAGCTTTCGAACCTCCCCATGCAAGAGAGAAATCTCCGAGTGCCCCACCGCCTCGGGGACGGCGACGTCGAGGTCGAGGTGGTAGAGTCCGGCGCCGCTCTGCGTGGGGGTGAGCATGAGCACGTAGTCGGCCACGTCCGAACCCGGCTGCCGGCGCTCGGCTTTGAGGACCTTTCCGGTCTCTCCGAGCAGCTTCGGGTGGCCCACCAGCTTGCCCTGCCGGTGCAGCTCGACGGCGAAGTAGAGCTTCCGAGCCACCGGCGCAGAGGCCTTCCGGTGTGCCTCCGCGCACCCGAATCCCACGACGGCGAAGAGGGCGATGGAAATGAGCGCGCGCATGGATTGTTCCTCCTCGAAGCAACCTCCAGGCCACGGGTGCGCCCCCTGTCATTTGGGCGTGTTGCGGACGAGTGCCCGCATGGGCTGTGACATCCGCTTCCGGACCTACACGCACCCCGTGACAAACTGACACAGGGCTGTCATTGACCCCCGGCGCCGCGCGCTCCATCCTGCGCGGCTCGTCCCGATGAATCGGACCGAACGCCTCCTCGACCTCGTCGCCCTCCTGCTCGACGCGCGCGAGCCCATCACCTGGGCCGAGCTGCGCGAGCACTTCCCGGACGATTACGGCAAGGGTTCGGACGAGGCGGCGGAGCGGAAGTTCGAACGCGACAAGGCGGAGCTGCTCGAGCTCGGCATTCCGATCCGCTGGGTGGTGGGCGACGACGAGAAGCGGGATGGCTACGTGGTCGACCGCGAGAGCTACTACCTGCCCGAGGTGGGGCTGACGCCGGAGGAGCTGGCGGTGCTCTACACGGCAGGGTCGGCGGCGCTCGCCTCGGGCGCGTTCCCGGGGGCGCAGGATCTCGCGCACGCGCTGCGGAAGATCGGCTTCTTCGCCGGGCGGGAGGTGGCCACTCCTAAAGTGCGCATGGAGCTGGGCCCGGTGAACGTGGACAGCGCGCAGGTCGCCGCCACCCTCGAGGTGCTGTGGGCCGCGGCTGCCTCGCGCAAGTACGTCGAGCTCACCTACTTCTCGCCGCGGAGCGCCGAGACTACGCGCCGGCGGGTGGATCCGTACGGGCTCGCGCTGCGCCGCGGGGTGTGGTCGCTGGTCGGCTACTGCCACCTGCGCAAGGGCGTCCGCACCTTCCACGTGCACCGGATGCGCGATGTCACCGCCAACGCGGCGCGGCCGCGCAGCCCCGACTTCGAGGTGCCCCAAGACTTCCGGCTTCAGGACTACGTCGCCACGTTCCCGTGGCAGCACCGCTTCCACGCGCCGATCGAGGTCACGCTCGAGTTGCGCGGCGAGCTGGCCGCGCTGGCGCCGCGCTTCTTCGCGGACCAGCCCACCGCGCCCACCGGGGACGGGCAGGGTACGCAGGTCACCGTCCGCGCCACGTTCCTCGAGGGACTGCTCCGGTATGCGCTCTCGCTCGGTCCCGGCTGCCGGGTGGTGGCGCCCGCGGACGCGGCGGCGCGGTGGCGCGAACTCCTGACGAAGGTGCGGGATCTGCACTCGGACGCCGAGAGGGGGGCCGCGTGAGCGCGAAGGAGAAGAGCGCAGCCCGGCCGCCGGTGCACGAGCGCCTCCGCCGTCTGCTGTTCCTGGTGCCCTACGTCTCCAGGCACCCGGGCATCACCGTCGACGCGCTGGCCCGCGAGCTCTCCATCTCGCGGGAAGAGCTGCTGGAGGAGCTGGATTTGCTCACGATGGTGGGCCGTCCGCCGTTCCAGCCGGACGACTACATCGACATCTACGTCGAGAACGAGCGCGTGTACGTCGATCTCGACCAGCGGCTCTCCGCGCCACCGCGGCTCACCGCGTCCGAAGCCGCCGCGCTCGCCGCCGCCGCCGAGCTGCTAAGGCCGGCCGCGGGCGGCGCGCTCGAGAGCGCCCTTCACAAGCTGGAGAAGGTGATTCCGCCGCAGGCGCGCGCCCGGTTCAAGGAGATGCAGCAGAAGATCGACGCTGGGGTGGTGGCGCCTTACGAGCTGCAGCCGCTGGTGGGGGCGATCGCCCAGCGCCGCGAGGTGGAGTTCGACTACTTCTCCAGCAACCGCGGCGTGAGCGAACCGCGGAGCGTGCGCCCGCTCGAGCTCTTCAGCCACCGCGGGCAGTGGTACCTCTCCGCGTTCGACAACGCGCGCGGGGACGAACGGCTCTTCCGCGTCGATCGCCTGCAGAACCTGACGGTCACCGATCGCACCTTCCCGCCGGCCCAGGCGCGGAGCGCGCGGGTGCCGAACCCGGCGGCGCACGGAGACGTCCGCGTGCGCTTCTCGAAGGTGGTGGCGCCGTATGTGCGCGAGCGCTTCGGAGACGACGCGCGGCCGGCGCCGGACGGCGCGGTGGACGTGCTGGTCTCGGGTGAATCCGAGCGCTGGCTGGCCCAGTGGGTGCTGTCGTTCGGCGGCGAGGCATGGGTCCTGGAGCCGGAATCTGCGCGGCGATCCGTTGAACGGGCGGCGCAAGCCTCGTTAGAGTCGAAGGCCTAGATGGGCTTTCAGCTCACCATTTCCGAAGGCAAAGAGGCCGGGCGCGAATTCGTCTTCGAACAGCCGAGCGTGGTGATCGGCCGTTCGTCCGATTGTGACGTGGTGCTGTACGACCCGGGCGTGTCGCGCAAACACGCGCGGATCTACTGCGAGGGCGAGGCGTTCTTCGTGGAGGACATGGGCTCCTCCAACGGCACCAAGATCAACGGCGCCCTGGTGAAGAAGCACCAGCTGTCGGACGGTGACAACATCGCCCTTGGCCCGGTGGTGTTCAGCTTCATGGGGACGGTGGTTGAGCCGCCCACCGGCGAGAACGACGTCGGCGTGGCCGATCAGTCCACCCGCATCGTGTCGGTGGACGCGGTCAAGCGCACGCGGGGCAAGGGCGCGGCGCTGGCGCCCACCAACGCGGACGCCGAGCAGCTCCAGCAGCTCACCCGTTCCCGGACGACGACGATGCAGGCGGTCAGCCGCCCGCGATCGTCGAACCCGCAGGCGCGTTCGCCCGCCGCCGCGCCGCTGGCGCCCGCGCGGCCGGATCGGGAGCGCGCCTCGAACCTCGCCACCGGCAGCCGCGCCGCCGGGACGGCACGGGGAGGGCTCTCCGCCGCGGAACGCGCCCGCATCCGCCGCGAGTCGCCCGGGCTGGTGGGCACGCTGAAGCTGTTCTGGCTGGACGCGAGCGACCGGACGCGCAAGCTGATCTTCGCCGGAGCCGGGGTGCTGGGACTGGCGCTGGTGGGGCTGGTGGCGTTCCTCATCCTGGACGACGGCCCGGGGCCGAAGAAGGTCGCCGAACCGGACGTTCTGACCCGCACGCCGATCGAACAGTCCTTCGGGCTCGGGGAGGGCGTGGACTTCGAACGGCCGGACATGAAGGTGTTCGAGTTCGAGTACCTCTCGCCCACCGCGGCGGTGGCGATCCTCACCTACCAGGCGCTGAACATCTCCCAGGGCGAGGTGGCCATCATCGTCAACGGGCAGGAGCTGGCCACCGTCCCGCCGGACACGCTGGGGTCGAACGACAAGCTGCTCGAGGTCTACATCCCGCCCAGCACGCTCAAGCGCGGCGAGAAGAACCAGGTCATCTTTGACAACACCCGGAACCCTCCGGGCGAGGACACGTGGAAGATCTGGAACGTGCGCATCGATCCGGTGCCGTTGCCGGAGGGGACGCCCGAGGAGCTGCTGGCCAGTGCGAAGGCCTCGTTCGAGCGCGCCGTCCGCAACGCGGAGCGCGAGAGCATCGGCGCGTCCAACCTCTACGAGGCCTGGAAGGACTTCCGGAACGCCTGGCTCTCGCTGGAGCTGGTGGAGCCGAAGCCGGAGCTCTACCTGCTCGCGCGCGACAAGATGAAGGAGACCCAGGCCAAGCTGGATCGGAAGTGCGCCCAACTGATGCTGGAAGTCGAGACCTTCTACAACCAGAAGAACTGGGACGCGGCGCGCGCCACCCTCGACCACGTCAAAGAGTACTTCCCCAACGAGAACGACCAGCTCTGTCCGCGCAAAGCGGAACAGAAGCGCTACGAATACGGACTGTGAGGGGTGACGGGTGACTGGTGAGTAGTGGGCCCACTCACTACTCACCAGTCCCGACTCACGTCCTGGCGGGTCTCTGGCGTCCACGTTCGCTCGCCGATCACACTGGGGTTGTTGCCGGGATCCCGGGCCGCCAGCGCCAGCGTCGTCATGGCATGGCCAGGGTGGTCGTGAACCTCCTCATCGGGGTCCCCTTCAACCGGATTGTGCCGATGGTCTCAGTCTGGATCGGCCCGCCGGCGTCAGGCTGGCGCCGGACGGACACGGGTCCGCGGAGGGCGCCCCGCCGGGAAATAGTTATGCGCGCAAATTCGTGTTGATCCGCACCCAAGATGCATATACATGCGCCGCCGTGCATAAGGCGCGCGTCGGCATCGTGGGGGCTTCGGGCTACTCCGGGATGGAGCTCACCCGCATCCTGGCCCGGCACCCGAGGGTGGAGGTGGCGTTTGCCACCAGCGACCGGTGGGCCGGCGAACGCGTGGGCGCCCGCGCGGATGCGATCGGCCCTTCCGCGGCCCTCCGCTACGCGGCGCCCTCCGAGGCGGAGGCGCTGGCGCGGGGCTGCGCGGTGGTCTTCCTCGCCACGCCGGCGGAGGTGTCGCTGAAGCTCGCTCCGAAGCTGATCGCGATGGGCGTCCGGGTCATCGATCTGTCCGGCGCGTTCCGGCTCCGTCAGGCCTCCGCGTACCCGGCGTGGTACGGCTTCGAACATGGCGCGCCCGCGCTCCTGGAGTCGGCGGCCTATGGGCTCACCGAGGTGTTCCGCGGGCGCGTGCGCGAGGCGCAACTGGTAGCCAACCCGGGGTGCTATCCGACTGCGGCCACGCTGGCGCTGGCGCCGCTCGTCAAGTCGCACCTCATCGAGCCGCAGATGGTGGTGATCCACGCGGCCTCCGGCGTCACCGGGGCGGGGCGCGGCTCGGGCGAGGACTACAGCTTCTGCGAGATCGACGGCGACTTCCGTGCCTACAAGACGCTCCGGCACCAGCACACGCCGGAGATCGATCAGACGCTGGCCACCATCGCCGGATGCCAGGTGCCGGTGACCTTCCTCCCGCACCTTCTGCCGATCCGCCGCGGCATCCTCTGCACCACGGTGGCCTTCCTCACGCGCGGCGCTTCGGCGGCGGCGGCCCGGGCGGCGCTGACCGAGGCCTTCGGGGACGAGCCGTTCATCGCTCTTCTGGGGTCCGCCGACGAGGTCGCGCTCAAGCACGTGGTGGGCACCAACCGCTGCGAGATCGGACTGTCCAGTGACGGGGCGCGGGTGGTGGTCACCTCCGCCATCGACAACCTGGTGAAGGGCGCCGCCGGACAGGCGGTGCAGAACCTGAACGTGATGCTCGGGTTCGAGGAGACGGACGGACTTTGAAGACGCCCAACGGGTTCTCGTTCTCCGGCGTGGCCGCCGGGATCAAGCCGCACCGAAAGGACCTCGCGCTCGTCGTGAGCGACGTCCCCTGCGCGGCCGCCGGATGCTTCACCGTCAACCGCGCCTGCGCCGCACCGGTGCGGGACGCGCGGGCGAGGCTGCCCCGCGAGGACATCCGCGCGGTGGTCATCAACAGCGGCAACGCCAACGCGCTCACGGGGCCATTGGGCCTCGAGGACGTGCAGACGGTGCACCAGGCCGTCGGCGCGGCGCTGGGGATCGATCCTTCGCTGATCGTCTCCGCCTCCACCGGGGTCATCGGCATGCGCCTGCCGGTCCACAAGATCGCGGATGCGGCGCCCGCGCTGGTCCAGCAGCTCGACGCGGATCCGCTCCCCGCGGCCGAGGCGATCCTCACCACCGACACCCGGGTGAAGATGGCGTCCCGGACGATCCACCTGCACGGCCGGGAGGTCACGCTCTCGGCGATCTGCAAGGGGTCGGGGATGATCGCCCCGCAGCTGGCCACGATGATCGCGGTGATCGTCACCGACTGCGCGATCTCCGCCGCCGCGCTCGACCGCGCGTTGAAGGCGGCGATGGAGCCCAGCTTCAACAACCTCACCGTCGACGACGACATGAGCACCAACGACGCGGTGTTCGCGCTCGCCAACGGGAGGGCGGGCAACCCGCGGATCTGCGATCCCGGTCCGGACTTCGAGGCGCTCTCGGCGGCGCTCCGGGACCTCTGCGTGGAGCTGGCGCGGGAGATCGCCGCGGACGGGGAGGGCGCCACGCGGCTGATCGAGGTGACCGTCCGGGGTGCGCCCTCGACGGCCATCGCCCGCGACCTGGCGAAGTCGATCGCCGGCTCCTCGCTGGTGAAGGCGGCGATGTTCGGCGCGGATCCGAACTGGGGCCGGATCCTCGCCACGGTGGGCGCCCGCGCCGGATCGCAGGGCTTCGACGTTCACCCGGAGGCGGCCACGGTGACGCTCCAGGGCGTGGTGGTCTACCGGCGCGAACCGGTGCAGAACGATCCGATCGCGCTCCGTCGCCACCTGCGCGAACCCGAGGTGAAGGTGGAGGTGGCGCTGGACGCCGGCGACGACGCCGCCACCGCGTGGGGCTGCGACCTCTCCTACGACTACGTGAAGATCAACGCGGACTACTCCTCGTTGATCGTCCCCGGGCCGGACGGCGGCGTGGCGAAGGACGATCGCCTGGGGAACTACAGCCCGGCGTTCAAGGTGTCGCTGCTCGTGGAGGCGCTCTCGTACATCTCGCGCTTCGCGGGCAAGCGCTGCGTCATCCAGTACGGCGGAGCGGCGATGGGGAAGGAGTCGCTGAAGAAGGCCTTCTGCGAAGACGTGAACCTGCTCCGTTCGGTGGGGCTGAAGCCGATCGTCGTCCACGGCGGCGGCCCGGAGGACGCGCACACCGCGGAGATGCTGGGCAAGGACCTGGTGGCGCTGCTCAACCGCCACGGCAGCCATGCGGTGGGCGTGAGCGGCAAGGACGGCGGACTGCTGCGCGCGAAGAGGCTCGCCGCGCAGAGCGGTCCAGACGCCGCGCAGCCGGGGGAGATCACCTCGGTGAACGGCGCGTTCCTGGAGCTGCTCATCCAGCAGGGCTACGTGCCGGTGATCTCCCCCATCGGCATCGGCGACGACGGGCAGAGCTACCACCTCGACGCGGACGCGGCGGCGTGCGCCGTGGCCACGGCGCTCGGGGTGGAGAAGCTGCTCTATCTGAGCGACGGCGCCGGCATCCTGGAGGGCGGCGAGCTGTTGAGCGAGCTGTCGGCGGCGGCGCTGCGCGAGAAGGTCGACGCCGGGGTCATCACCGGCGGGATGCTGGCCCGGGCGCGGGCGATCCTCTCGGCGATCGACGGCGGCGTGCGGCAGGTGCACGTCATCGACGGGCGCACGCCGCACAGCCTCATCGCCGAGCTGTTCACCGAACGCGGCGTGGGCACCCTGGTGACCCGCGGATGACACGAGGAGCGCAGATGGCGACTTCAGATCCCGACGCCCGCCGCGCGGCGATCCGCACGCTGATCCGGTCGCGCCTGGTGGGCACGCAGGAGGAGCTGCGCGAGCTGTTGGCGAAGGAGGGCTTCGACGTGACGCAGGCCACCCTCTCGCGCGACCTGGCGCAGATCGGCGCGCGGCGCGTGTCCTTGCCCGAGGGCGGCACCGCCTACGAAGTGGACGACGTGCGCGTGCCCGAGGGGCCGGACGCGCTGTTGCCCTACCGGGAGATGATCACCCGGGTGGTGGACACGGATTCGCTGGTGATCGTCTCCACCCTGCCCGGCGCGGCCTCCGCGGTGGCGCTGGGGATCGACCGCGCGCGGCTGCCGCAGGTGGCCGGGACCATCGCCGGCGACGACACCATCTTCATCGCCCCTGCGAAGGGCGTCGCCCCGGGACGACTCTCCCGGCAACTGAACACGCTGTGGTCGAAAGGAAAGAGCTCATGAGCCGTCAGAAGATCGTCCTCGCCTACTCGGGAGGATTGGACACCTCGGTCCTGGTCCGCATCCTCCGCGAGGACTACGGCTACGACGTGGTCTGCTGCCACGCCGACGTCGGCGAGGCGCGGGACCCGGAGAAGATCCGCGAGCGGGCCATGAAGGCCGGCGCGATCGCCTGCGAAGTCGTCTCGGCGCAGGACGAGTTCGCGAAGGACTACTGCTTCCCGGCGATGCAGGCGAACGCGCTGTACCAGGGCGTCTACCCGCTCTCCGCTGCGCTCTCCCGGCCGCTCATCGCCCGGCACCTGGTGCAGGCGGCCCGCAAGCACGGGGCCACCGCGGTGGCGCATGGATCGACCGGAAAGGGCAACGACCAGGTCCGGTTCGACCTCGCGGTGCAGGGACTGGCGCCGGATCTGAAGATCGTCGCGCCGCAGCGCGAGAAGAACATCACCCGCGACGAGGCGATGGCGTACGCGGAGAAGTACGGCATCGAGGTGCCCACCACGAAGAAGAGCCCGTTCTCCATCGACGAGAACCTGTGGGGCCGCAGCATCGAGGGAGGGATCCTCGAGGATCCGGCGCAGGAGGGACCGGAGGAGGCGTTCGCCTGGACGAAGAGCTGGAAGGACGCGCCGGATGAGCCGGGCTATCTGAAGATCGGCTTCGAACGCGGCGTGCCGGTCACGGTCAACGGCGAGCCGATGCCGCCCGCGGCGCTGATCCGCAAGGTCGGGGAAGTGGCGGGGCGCCACGGCGTGGGGCGGATCGACCTGATGGAGGACCGTGTCGTCGGCATCAAGAGCCGCGAGACCTACGAGTGCCCCGCGGCGGTGACGTTGATCACCGCGCACCGCGATCTCGAGCGGTTCACCACCCTGGGCCACTCGCTCCGCGTGAAGGCGCTGCTCGACCAGAAGTACGCCGAGCTCATCTACGAAGGCTTCTGGTTCTCGCCGCTCCGCCGCGCGCTCCAGGCGTTCAACGACGAGCACGAGAAGACCGTCACCGGCGAGGTCACGCTCCGGCTGTTCAAGGGATCGCTCCACGTCGTCGGCCGGACCTCGCCATACGGCGTCTACAACCGCGCGCTCTCCAGCTACGGCCGGGAGGACGCGTTCGATCACCGCGCCTCGGAGGGCTTCATCAAGCTGGTGGGGCTCCCGCTGCAGCTCTTCAGCCGCCTGCACGCGGGCGGAACGGAGCCGGCGTAGTGCTGGCGAAGACCGCGGCGTCCGGCGGCCCCGGACTTCACCCCGAGGTGTTGGCGTTCTCCAGCTCGCTCGCGCTCGACCTCCAGCTCCTGCGCGAGGATTTGGTCGGCAGCCTCGCGCACCTGACGATGCTGGCGGAGTGCGGCATCGTCCCGCGCGCGGAGGCGGCGCGGATCCACGCCGGCCTCGTCGCGCTCTGGCACGAGCACGCGCGGGGCGAGCTCAGGCTGCCGGACGAGGAAGACGTCCACATGGCGGTGGAGGCGGAGCTGTTCCGCCGCCTGGGAGACGTGGCCGGGCTGCTCCATTCGGCGCGGTCGCGGAACGATCAGATCGCGCTGGACCTGCGCCTCCACGTGCGCGAACAGTGCGCGGAGATCCTCGGCGCGCTCTCGGAGCTGGTGGCGGCGCTCGCGGACCGCGCCGAGGCGGAGCTCGACACGCTGTTGCCCTCGTACACCCACCGGCAGCGCGCGCAGCCGATCTCCCTGGGCTACCTGTTCACGGCGTACGCCTCGATGTTCGCGCGGGACGCCGACGCGTTCCGCTTCGTGCTCGCCCAGACGGATGTGATGCCCCTGGGCGTGGGCGCGATCGCCGGCACCTCGCTGCCGACCGACCGCGAGCTGACCCGGAGGCTCCTGCGCTTCTCGGCGCTGACCGCCAACGGCCTGGACACCGTCGGCGACCGCGACTTTGCGCTGGATTACTCCTTCGCGGGGGCGCGGCTGATGGTGCACGCCAGCCGGCTCGCGACGGACTTCGTGGACTTCACCTCCACGGAGTTCGGCTTCGCGACGCTGGACGGGGAGATCGCCTGCGGATCATCGATGATGCCGCAGAAGAAGAACCCCGACGTGTTCGAGCTCATCCGCGGGAAGTCGGGCCGCGCGGTGGGAAACCTCGTCGGTCTTCTCGTGACGTTGAAGGGGTTGCCCGCGGGCTACAACCGCGACCTGCAGGAGGACCGCGGGCCGCTCCTGGAGACCGGTGCGCTGGTGCGGTCGGTCCTGTCCATCCTTCAGCTGGCGTTGTCGAAGGTGCGCTTCGATCGCGATCGCTGCCGCGCGGCGGTGGCGGGCGACGCGATGCAGGCGACCGATCTCGCCGAGGCGCTGGTGCGGACCGGTCTGCCATTCCGCACCGCGTACCAGATCGTCGGCGCGCTGGTGCGCCGGTGCCAGGAGGCGGGCGTGGTGCTGGGGACCGTCACCGAGTCGTTCGCGCGCGCGGTGGATCCGCGGCTGGACGCGAAGGTGCTGGCGGCGGCGAACCCGCTCAAATCGGTGGAGCGCAAGCAGAGCGTGGGTAGCACGTCGCCCTCGTCTGTGAAGGCGCAAATCGCGGCGCTGCGCGCGGCGGCCCAGCGGACGGCGGCGGACGCGCAGGCCATTCCCCGCCTGGCGGAGCTGTTCTCCGCGCTCGCGGAGCACAAGGGGTAGGGCACGGCCATGGCACGTCACTTCCTCAAGCTGTCGGACCTCACCTTCGCCGAACACCGCGCGCTGTTCCTCCGCGCGGCGCGGCTCAAGCGCGAACGGCGGCAGAACACGCTCGCCGGCCGCACGCTGGTCTGCCTCTTCGAGAAGCCGTCCACCCGCACGCGCCTCTCGTTCGAGGCGGCGATCCACCAGCTGGGCGGGCATGCCATCACCATCACGCCCGGCGACAGCCAGCTCGGCCGCGGCGAGCCGATCGCCGACACGGCGCGGGTGATCTCCGGCTACGCCGACGCGGTGATGGTGCGCACCTTCGCGGACGCGCGCCTCGAGGAGTTTGCGCGGCACGCCACCATCCCGGTGATCAACGGCCTCACCGACGGCGCGCACCCGTGCCAGCTCCTGGCGGACGTGTTCACGGTGGAGGAGCGGCTGGGGACGGTGAAGAGCCGGACGGTGGCCTGGATCGGCGATGGATCCGCCAACATGGCGCGTTCGTGGGCGGAGGCCGCGGCGCTCTACGACTTTCGGCTCCGCATCGCCGCGCCCGAGGGCTACCGGTTGCCTCCGGAAGTGCTCGCGGCGGCGAAGGGCCACGTCACCGAGTGCGCCACGCCCGAAGAAGCCGTGGAGGGCGCGCACGTGGTGACCACGGACGTGTGGACGAGCATGGGCCAGGAGGCGGAGACCGAACGCCGCCGGCACGCCTTCCAGGGCTACTGCGTCGACGCCGCGCTGCTGAAGCGCGCACGCCCGGAGGCGATCGTCCTGCACTGTCTGCCCGCGCACCGCGGCGAGGAGATCGCCGCGGAGGTGATCGACTCGCCGCAGTCGGCGATCTGGGACGAGGCGGAGAACCGGCTGCACGTGCAGAAGGCGCTTCTGGAGAAGCTCATCCTCGAGCCGAGCTGAGGGCGCGACGGTATGCCGAAACGGACGGACATCCGGAAGGTGCTGGTGGTGGGCGCGGGGCCGACGGTGATCGGCCAGGGCGGCGAGCTCGACCACGCGGGGGCGCAGGCGATCCGCGCGCTGCGCGAAGACGGCGTCCAGGTGGTGGTGCTCCACAGCAATCCGGCGTCGGCGATGACCGGCCCGGAGCTGGCCCACCGGACGTACCTCGAGCCCATCACCGTAGAGACCGCCGAGCGGGTCATCGCGCAGGAGCGGCCGGACGCGCTTTTGCCGACGTTGGGCGGCTGGACCGCGTTTCACCTCACGCAGGCGCTGGCGGAGCGGGGAATCCTCGCGCAGTACGGGGTGAAGCTCATCGGTGCGTCCTTCGAGGCGATCCGCGCTGCGGAGCATCGCCGCGTCTTCCACGACGCGATGAGAAAGATCGGCGTCCCGGTCCCCAAGGGCGCCAGCGCACACACGCTCGACGAGGCGATGGCCGCCGCGGAGCAGGTGGGCCTGCCGGCAATGATCCGGCCCGTCTTCGTCCACGGTGCCGGCAAGGTCGCCCCGGACCGCGCCGGGTACGAGGCGATCTGCCGCGCGGGGCTCGCCGCGAGCCCGGTGTCGACGATCTGGATCGAAGAGTCGCTCGTGGGCTGGAAGGAGCTCGAGCTGGAGGCCGTCCGCGACGCTGCCGACCATGTGCTCGTCCTCTGCGCCATCGAGAACGTCGATCCGATCGGCGTGCACTCCGGCGACTCGATCGCCGTCGCGCCTGCGCAGACGGTCGATGGGCGCGGCCTGCAGCGGTTACACGATGTATCGCGGGCGATGCTCCGCGAATTGCGTGTGGAGGGTAGCGCCACCCTCCGCTTCGCGATGAACCCGGCGGATGGACGCTTCGTGGCAATCGGGATAGCCCCGCGCCCTACCCGCTCGTCCGCGCTGGCGTCGAAGGCGATCGGCCGACCCATCGCCCGCATCGCCTCGAAGCTGGCCCTGGGGGACACGCTGGACACCGTCGCGACCTTCGAGCCCGTGACCGAACACGTGGTGGTGAAGATCCCCCGGTTTGACTTCGAGAAGTTTCCGGGCGCAGACCGCACGCTGACCACGACAATGCGATCGGTGGGCGAGGCGATGGCGATCGGCCGGACCTTCGCCGAGGCGTACATGAAGGCACTGCGCTCCCTTGAGTGCGGGCGCCTGCCCCTGGAGCCACCCGATCTGCCACAGGCCCTGCAGGACGCGCTGAAGTCGCCGCACCCCGACCGGCCTTGGTTCGTGGCGCAGGCGTTCCGGGAGGGCTGGTCGGTGGCGCAGGTGCACGCGCTCACGGCGATCGATCCGTGGTTCCTCCGTCAAATTGAAGCGCTGGTGCACAAAGCCCGGGTGCTGGAGTCCTTCGGCTCGCTGGAAGCAGTCTCACTCGAGGTGCTCCGCGGCGCCAAAGCGGACGGCTTCTCCGATCGCGAGCTGGCGCGGCTGTGGGGCACCGACCTGGCGGCCGTCCGCGCGCGGCGCGAGGCGCTGGGCACAAGTGCGGTGCTCGAGCCGGTGGGCGCCGGGAGGCGCACGACCGGGGCCCCTGCCAGCGACCGCTCGACGATCCTCGTCCTCGGAAGTGGCCCGCATCGGATCGGCCAGGGGCTCGAACTCGACGGCTGCTGTATGGACGCGGCGTCCGCGCTGCGCGAGGCGGGGTTCAGGACGGTGATGGTGAACTGCGCGCCGACGGCCGGGTCGGCCGACTTCGACCGGGACGACGTCGCACCGCTCACCGCCGGGGACGTCCTGGAGATCGCCGCGCGCGAACGGCCGGTGGGCGTGCTGGTGCAGTTCGGCGGGCAGACGCCGCTGCGGCTGGCGAGGACTTTGGAAGAGGCGGGCCTGCCGATTCTGGGGACCACGCCGGACGCGATCGACCGTGCCGAGGATCGGGCGCGCTTTGCCGCCATGGTGGCAAAGCTCGGCCTCCAGCAACCGCCGCACGGCGTGGCGCGTTCCATCGCAGAGGCACGGGAGGTGGCGGCGCGGATCGGGTTCCCGGTGATGGTGCGTCCCTCCTGGGTGCTCGGCGGCCGCGCGATAGAGGTGGTGCACGATGCGGACGACCTCGAACGGTTCATGCGCGAGGCGGTGCGCGCCTCGCCCGAGCACCCGGTGTTGATCGATCGCTTCCTCGAGAACGCCGTCGAGGTGGAGGTGGAATTGGTCCGCGATCGGGCGGGCAACGTCTTCGTGGCCGGGGTGCTCGAGCACATCGAGGAGGCGGGTGTGCACTCCGGAGACGCGGCCTGCACGCTGCCGCCGCATTCGCTCTCCCCGGAGGTGGTGGAGCGCATCAAGGATCAGTCCGCCGCCCTCGCGGGCGAGATCGGCGTGGTGGGCCTTTTGAACGTGCAGTTCGCCACGCAGGGCAAGTCCGTCTTCGTCCTCGAGGCCAATCCGTTC
The DNA here is from genome assembly GCA_019686135.1 of Myxococcaceae bacterium. GTDB lineage: Bacteria > Myxococcota > Myxococcia > Myxococcales > Myxococcaceae > JADGHL01. The sequence continues at coordinate 14,407 of JADGHL010000059.1, read as the reverse complement.
GCGTCGCGCACGGTGCCGTTCGTGTCCAGGGCGACGGGCGTGCCGCTGGCGAAGGTCGCCGCGCTCTGCATGACCGGACAACTTCTGCCCGCGCTGGGCTGCGTGCGTGAGGCGGAGCCGAAGTGCCTCGCTGTGAAGGAGTCGGTGTTCCCGTTCGACCGCTTCCCCGGAGTCGACGTGCTGCTCGGGCCGGAGATGAAGTCCACCGGCGAGGTGATGGGGATGGGCCGCACCTTCGAGGAGGCGTTCGCGAAGAGCCAGCTCGGTGCCGGCGTGCGTTTCCCCGCACCGGGGATGCCGGTGTTCCTCTCGGTGAAGGACGCGGACAAGCCCGCGGTGGTGGATCTCGCGCGGCGCCTGCGCGCGCTCGGACATCCGGTGCTCACGACGTCGGGGACGCAGCGCTACCTCGCCGAGAAGCGCGTGCCGACCGAATCGGTGCTCAAGGTGAAGGAAGGTCGCCCCAACATCGTGGACCGGATCGTCGACGGGAAGGTGGGGATGGTGATCAACACCACCGCGGGGAAACAGGAGATCGCCGATAGCTTCCCGCTCCGCCGGGCCGCCCTGGTCCACGGCGTGCCGTACTACACGACGGTCCAGGGCGCCCGGATGGCGGTCGGCGCGCTGGAGCTTCTGGCCAGAGGCCCGCTCGGCGTGCGACCGCTTCAGGAGATTCTGCAGGGCGACGGGCAGACGGAGCCGATGGCCCGCGCGGGCTGACTCATGCGGACTGGGCCCGGGCCACCGCTTCTTCGAAGAGGTTCGGGGCCTCGGCCTTCACCTTCGGCGGCCGGCCGCGGCGCCGGACCGGAACGACCTCGGCGCCCCCCGTCGACGGCTCCTGCCGGCTGGCGCGGCGCGAAGAGCGCGGCAGCGCGATGAGCTGGAGCTTCTCCATCAGCGCCGGCGACTCCTCGGCAAACACCCGCGCGTAGGCGAGCGCGCGCTGTCCCTTCTGGAGGAGGCCCTCCTGTTCCACCTGCAGCGCGGACTCGGCGGCCTCGAGCGCCGCCTTCGCCTCGGCCACCCGGTCTGCGGCGGAGAGCACGCGCCGCGCCGCGTCCGCGAGGACCGTCGCGTCGATGTCGGGGAACTTCAGATCGGCCAGGTCCGTCTCGAAGAGGCCAAGGAGCGCTTTCATCGGTTCGGGGATCGCAGTCGTATCGGGGATCACGTCGGGCCTTTCGTTGGAAACGGCGCCATGCTGAACGCAGGTTCAGTCATGTGCAAGCGCTAAATCCGACCGCGGCGGCGACCGCGAGCATGTGGGAGCAACAACGACCGGGCCGTGTTGCGAGAATGACGGCCGGAGGATCGTTTCCCATGCGCATTGAACGAACCGTCGGTCTCCTTGCTTCGTCCCCGTCGAACTCCCGCCCCGCCGAAGCCGCGCGGCCCGCGGTGACCGCGACGCGTCCCCGGTCCAGCGCCGCGCTTACGCGCGATACGTTCGAGTCGCCCCGCTCGACACCGTCCATTCACAAGCTCTCGATCGATGGGCCCAACACCGACCCGGCCACCGGCGGGCGCGCGGACTTCGACCAGGGCAAGACCAACGCGTGTGGGACCACGTCGCTCGCCATCGCGCTGCACCGGATGGGGATCGAAGTCCCGCGGGAGGAGATCGACCGGGAGATCCGCAACTACGACATCTTCACCCCGGTTACGGCGATCGTGGACTACGCGCGCCAGCACGGCCTGCAGGCCAACTCCTACAACGAAGGCTCCTTCGCGCAGCTCCAGCGGGACCTCGCCGACGGCCGGCAGATCCTGGTGATCACCGACGTGGGCGGCTACGACCAGCGCCGCGACCTCGAGCCCGGTTCGAAGAACGACCTGTCCAACCACTGGCTGGTGGTCACCGACGCCTATGAGAAGAACGGCGAGCAGTACGTCTCCTACATGAACCCGTGGGGGACCCGGGAGACGCTGCCCTATTCGAAGTTCGAGAAGCTGTGGAGCGACGTCCACCTGCTCGGCTTCCACGTCGGCTATGACCGCGCCTACGTGCTGATCGACCGCGCGAACGCGGCGCCGCTGCGGCCCTCCACCGACGCCGAGATCGTGCCGTTCAACACCGCGGCCGGAGGGGTCTCCAACGTGGTGAACGGCTGGGCGCAGGTGACGCGGGGCGAGGTGTGGGACGGGGTGGTCCGGATGGGCCGCGGGGCGCGGGACACGGTGATCGGCGGCGTCTCGACGCTCGTCACACAGGGAGGCCGGACGGTGGTCGAGTTCTTCCGCGGCCTGTTCGACTGAACGACCGAACGTCGATCAGCGCACACCCACACGTTGCGCCCCCGGCATCCGCTCCTACTTTGAAGGAGCCATGCGGGGGGACGTCGACCTCTCTGCCTTCGAGCAGAGCCTGCGCGAGGAGGCGCAGCGGCGGTCGCCCGCGTCCGGCGGTGGCACGTCCGCGCTCCCCGCCGAGCTGAGCGCCGCCGCTGAGCGCTACGTGGGCGTGGACCCGTCGCGGATGGTGCCGGGCAACCGGTTCAAGCTCCTGCGCGACGGCGTGGAGGCGTTTCCGGAGATGCTGGACGCGATCCGCGCCGCGCGCCGGAAGATCCGCCTTGAGGTCTACATGTTCATCGACGACGCCGTCGGTGCGCTGTTCGCGCGTGCGCTGGCGGAGGCGGCGGCCCGCGGCGTCCAGGTGAAGGTGCTCTACGACTGGCTCGGGTCGCTGCCGACGCGGCGCGCGTTCTTCCGGCGGCTCCGGGCCGAGGGCGTCGACGTGCGCGCGTTCAAGCCGCTCAACTTCGCCCGGGGCATCGGCGCGCTCATCCGCCGCGACCACCGGAAGATCCTCGTCGTCGACGGCGAGGTGGCGTTCGTGGGCGGCATCAACCTCGCCGCCCAGTGGGCACCGCGCGGCCGCGGGCAGGGCGGGGGCTGGCGCGACGACGTGATGAAAATCGAAGGCCCGGCGGCGCTCACCCTGGAGCGGCTGTTCTGCGCGTCCTGGCGGATGGAGGCGCACAAGCGGCTCTACCGCTACCGGCGGCGCTCCGCGCGCCGGCGGCTGTTGCAGCCGGGCGATGCCAACGCCGTGATCCTCTCCTCGCGGCGGGCGATCCACCGGGCGTATCTGCGTGCCATCGAGCACGCCCGCCGCAGCGTGATGATCGCCAACGCGTACTTCCTCCCCGACGGGCGGCTGATGCGCGCGCTCAGGCAGGCGGCGCAGCGCGGGGTGTCCGTCCAGCTGATCCTCGCCGGGAAGAGCGACCACCCGTGGGTGAAGTGGGCCACGCGCGCCCTGTACGACCGCATGCTCGGGTGGGGCGTGCAGATCTACGAGTGGTACGATGGCGTGCTCCACTCCAAGACCGCGGTGGTGGACGGGACCTGGGGCACGGTCGGCTCGTTCAACCTCGAGCCGATGAGCCGGCGCTTCAACTACGAAGCGAACCTCGTCTTCACCGATCCCCGTTGGGGTGCCGCGTTGCAGCGGTCGTTCCTCGAGGACTCCCGGCTCTGCCGCCGCATCACCCGCGACGTGTGGACGAAGCGCCCGTGGTGGCACCGGGTGATCGAACGGCTCTTCTTCGTCCTGAGCCGCGTGGTGCTCTGAAGGCTCATCCGCTCTGGCTGTAATGCCCGCAGGTGGACGAAATTTCCACGCGCGCTCGTGGTACCATCTCCCACAGACTCACCGCGGGGGGCCCGGAGATCCTTTTCCGTTCCCCGCCGCAACAGGCTGCAAGGGAAGCCCCCGGCAATGAACAAGAACGAAGCTCCCGGAACCCTCCATCCGGACGCGGCGCTCGACGAGCACACCATTGTCGTCGACGACGCGTTCGAGAGCACGCTTCACACACCGGCGCGGCCGGCCCCGGCTCCGGCCGCCGCCAACCCCGAGGCGCCCGACAGTCAGCCGATCACCGGCGCGGACACCAGCGCTGGCAAGGACGCGGGCGCGCTTTTGCCCGGCGCGCGCGTCCACCACTACGAGCTCATCCGCGAGCTGGGCAAGGGCGGGATGGGATCGGTCTTCCTCGCGCGCGACACCAGGCTGGGCCGCCGCGTGGCCATCAAGTTCCTGCACACCAACAGCCCGGAGCTGACCCAGCGCTTCATCCTCGAGGCCCGCACCACGGCGCGCTGCAGCCACGAGAACATCGTCATCATCTACGAGGTCGACGCGTTCCGCGGGCTGCCCTTCATGGTGCTCGAGTACCTCCAGGGCAAGACGCTCGCGGAGACGCTCAAGAAGGGTCAGCGGGTGCCCGCGCCGCGCGCGGTGGAGCTGATGGTTCCGGTGGTGCGCGCGCTGGTCTGCGCCCACGAGCAGGGCATCGTCCACCGCGACCTCAAGCCGGCCAACATTCTCATCACCGACTCCGGCACCATCAAGGTGCTCGACTTCGGCATCGCCAAGGTGCTCCAGGCGGAGAACGAGTCGCTGGGGCTGGTGAACGAGGTCCGGCAGAAGCAGGCCACCGCCGAGACCGCGGTGGGGCTGCAGCGCGCGGCGGGCAGGGCGGCGCTGGATCCGGAGAACTCCAACATCGACACCGGCGAGCTCACGCGTCACGGCGCGATCATGGGCACGCTCCCGTTCATGGCGCCGGAGCAGTGGCGCGCGGGCACGCCGATCGACCACCGCGCGGACATCTGGGCGGTGGGGATCATCCTGTTCCGGCTCTTGTCCGGGAAGCACCCGCTGGATCCGCTGGTGGGTGAACAGCTCTTCGTCACCGGCATCCTCAACGAGCCGATGCCGAAGCTGCGCACGAAGGCGCCGGACATCCCGCAGGGGCTGGCGGACGTCGTCGATCGCTGCCTCATGAAGAGGAAGGAAGAGCGCATGCCGGACGCGCTCTCCCTTTTGCGCGCGCTCGAACCGTTCCTCCCCGGCCGCTTCCGCGCGGAGGGCGATCTCTCCGAGAACCAGTCGCCCTATGCGGGCCTCGCCTCGTTCCAGGAGGCGGACGCGGACCGCTTCTTCGGCCGCACCCGCGAGATCGCCGCGATGGTGAACCGCATCGCGGACCGGCCGATCATCGGCGTGGTGGGCACCTCGGGCGCGGGCAAGTCGTCCTTCGTCCGAGCCGGTCTGGTGCCCGCGCTCAAGCGCAGCGGCGAGGCCTGGGAGGCGCTCGTCATCCGCCCGGGGCGCAAGCCGCTCGCCGCGCTCGCGGACATCGTCGCGCCCATGGTCACCACCTCCACCTCGGTGGCGGACGACCTGAAGGCCAGGGAGGAGCTCATCCAGCGCCTGCGCACCGAGCCCGGTTACGTGGGTACCGTGCTGCGCAGCCGCGCCCGCCACGAAAAGAAGCGGATTCTGCTGTTCATCGACCAGTTCGAGGAGCTCTACACGCTGGTCCCGGACGAGTCCGAGCGGATGGCGTTCACCGCCTGCCTCGCCGGCATCGCCGACGACGCCACCGCGCCCACGCGCGTGGTGCTCTCCATCCGCAGCGATTTTCTCGACCGCGCCGCCGAGGACCAGGCGTTCATGGCGGAGCTGGCCCAGGGGCTGTTCTTCCTCAACGCGCCGGACCGCGCCGGCCTCAGGGACGCGCTGGTGCAGCCGGCGGAGATGGCCGGCTACAAGTTCGAGACGCAGGACATGGTCGAGCACATGCTCGACCACCTCGAGGAGACCCCGGGCGCGCTCCCGCTGTTGCAGTTCGCCGCCACGCAGCTGTGGGAGCGGAGGGATCCGGCGCGCAAGATGCTCACGCGCCAGAGCTACGACGCGATCGGCGGGATCGCCGGCGCGCTCGCCAGCCACGCGGATGCGGTGCTGCAGGAGCTGCCGGAGAACGGCCGCAAGCTGGCGCGCGCGGTGCTGCTGCGGCTGGTCACCCCCGAACGCACGCGCGCCATCGTCTCGCTGGAGGAGCTGCGCGAGCTGTCCCGGGACGGCGCCGAGGTGCAGCGCCTGGTCGATCAGCTCGTGCAGGCGCGCCTGCTGGTGGTCCAGAAGGTGGGCGGCGGCGGCGGGACGGTGGAGATCGTCCACGAGTCGCTGATCCACAGCTGGCCCACCTTGCGCCGCTGGCTCGAGGAGAACCAGGAGGACGCGGTGTTCCTCGAGCAGCTGCGCAACGCCGCCCGGCAGTGGGCCGGGAAGGGGCGGGACAAGGATTTGCTTTGGCGCGGCGAGGTGGTGGAGGAGGCGCGCAGGTTCCAGCGCCGGTTCCGCGGCGAGCTCCCCGAGGTGCAGCGCGCGTTCCTGCAGGCGGTGTTCGCCGAGGCCGCGAGGGCTGCACGGCGCAAGCAGGCGCTGACCATCGGCGCGGGCGTGTTCCTGGTGTTGCTGCTGGTGGCGGCCACCGTGGCCCTGGTGGTGATCCGCAAGGCACAGCGCGCCGCGGAGATCCAGGCGATCGCCGCGCACAACGCGGAGGCGGTGGCCAAAGATGCCGCGGAGGAGGCCAAGCGGCGCCTCATCGAAGTTCAGGCCAAGGAGGCGGAGCGCCGCGCGGCCCAGGCCAAAGCGGAGGAGGCCGCCAAGCGCGCCGAGGAGGCGAAGGCGGAACTGGAGAAGAAGAACATCCAGCTTCTAGCAGCGTTCCAGCGCGCCGAAGAGGCGAAGCAGCGGGCCACCTGGGCGAAGCTCCACTCGGAGCGGAGCGCGGCCGAGGCCCGTCAGGCGCGCGAAGAAGCGGTCGAGGCCGCCAAAGAGCTGCAGGCGCTGCTCGCCCGCGAGCAGGAGCGCGTCAAGCGTCTGCAGTCGCAGCTGGGCAGCCCGGTGATCGAGACGCTCAAGTGAGGGACATGCGCATGCTGAGGGTGGAAGTGCTCCTGGCGGCGGTGCTGGTGGCGACGGCCTCGTGGGCCGCTCCGAAGAATCCGACCGCGCCCACCCACGAGCCGGAGCGGCCGTGGGCGCGCGGGGTGTCGCAGGAGGATCAGCAGGCGGCGCTCAAGCTGTTCGCCGAAGGCAACGCGCTGCTGAAGGATTCGGTGTTCGTGCAGGCGGCGGCGAAGTACCGCGAGGCGCTCAAGCACTGGGACCACCCGGCGATCCACTACAACCTGGTGCTGGCGCTGTTGAACCTGGACCAGCCGGTCGAGGTCCACCAGCACCTCGAGGCGGCGATGAAGTACGGCCCGGCGCCGCTGGACGCGGACAAGTTCGAACAGGCCAGAGCGTACAAGATCCTCATCGAGAAGCAGCTGGCGCGGATCGTCGTGACCTGCGAGGTAGAGGGCGCCAACGTGGTCATGGACGGACGGCCGCTGTTCGTCGCCCCCGGCCGCTACGAGGGGCTGGTTCGGGCAGGCCCGCACACCATCGTCGCCACCCGCGAGGGCTACCTCACCAACGAGACCAGCCCCAACCTGGTGTCGGGCAAGACCACCACCATCGATCTGCAGCTCTACACCTCCGAGTCCCTGACGCAGTACCGCCGCCGCTGGGCGGTGTGGATGCCGTGGACGGTCGTGGCCGCCGGCGCCGCGGTGGCGGCCGGGGGCGCGGTGCTGCACCAGCAGGCTCGCGAGAGCTTTGCGACGTACGACCAGAGCATCAACACCTGCGGCGGCTGCTACCCCGGTGACGACGTGCGCGCGGCCCTGCAGCGTGGCAACTCGCAGCAGACGCTGGCGCTGGTGGGCTACGCGGTGGGCGGTGCGGCGATCGCCGCCGGCGCCACGCTCGTCTACTTCAACCGGCTCGAGCCATACCAGGTGAGGCCGGAGGACCTCCAGGTGAACCCCGAGGTGACCGTGGTGCCGATGGTCGGCCCGCATGAGGGCGGGGTGTTCGCGACGGTCCGGTTCTAGCCAGCCCCTCGAGAAGGAACGTTCGACCTTATGATTCGCAAGCACGTCTACGGGTGGGTGGGGGCGCTGACGCTTCTGGTGCTGCCGCTCGCCTCCTGTTTCCAGCCGGCCAGCGTCCCCTGTCCCTCCGGATTCGTCTGCCCGGCGGGATCGCAGTGCGCGAAGAACCAGGACGTCTGCATCCACACCGACTGCGGCGATGGGGTCGTCTCCGCCGGCGAGGTGTGCGACGACGGCAACATCATCGACGGGGACGGCTGCTCCAACGACTGCAAGTCCGATGAGACCTGTGGCAACGGAGTGGTGGACGCGGTGGTGGGCGAGGTCTGCGACGACGGCAACACCCTCGACGACGACGGTTGCAGCGCGGACTGCCACTCCAACGAGCTGTGCGGCAACGGGATCGTCGATGTGGCGGTGGGCGAGGTCTGCGACGACGGCAACACCACCAACGGCGACGGCTGCAGCGCGGACTGCCTCTCCACCGAATACTGCGGCAACCACTACCAGGACATTGTCCGCGGCGAGGTCTGCGACGACGGCAACAACGAGAGCGGCGATGGCTGCTCCAGCGACTGCAAGTCACAGGAGATCTGCGGCAACCACGTGGTCGACACCGCCGCGGGCGAGGTGTGTGACGACGGGAACAACGAGAGCGGGGACGGTTGCAGCGCGGACTGCAAGTCCGACGAGACCTGCGGTAACGGCATCAAGGACATCGCCGCGGGGGAGATCTGCGACGACGGCAACGTCCTCAGCGGCGACGGCTGCTCCAGCGACTGCAAGTCGGGCGAGGGCTGCGGCAACGGCGTGCGCGACCTCGACGAGCAGTGCGACGACGGCAACATGGAGAACAACGACGACTGCCTCAACGACTGTACTCTGCCGAAGTGCGGGGACGGCTACGTGGATCGGCAGGGCCCCGTCACCGAGGAGTGCGACACTGCGGGCGAGTCCGACTCCTGCAACGCCAACTGCACGTTCGCGAGCTGCGGCGACGGGATCGTGAACGGTTCGGCGGGCGAGCAGTGCGACAACGTCGGCGCGACCGACTCCTTTCCGTGCGACAGCAACTGCACGATCGCCTTCTGCGGCGACGGGTACGCGAACACCGCCCGCGGCGAACAGTGCGACACCGGGGGCAACAGCACCACCTGCGACAGCGACTGCACGGTGGCCAGCTGCGGGGACGGCTTCCTCAACACCGCCGCGGGCGAGCAGTGCGACACGGCGGGGAACTCGCTGTTCTGCGACGCGGACTGCACGCCGACGGCGTGCGGCGACGGCTTCACCAATCCGCAGGCGGGCGAGGGCTGCGACGACGGCAACGCCTTCGACGACGACGACTGCCTCACCACCTGCCACCCCAACGTCTGCGGCGACGGCTTCGTCAACGTCAACGGGACCAACGTCGAGGTCTGCGACGACGGGAACACCGTCAACGAGACGATCTGCCCGTACGGGAACCCCACCTGCACGAGGTGCAACTCCACCTGCACCGCCGAACTCCACCTGACCGGCCCGTACTGCGGTGACGGGGTCAAGAACGGCAACGAGGCCTGCGACGACGGCAACACCGTCACCGAGACCAGCTGCCCGTACGGTCAGCCGACCTGCGTGCTGTGCGATGCGATTTGCGGCGCCCAGCTGTCGCTGACCGGACCTTACTGCGGGGACGGGATCACCAACGGCAACGAGGTCTGCGACGACGGGAACACCGTCACCGAGACCAGCTGCCCCTATGGCCAGGCGACCTGCACGAAGTGCGACGGGACCTGCAGCGCCACGCTGTCGCTCACCGGACCGCACTGCGGTGACGGCGTCGTCAGCAACGGGGAGGCGTGCGACGACGGGAACACGACCACCGAGACCGCGTGCCCCTATGGCCAGCCGACCTGCGTGCACTGCGACGCGGTCTGCGGGTCGCAGCTCGCGCTCGTCGGGGCGTACTGCGGTGACGGGAAGGTCAACGGCAACGAGGTCTGCGACGACGGCAACGCCGTCACCGAGACCGCATGCCCCTATGGCCAGGCCAGTTGCGTTCTGTGTGACGAGACCTGCGGGGCGACGTTGACGCTCACCGGCGCGTATTGCGGCGACGGCGTCGTCACGAACGGCGAGCTCTGCGACGACGGCAACAACATCAACGAGACCAGCTGCCCCTACGGCGTGGCGACCTGCCAGACCTGCAACGCCACCTGCAACACCATCCTCACCCTCGCCGGCCCGGTATGCGGGGATGGGAACATCAACGGCCCCGAGGTGTGCGACGACGGAAACACCATCACCGAAGCGTCGTGCCCCTACGGTCAGGCGAACTGCAGCCCCTGTAACGAGGACTGCACGCAGACGCTCGACCTCACCGGCCCGGTGTGCGGGGACGGGGTGGTCAACGGCCCCGAGGTGTGCGACGACGGCAACACCGTCACCGAGAACCAGTGCAACTACGGGACCGCGACCTGCGTGAAGTGCAACGCGACCTGCACCGCCCAGCTGTCGCTCACCGGCGAGTACTGCGGCGACGGGGTGGTCAACGGCTCGGAGGTGTGTGACGACGGCAACAACATCGACGAGGTGGCCTGCCCCTATGGCCAGGCGACCTGCTCGAAGTGCAACTCCACCTGCAGCGCCACCCTGTCGCTCACCGGCGAGTACTGCGGTGACGGGATCACCAACGGCCCGGAGATCTGCGACGACAACAACAGCAGCACCTGCGGCAGCTGCAGCTCCAACTGTTTGCAGAACCAGCTCGCCCAGGCCCAAGGCAGCATCACCGCGGCGAGCGACAAGAGCCTCGACGATGGCGAGACCTTCACGCTCAGCGATGGCGTGCATCCGCCCGTCACCTTCGAGTTCGACGAGGACGGCAATGTGACCGCGGGCCACGTGGGCGTGGTCGTGCCCCAGGGCGCCAACGCCACCCAGGTGGCCAATCAAATCCGCACGGCGATCAACGGCGCGCCCAACTTGGACATCACCGCCGGCGGGACCGGCGAGACCGTGGACCTCTCCAACGACGCCGTGGGCGCCTTCGGTAACGTGCCCATCACCTTCCAGGTGGACACCCGCTTCTTCACTGCCACCGGGATGTCGGGCGGCAAGGGCTTCGATTGCGCGGCGGGCGTGGGCTGCAAGTCGAACAACGATTGCCAGCCGAGTACCACGTGCGACCCGGCCACCTCGACCTGTCAGTAGATTCCCATCAGGGCGGACGCGCCGCCGTGCAGCGCCGCCCGTCCTCGGCCAGCTCCGCGGCCACCTCGCGCCAGATCGGGTCGAGGTGGCCGTAGTCGGTGCGTCCGTCCACGCACTGCTGGAGCCAGTGGGTGAGCTCGTGGACGAAGGCGGAGGTATACGGGCAGTCCGCGGCGGCGACCTTGAGGACTGCGCCGTACTGTTCGCCGGCGCACCGGAGGCCCGGGTACGTGGCGCATGGGAAAGGGCCCTCGGGGACGACCTGCACTTCGGTCTGCGCCACGCAGACGGCCACCTCATTCGGCGGGAAGGCGGACGCCGCATCGAGCCGCGCGAGGAACCGCGCCTCCTGGGCGTTGGCCTCTTCCTTGCCGATGAAGGTGGAGCCCGACAGGTAGAAGGCCACCCCTCGGTCCGTGACGAAGTCCGGGGGCGGCGTACACGCGCACGCGCAGACGATCAACGCGGCGAGGGGGGCGCCCAGGTCCATAGTCCGCTCGCTCCGCAGGTCTTCTCCAGGCCCTGCTGTTCACAGAAGGCGGCCGACTCTTCGGCACAGCGCTGACGTTGCAGCGGCGTCGCCGGCGCGGGGCGGTCCCAACCGAGGCAGCGGGCCAGCCGCGCCTCCGCCTCGCGGCGGATGCCTGCGGCGCGCGTGGCGTTTGTCGTGGCGCACGCCAGCGTGAAGGTACAGCCGATCGCGATCGCCACCCTGGCCCAGCCGCCGCCCATCCCACGCACCTCGGGTGCGCAACGTCGGCATTGCCGCGGCGAACTCCAGCCGGACCGCGGGCGGAGCGCCGGATGTTCAGCGGATCTCGATCGGGCCGATGCGGACGTCCCCGCCCCACGCTTTGGCGGGCGGAACGGTCGAGCCCAGAAGGTGCACGTCCCAGGTGCCGGGCTGGACCAGCCCGCTGACGACCAACGGTCCGTCCGTGCAGGGCAGCACGAAGGTGGCCTCCCGCTCTCCGGCCCGAAGGCGCAACAGCCCCGCGTCGTGAGGTGAGGCGCTGCAATCCGAGGCCGTCCCCGGCGGGCGGCCATCGAACAGCACCTCCGCGCGGATGCGGGCGGTGTCGAATCCGAGGGCAATCTCGCCGGGGCCGGTGACCTCGAACGAGCCCAGGTCGATCGCGCCGCCCAGGTGGAGGTGCCGCGCGGTTACCGGCTCCATTGCCATCGAGGCGTGCCAGTGCCCGCCTTCGAGGTTCAGCGCCGCGGCGTGCGCGGTGGAGATGCCGCAGGGAATCGACACCGAACGAGTCAAACCGCTTTCGTGCTCGAGGCGCACGATGGCGAACACGTCGTCCACGCAGCGTGCGGTGGTCGAAAACGGCGCGCCGTTCCACTCGAGCCGGAGCGCGACAGGCGCGGGGTCCCCCGGAAGGAGTCGTGGCCGGTTGGCCGGCGTCGGGGCGGAGCTCTTGCCGGAGGCGGCGCTGCTGGAGGAGGTGTCGAGGACGTCGAGATCGACGATCCGGTCGCCGTCGATCGCGTCGATCTCCGGTCCGGTCCAGGGAAGGCCGGGGACGAGGAGGACGCCGGAGCTGATTCCGCTCGCCGCGCTGTCCACCGTCGGCGTGTAGCGATCCGCCGGCACGCGTGCTTCGAAGCCGAAGCCATCGAGGCACCCGGCCATTGCGTGGACGACCGCTCCCGTGTGCTCGCCCACGAGCGTGACGACGAGTGCAGGGCCCTTGTCATCGCAGCGGCCCGTCCACACGGGCGCCTGTCCATCAACGACGACCCGGCCAACGATGCGGACCGTCCGTACGTCGAGGCGGAGGTCCTGCGGTGGCTGCTCGGCGCAGCTCCCTTCCGCACGTCGTTCTTCGCCGGGCGGACAGGGGAAGTCGGAGGCGGAGAGTTGGACCAGCGCGTCGTCGTGGCAGAAGGTGTCGGGTGCGGCGATGCGGGGCGCGCTCCACTCCAGCGTTCCATCCGCGCCCGGCTCGCACGCGCGATAGCCGCTGCCCGGTAGTCCCTCCACCGCGACACACTGGATCTCGCCCGCGTCGCACTGGCGGAAGGTGCTGGGGGCCGGCTCCGGGAGCGGCGGCGCCTTCCCCGGCGGGAGGCACTTGCCCCACCAGTGACACCAGGTGGCGCGCACCGGGTCCTCATCCATCCCGAGGTCGTAGGCGATGCGTCCGCAGCCGGTGAGCGCCGCCACCATCAGCAGCGGGAGAACGGCACGTGTGGCGAGCGATCCCATCGTCGGCTTCCACGAAAGCCGCGGGACGTTGTGGAGCGCAGGGTAGGGCCGGAACCCTGTTCCGGAGATCCCTGTCGGGCAGGTGAAGGTCGGGCGATTCGAAGTGGACATGCACCGGCCCCAGTGCGGCCGATGTGCCGGGGCCGAGTCCTTTCGTCACCGCGGCGGTGCGGACCGTGACGCGAGGGATTCTGAAGACTTCGGGCGGCCCGGGTCCTTCGCGCGACGTCGCGGCACGCGCATCACCGTCCCGGCGCCGGACCCGCCGTGTCTCCCGATGGACGCCGCTGCGTTGGGGGGCCCGCGTCCAACGGGAGGGGGCGCGCCGAATGTTTCGCTCCGTGCATTCCCGGGCACCCGGGGTGTCGTTGGCCAGGGAGGGCAAGCGGCTGCAAGACCGTTGCGCCGCCTGCCTTCCCTGCTATGTGTGCCGCGACTTCTGAGCCGGCGGTGAACCGGGAACGCAGCCCGCGCACCTCGCGCCCGCGCTCAGCGGAGGAACGGAGAGAACGACATGGCGACCGTGAAGTCGAATGACAGCTTCGGGATCAAGGGCAAGCTCACCGTCGGCAAGACGGACTGGACCGTCTTCAACATCGGTGCGCTGGCGAAGAAGCGCCCCGAGGTGAACAGGCTCCCGTTCTCGCTGCGCGTGCTCCTGGAGAACCTGCTGCGCCACGAGGACGGCCGGGTGGTGACGAAGGAGCACATCGAGGCCATTCTCAACTGGGATCCGAAGAAGGCGCCGGACACGGAGATCTCCTTCCACCCGGCGCGCGTGCTGATGCAGGACTTCACCGGCGTGCCCGCGGTGGTGGACCTGGCGGCGATGCGCGAGGCGACGAAGGAAATGGGCGGCGACCCGAACCGGATCAACCCGCTGCACCCGGCGGACTTGGTGATCGACCACTCGGTGCAGGTGGATAGCTTCGGCACCGTGAGCGCGTTCGGCGACAACGTGGAGCGCGAGTTCGAGCGCAACCGGGAGCGCTACGTCTTCCTCCGTTGGGGGCAGCAGGCGTTCAAGAGCTTCCGCGTGGTGCCGCCCGGCACGGGCATCTGCCACCAGGTCAACCTCGAGTACCTGGCGCAGGCGGTCTTCAGGGGTGAGGACAACGTCGCGTACCCCGACACGCTGGTGGGCACCGACTCGCACACCACCATGGTGAACGGGCTGGGCGTGGTGGGCTGGGGCGTGGGCGGGATCGAGGCCGAGGCCGCGCTGCTCGGTCAGCCGATCAC
>JADGHL010000058.1 GCA_019686135.1 Myxococcaceae bacterium | reverse complement strand
CGGCGCGGCGGCGCGTCGTGGCCGGTGGTGGAGCCGGTTGGGACTACGTCCGCGCCGCCCGGCGATTGCGTTCACGAAACGCATGCGGGCTGGGGATCGCTACGACGAGCGGATCCTCCGCAAGGCCGACGGGAGCACCAACAAGGGCGCCTTCGGGAGGGCCGTCCGCCTCCTTCCCGACGAGGAGTTCGACGCCATCCTCGCCGCGGGCTTCGCGGGTCAGCCGAAGCCTTGGGAGTTGATGCCCGCCGCCCTCGGAGAGCCCGCGCCCACCCGGAACGAGCGGCCCATCGTTCGGCAGGTCCTTGAACGGCCGTTCCGCGATCAGCCATTCCGGCGCCAGGTCCGCGCGGTCTACGGCAGCACCTGTGCCGTGACGGGACTCCGGTTCATCAACGGCGGCGGGCAGCCGGAGGTCGAAGCCGCGCACATCCGTCCGGTCGCGGCGTCCGGTACCGACTCCGTCCGCAACGGGATCGCGCTGACCGGTACGGTGCACTGGCTCTTCGACCGCGGGTTGATCGCAATCTCGGACGACTACCGGTCCTCTGGTCGCGCCACGTGCCGGAGGATCTCGCGCGGCTGATCAAACCGGATCGGCGCCTCACCCTGCCCGCTCCGAAGGAGCACCACCCGCACCCGAGCTACCTCGCCTGGCACCGCGAACACGTGTTCAAGGGGACCGGATAGGGCCGCATCCATCATGCAGTCGCTGACGTGATCGGATGATCCGATCACTTCTCGCTCGCGAAGTGAGCACGGCGCCTGAGCCCGCCCACACGAATCGGTGCGCGCCCCGTTCCTCGCAGCAGCGCGGAGAGGCGCCGTCACCAGCGGGTCGCAGCAACAGGGACGCGCTCGGGCACGGTCCGGACGATCTTCGTCCCGAGGATCAGGTCGGCCAGCCCTTTGTGGCCGCCGGTGACGACCGTCACCACCAGGTCGGCCACCAGCCACGCCGTCGCGACACAGAGGCCGACGTACTGGCCAGGGACCGGGTTGGCGCGTGCGAAGTTGCGCGGAACGAACATCGACACGTGCGCCAGGTCCCAGCCGATCAGGGACAGCGCGGTACGCAGGAGACTTCTCGGGACGCTCAGACCGGTGCCGTCGTCGTTCACCACGTGAATGCCCAACAGACGTTTGCCGAGCGTGGCGCTCGAGGGCGCGGCGTCCAGCAGCGTGAAGTACGTCCACAGCGGGATTGACATGGTGAGCATGGTCCACGCGGAGAGCCGCCACCTTCGGGTCTCGAACCAAGACGCGGAGGGGGCGCCGAAGGCGGCGCTGGTGAGGAACTGAATGCCCGCGGATCCGCCCACCACCAGGCCGTCGTCGATCACGCGCGCGCCGAGGTTGCGCCAGAGGATCGATTCGTGCTCCGGGCCGCTTTGCGGCGCATCGAGAAAGTGCGCGCCACGAGCGGGCCCGGCGCCTGTGGCCACTGCGGTCGTGGCCGACAGGCAGAGCGTCACGGCGACGAGGGTGAACGGGACACGATAAAGGTCACGCATGGTCGAGGCAGTAAGGACCTGAAGTCGCGCCTCGGCCTGAGGCGCCCCAGGTCACCCACTGGATCGCGCAGCAGCACGAACGTGGCCAGCGGAAAAAGAAACGCCCCGGAGGCGAGCTTCCGCGCTCCGGAGCGGTCCCTCGATTCCCCCGCCACCCCTCAGATGGTCTGGCAGGTCTCGCCGATGTCCGGCAGCCCGGACCACCACGGGCTGTCCACGCCCACGCAGATTCGGAAGTGCCCGGTGGAGACGTTGAACCCGACTTCCTTGACCTTCGCCCCGACGCACTGGCCGTCGACGCAGGCTTTGGCCTCGGGATGCTCCACCTCGACCGAGGCATGGCCCGGGGTCAGGGTGACCTTCGGCTGGAAGGAGATCTTGATGCCCCACCCGTCCTTGGTCCAGTCGTGTTCGATCTTCCCGGAGAGGACCAGCTTCTGCGCCGAGACGGCGGCGGAGCACTCCATGCTCGAGCCGAGGAAGCGCACCTGCCCGGAGAACGAAGCCTGGGTCACGCCCAGACGCACCCTGCCGTCGAGATCGAAGTTGGACGACGAGAACGGGCTGAACCTGCCCGTGAACTCCATGAAGGAGTTGAGCCCGTAGTTGTTCATGTCGATCACGCCCGCCGAGTGCACCTGGCCGATGAGCTGGAACGGCAGGTTCGGGATCTGCGAAGCGCTGGTGGTCCCGGCGAAGGCAAAGCGCGGATAGCTGCCGCCGCCGTAGCGCTCGAAGGTCGCCGAGCCCTGCTGCACCGTGAACGAGACCGACGCGACGTCACCCATGCTCGCGGAGAGGTCGAAGCTGCCGTTGTACCCCATCCGCCGCAGCCAGTCCTGCTGCGCCGTGGCGAAGCCGGTCACGTCTGCGTTCACCATCGCCTCACCGTGGAGGCTGGCGCTCAGGTCCACCTTGTCCGACGAAGACGCCTTCTCCAGGCCGATCTCCAGGGTCCCGCCGAGGAACACGTTCCCGCCGAACGGTGTGAGCACGTTCTCCACGCCACCGTTGTCGTACGGCGTGTAGAGCAGACCGCTCTCGCCGGAGAAGCCCACCGCGACGTCCTCGATCGGGAACGGCCCGAACGGGATGGCGTTCGAATAGGAGAGAAAGCTCTTCGTGGACGGATCGATGGCGATCACCGTGGTGCCGCCCACCGGCGGGCTCAGCTCGATCAGGTTCGCCACCTCGACCGCGAGCCCGGTGTCCTGGCGCACATAGAAGTACCGGTTCGACGGATCCAGCGGCAGGCCCACGTCGTCGAACGCCGACGGATAGTCGTAGCCGATCATCAGCTGCGGCCCGCTCAGGTTCAGCACGCTGAAGATGCCGGTGGACGGAAGCTGCGGCACGCCCACCACGCCGCTGAACGTCTTCAACCGGCGGCCTTCATAGGTGGCGGTAACCGAGGCGTTGGGGAAGGTGATCGCCGACCCGCCCGCCAGCGGGATGCTCAGCGTGCCGTTGAACTGCTGTGGACCGGTAACGTCCGGATCGGGTGCAGGGCCGCCGGCGAACAGCAGCGTGTCGCGGTCCGTCCAGCTCAGCGTGGGGCCGTTCCCGGACTCGCGCGCGGCGAAGTTCATCGCGTCGTCATCCTTCCCAACCCGGGTGATGACGAAGGTCACCTGGCCCCCGGAGACGGCGGTGTTGTCGCGGATGTACTTGAGCAGCTTCGGGCTGCTCAAGGAGACCGTGCCCAGCCCGGTTGGCACGGTGAGCAGCCCCAGTGGCTCATGTCCCCAGATGCACCGGGAGTTGACGTCGACGCCGTAGCCGCCGTCATCCAGCCAGTCCATGTAGGCCGACTTGTACTTGAGCGTCGCCTCGTCGAACGACGCCTGGCACTGCCGCCCGGCGATCGCCGGGTCCGCCAGCCCGAAGACGTAGAACCGCGTGGTCCCGTTCGCCGTGTTCTGGGTCACCTTTAGCTGGAGGCTCGCCTCGAAGGGATCGTGCGACGTCCCCGCCGGGCCCATCTGGAAGCCGGGCCCATCTGGAAACGGATCAACGCCTTGCGCGTCATCTTTCCGTCTCCCTTGTTCTTGATGATCAGCTCCTGCTGCGTCCCGTAGGGGCCGTTGTTGTCCCGTCGGACGTAGGTGTCCGCGGCAGCGGGGACGGAGTCGTGCTCGGCCCGGGCGGTCCCCGTCCACCCGACGATCGCCAGAGCACCTACCAAGGCAGGCCACAATCGTTTCATCTCGTGCGCTCCTTTGTTCCCGGACGGCCAAAGAAGTGGCCGCCTGGCGGAACGCACGCCTTGTACGGATCAGTTTTGGAGAAGCTGTGGAGCCGGCGCAGATAGCCGGGTGAGCTTCGGTTCGGGCGGGGCGGCCAGCGGCCCCCGGACTTCGACGCGCAGGCCCGAGGGCTGATTGGCCTCGAAGGACAACGTCCACCCGCAGCGGCGGCAGACCTCGGTGACGATCGCCAGCCCCAGCCCGGTGCCGTGCGGCGCGCGCTGGTCCGCGCCCCAGCCCCGGAAGCCGCGCTTGCCGAGCACGGCGAGCTCCTCCTCCGGGAGCCCGGGCCCATCGTCCAGCACGGTGAGCCGGAACTCGCTGCCCACCACCTCCAGCAGCACGGCGACGTGATCGCCGGGGCGGCCGTGGCGGACGGCGTTGGCCACGAGGTTGTCCACCACGCGCTCCAGCGCCAGCGACCGGCACGCCACCCAGACCTGGCGTCCGGCCTCCGCGCGGTCCAGCTCCACACCGCGCCACCGGCCCAGGGGCCTGAGCCGCCGCACCACCTGGCCGACGATCTCCCCCAGCTCGGCACGGGCGCCCTCCTCGTCCGGCTCCACGCCTTCAGCGAGCGGCGAGCCCACGCGGAGGTTGTCGATCATCTCCGCCAGGTACACGCAGTCGTCGAGGCAGCGGCGCGCCGTCTGTTGGACCGATTCGGTGGCGTGCACGTCTCTGCGCGTCCCGGCGAGGCTCTCCAGCGCCAGCTGCACCGCGCTCAGCGGGGTCTTCAGGTCGTGCGCGACGTCCGCGAGGTTGCTCTCGAGCTTGCGGTTGCGGTCGACCAGCTCCTGGGTGGCCGCGCGGATGCGTGCGTGGGCCGCGTCCAGCTGGCGCGAGAGCTGGCCGAACTCGTCGTCGTCCGCGCCGGTGACCGGGACATACCCGACGGCATCCCCCACGTGCGCCGCCGCCCGGCCGAGCCGCTGCACCCGGGCGATCAACGGCCGCACCACCACCCACGCGCTCAACAGCGCGGTCACCACCGCGCTCACCAGCGCGAGCAAGAGCGCCATCCCCAGCACGCCGCCGCGCACCACCGGGTCGATCCGCCAGGACACCTCCAGCAGGCTGCACGGGCCGTTTTCGGCGCGCCGGAACAACAGCGCTCCACCGTACTCCTGGAAGAAGCGCAGCCGCCACACCGAGGCCGCGCCGGCGCGGATCTCCTCGAGCATCTCCGGATCTGGTCCCTCGGCGCCCTCGGGGAGATGGTCCGGATCCCACGCGCGGACGACATCGCCGTTGGGCATCACCGTCCGGACTCCCGACGGCGAATCCGGGCACGCGGCGGCGAGGGCGACCGTCTGCTCGACCGCGGAGGGAAAGTGTTCGGCGATCATGGTGAGCGCGTAGATCGCCGTGCAGGTCAGCGAGGCGATCGTCCCCACGAGGGCGGAGATCAGGCTCACCCGGATGATCGCGGGTGTGACGCGTCGCCAGAGGGTCACGGATCGTCCTCGGTGTCGAAGCGGTAGCCGATCCCCCACACCGTCCGGATCCGCTGGCCGGCCGGCCCGAGCTTCTTGCGCAGGTGCGACACGTGGCTGTCCACGGTGCGCGCCTGACGGTCGCCCTCATGGGGGAGCGCCGCGTCGGCGATCTGCTCGCGGGTGAGCGCAGTCCCGCGCCGCGTCACCAGAAGCGCCAGCACGTTGAACTCGTGGGCGGTGAGCCCAAGGTCCGTGCCCGCCTCGTCCCGCACCGTGCGCGCGTCGAGATCGCACACCACGCCGTCCCAGCTCACCCGTCGCCGCTCCTGCGTGTCCGCCAGCCGCAGCCGCGCGCGAATGCGGGCGACCAGCTCCTCCATCCAGAACGGCTTGGCTAGGTAATCCACCGCGCCGAGATCGAACGCGCGCAGCCGCACCGCCAGCTCGGTGCGCGCGGTGAGGATGATCACCGGCAGCGAGTGCCGGGTCCGCCAGCCGTCCAGCACGTCGAACCCGGTGACGTCCGGGAGATTGAGATCGAGCACCACCAGCGAAAAGGTCTCCCGCGCGACCTGGGCGAGCGCCGCCTCGCCGGTCACCTCCAGCGTCACGTCGAACCCGGCTTCTTTGAGGCCGCGCGTCAACCCGGCGGCGATCGACGGGTCGTCCTCCACCACCAGGATCCGTGGCCGCTCTGGCGGAGTGGCTTCGGAGGAGGTCGCGGACATCGGCGATGGCTACTCCGCAGCCATGAACGGATAGCCCCAGGTGGTCGGCGGGACGAAATTCTCCTTGATCGTCCGCGGCGACACCCAGCGCATCAGGTTCCAGGCGCTGCCGGCCTTGTCGTTGGTGCCCGACGCGCGGCTACCGCCGAAGGGCTGCTGGCCCACCACTGCGCCGGTGGGCTTGTCGTTGATGTAGAAGTTCCCCGCCGCGTGCCGAAGCTCCGTAGATGCGAGGGCGATCGCCTTGCGGTCGCGGGCGAAGATCGACCCGGTGAGCGCGTAGGCCGTGCCCTGATCGACCTCGCGGAGGACCTCGGCGTACTTCGCGTCCGGGTAGACGTACACGGTGAGGATGGGACCGAAGATCTCCTCGCACATCAGCTTCGAGCGCGGGTCCTGCGACTCGACGAGCGTGGGCCGGACGAACCAGCCCTCCCGGCCGTCGCACTCACCGCCGGCGACGATTTTCAGCTTCGGATCGCTCTTCGCGTGGTCGATGTAGCTCTGGCACTTCCGGAACGCCTTCTCGTCGATCACCGCACCCATGAAGTTGCGGAAGTCGCGCACATCTCCGACCTTGATCTCCGCCATCATCGCCACCAGCCGCTCCTTGAGCTTCGGCCAGAGCGACTCGGGCACGTACGCGCGGCTCGCGGCGGAGCACTTCTGTCCCTGGTACTCGAACGCGCCGCGCACCAGCGCCACCGCGAGCGCCTCGAGGTCATCCGCCGCAGACGCGTGCGCGAGCACGAAGTCTTTGCCGCCGGTCTCGCCTACCAGCCGCGGGTACTGGCGGTAGCGGTCGATCGACTCGCCCACCTTGCGGAACATCATGTTGAACACCGCGGTGGACCCGGTGAAGTGCACGCCGCCGAAGTCCGGGTGCGACAGCACGGTGTCGCTGATCATCGTGGCGTCCCCGGGAATGAAGTTGATGACTCCGTCCGGCAGCCCGGCCTCGCGCAGCACCTGGAGGAAGTGCCAGTTCGAATAGGTGGCGGTAGCGGCGGGCTTCCACACCACCGTGTTGCCCATCAGCGCCGGCGCGGTGGGCAGGTTGCCGCCGATGGCGGTGAAGTTGAACGGCGTGACCGCGAACACGAAGCCGTCCAGCCCGCGGTAGTCCATCTGGTTGAGCGTCTGAGGCGGCGAGTACGGGTGTTCGGCCAACAGCTTGTCCGCGAAGTGCGCGTTGAAGCGGAGGAAGTCGATGAGCTCGCACGCCGAGTCGATCTCCGCCTGGAACACGGTCTTCGACTGCCCCAGCATCGTCGCGGCGTTGAGCACCGGCCGCCACTTCGTCGCCAACAGGTCGGCCGCTTTCTGGAAGATCGCCGCGCGTTCGTGGAACGGGGTGTTCTCCCAGTCGCGCTTCGCCGCCAGCGCCGCGTCGATCGCCTTCGTCACCTGCTCCGGATCGGCCTCGTGGTAGGTGCCCAGCACATGTGCGTGCTTGTGCGGCATCCGCATCGGCTTCGTCCGGCCGGTGCGGACCTCCCTGCCGCCGATGAACAGCGGCACCTCCACCTGCTGGCCCGCCATTTTGTCGAGCTGGGCCTTCAGCGCCGCCCGCTCGGGCGAGCCGGGAGCATAGGAGAGGACCGGCTCGTTGGCCGGCTGCGGAATCCGGAAGTTTGAGGTCGCGCTCATGGAGGGCTTCTTACGCGTCCGCGCGTAGCGATCAAGGAGGGTTGTTCCTGCCTGAAGGATCACATCAGCGCCACCTTGGCCCCCGCTTCATGTTGGCGCTCGCCGCCCCGTCCCTTCGCGTGTACGGTCCGCGCGCTTTTTTCGTTGGTGGAGTCCGATGCCCCGCCTGCCTCACCCTGCCCCCTCCAGAGAGATCGCCATCGAGCTCGAGGGCCAGACCATCCCCTGCCGCGAGGGAGATTCCGTCGCGTCGGCGCTGATCGCCGCCGGCGAGCACGTCTTCGCGCGCTCCGTGAAGTACCACCGCCCCCGCGGGCCCTGGTGCATGACCGGCGAGTGCTCGCACTGCCTGATGCGGGTGGACGGACTGCCCAACGTCTTCACCTGCCGCACCCGCGTGCGTCCCGGGATGCGGATCGAACGGCAGAACGCCTTCCCCTCCGCCGAGCACGACGTCTTCCGTGCGATCGACTTCCTCTTCCCGAAGGGGCTCGATCACCACGAGATGTTCGCGGGCGTGCCCGTCGCCGAGCAGGTGATGGCGAAGGTGGCGCGGCACCTTGCGGGCCTCGGGCTTCTTCCGGAGAAGGAGGCTCCGCCCCGGCTGCCGCACGAGACGCTTGAAGTGCCGGTGGCGATCGCCGGGGCCGGACCGGCGGGGCTCGCGGCCGCGCGCGAGCTGTCGAATCTGGGCGTGCGCTTCCTCGTGCTCGAGCGGGAGACGGAACCGGGTGGGCGGTTGCGTTACGGCGCGGTGGGACCGAAGGATCCGCCGCTCAGTGCCTTCGCCCAGGTGAGCTCCTTTGGCGCCCTGCGGCTTTGCACGACGATCATCGGCCTGTACGACGATGAGCGCGGGCGCTACCTCGCGGCGGTGGAGGAGACCGCGGACGGGCCGCGGCTGCTCAAGGTCTACGCGCAGCGGTTCCTCATCGCCACCGGCGGGCATCCCACGATGTGGCCGTTCGTGAACAACGACATCCCCGGCGTCTACTCGGCGCGGGCGATCGCCACGCTGATCCGCCGCGACGGTGTGTTGCCTGCGCGGTCGTTCGCGCTGGTGGGAACCGGCCCAGAGCTCTACGATCTCTCCCGGCTGATCGTGGCGCACGGCGCGGCGGTGGAGGTGATCGTGGACGTCGCCGCCGATCCTCCCGAAGACGCGCCCCACCGGTCGCTCCGCGGCGAAGCGCTCAAGGCGCACGGGCGCACCGGCGTGCGCGGATTCAGCTTCCGGCCGCTCAACGGCCGCAACGAGCGCGTCGACTGTGACGCGGTGGGCGTGTGCGTCCCCGCGTCGCCCGCCTTCGAGCTCGCGTCCCAGGGCGGCGCGGAGGTGGAGCTCTCGGAAGCGCACCAGACCTTCCGCGTGCGCGCCGACGAGGACGGGTTCACGGCCGGCCCAGGGATCTCGGTCGCCGGCGATGTGTTGGGCCAGATGACCGCGGCGCAGGCAGCGGATTCGGGGGCCAGGGCCGCGCGGGCGATCGCCCGGGTGCTCGGGGCGGTGGGAGGTGCGCGATGAGCAAGGCGCTTGTCTGTCCCTGCGAGGACGTCACGGTGGAGGACGTGGAGCACGCCTTCGCCCGCGGCTTCACCGACATGGAGTCGATCAAGCGGTACACCGGCTTCGGCACCGGCATCTGCCAGGGCAAAAGCTGCATGGGCGCGGTGGCCCGGCTGATCCACCAGTCGAAGGCGCGCCCGCCCGCCGGCATCGCCCCGTTCACGCCGCGCACGCCGCTGTTCCCCACCGAGCTGTCGGTGCTCGCCACCGCGCCGTTCGACGTGCAGAAGGCGCCCGTCGGCAGCACGCCGCGCGAAGTGCACCTGGGCGCTTTGGCGCTGCGCTCCGAGCTGCCGCTGCCGGCGCGCGCGAAGGTGGTGATCATCGGCGGGGGGATCATGGGCCTGGCCCTGGCCTGGAACCTGGTCCTGCGGGGCGAGACCGACGTGGTGGTGCTGGAGAAGGGCTACCTGCTCGCGGGCGCCTCGGGCCGCAACGGCGGCGGCGTGCGGATGCAGTGGGGCACCCCGAGCATGATCGCGCTCGCGAAGCGCTCCATCGAGCTGATGAAGAGCTTCGCCCGCGACATGGGCATCAACATCTGGCTGCGTCAGGGCGGATACCTGTTCCTCGCCACGTCGAAGGAGGTCGCCCACAGGCTGGAGGCCAACCAGAAGCTCCACAACGCCCACGGCGTCCCCACCGAGATCCTCACCGCGGACGGCGCCCGGGAGATCGTCCCCGAGCTGACCTGCAAGAACGTCGTGGCCGCGGCCTGGAACCCCGAGGACGGGGTCATCTTCCCCTGGCCGTTTCTGTGGGGCTACGCGCAGGCGGCGACCCGGCGCGGCGTGCGGGTGGAGACCTTCACCGACGTCACCGGCTTCGAGATCTCCGGCGGGCAGATCCGCAAGGTGAAGACGGACCGCGGGGACATCGCCTGCGAGACGGTGGTGCTGGCAGCCGGCGCGTGGAGCCCAGAGGTGGCCGCGAAGGCGGGCATCCGGCTCCCCAACGAACCGCACCGCCACGAGATCTGCTCCACCGAACCGCTGAAGCCGTTCCTGGGGCCGCTGGTGAGCGTGCTCGACTCCGGGCTGTACTTCTCCCAGTCGATGCGCGGGGAGATCGTCGGCGGGATGGGCGATCCGAAGGAACCGGCGGGGCTGAACCTGGGATCCACCCTGCGCTTCTTGTCGCGCTACGCCCGGGCGCTGACCGAACAGCTCCCCATCCTCGGGCGCGTGAAGGTGCTGCGGCAGTGGGCGGGCTGCTACGACGTGACGCCGGACAACTCGCCCATCCTCGGCCGCACGCCCGGGCTGCCCAACCTTCTGCAGATGTCCGGCTTCGTGGGGCACGGCTTCATGATGGCGCCCGCGGTCGCCGAGCGGATGGCGGCGTGGATGACCGAAGCGGACAACACCGACGAGTTGTTCACCCGCTTCAACCTCCAGCGCTTCGCCGAGGGGCGGCTGGAGCGGGAGAACATGATCATCGGCTAAAGACACTTCGAAGCCGGATCCGGAGGGGGGGCTCCGGATCCGGCTTCGTCAGGTCACCGGTCCAACCGGCTCCCTGCCCGACTACAGCTGCGGGATCGTGTCCGAGGTGAACACGCCCGTCGGGTGGTTGCCGACGTCGAGGAACACCTCGTACTTGTTGGAGTTCGACTCGTCCTTCAGGTAGCCGAACTTGTTCTTGTCCCCGACCGGCTTCTTGTCGCCTTCGATCACCAGCGGGTAGACGTCACCCTCGAAGCAGCTGAAGGTGGCGCTCTTGGAGACCCAGTAGTTGTGCTCCCAGCCCTCCACGTAGCCGGCGTAGCCGATCACGTTGTCGCGGGAGATCGACGGCGTGCCCACCTTGAGGACGAAGTCGTGGCCGAGCGGCTCACCGTCCACGCCGCACAGGTCGAAGTTCTGCGCGTGGGCCGAGTCATACAGCGGCTTGGTGGCCACCACGTCGAAGTAGAGCAGCCCGTCCAGAAGCCCCAGCTTGAAGACGGCCAGGTCGTCGCTGATGCCCGGGTAGCCCACGTCGATGTCGGTGATCACCGGCTGCAGATCGACCATCGGGATCGGGCTGCAGTCGGGGCACTGGTCGATGTTCGGGAACAGGGAACCCTTCTTGAGGAACAGCTCCACGCCGCGGTCCTCACGCCAGATGAAGATCGACCCCTCGTACTGCGGCATCCGCATCCCGTTGATGTCCTCGATGCAGTTGGCCTGGAAGGTCACCACGCGGTCGTTGTTCAGCCACGGGCCGCCCGGTTTCGGGTAGTCGCAGTAGTGGCCGCCCGCCACGCCGGGGAGGATGTCGCCCTCCTTGACCACGGTGACGAACTCGTTCTCGTCCGACTTCCACAGGAAGATGCCCGAGCTGTTGCCCTCGATGGTCATCCCGTCGGTGACCGGGCCCTCGGCCGCCGCCGGGACCGTCACCTCCACGCCGTCCTTCAGGAGGTCCGCCTCGAACGCGATGTCGCCGTAGTCGTTCTCCGCGACCTCGTTGAAGTCCCAGAAGTGCGCTTCGCAGTCCAGCGGCGCGGCGTCACCCCGCTGGGCGATCGGCACCAGGTCGAAGGACTGGCAGCTGTCGTCCACCGGGTTGGCCTGGAAGAGCGCGCTCAAGGTGTCGCAGTAGAGGTTGAGCAGCTGCGGGACGAGGTTGTCCGAGAGCGGCTCGATGCCGTCCGCGCTGAAGGCGATCTGATTGTTCTTGTTGAGCGCCGGCCCGTCGAACGACTTGAGGCCGTGGTCGCCGGAGAGGTAGCCCACGTCGGTGAGCTGCCCCGCCAGCGCCACCGGGCGCAGCTGGTACTCGTCGCGATCCCAGAAGAAGATCCCCGCCCCGCCGATCTCCATCGGCGTGAGCGAGTTCGACACCAACAGGTAGTGCCCGTAGGTGGCGATGAACGCCGCGTTGCCGCGGTCGTTGACCCGCGGTTCGTCGAAGCCGAAGTAGTACGAGTCCTGACCGTCAAACAGCTGCCCGTGGGTCCCGGGCGCCTCCTGACCTTCGATCGCCACGGCCTTGGGGTTGACGTCGCGGCACTCGAGCTTGTCGTTGTCCTTCTTGTCGTCGCCGGAGTCCCGCACGAGGATCGGTTCGCCCTCGCGGCGCTGCAGGCTCAGTTGCGGGCGGTCGGAGTCGCCACCGCCGCCGCCGCCGTTCTGGGCGCTGCCGCCGATCTGCGAACCACCCTCGTCGATCGGGGTCCCGCCGCCGCCTCCGCCTCCGTCACTCGTTCCCACGCCACAGGCGCTCAGGGCCAGGAACAGCCCGCTGACGATCAGCGCCCTCCACCTTCCCGTCACTGCAGTCTTCATGATTGTGTCTCCAAAAGCCGCGTTGAACTGGCCTTCGCTGGGGTCGCGGCGAGCAGCGCGGCTGCATTCGCCAGACCACCGAGCCTCCAGGCGCCCAACCGGTTCTGCGACGGGCACTTGCGCAGCAGGGCGTGCCGGCATTCTCCCGGGGTGTTCCCCGTCGGGGAACGGCAGGCCCGTGCGTGGGCAGAGCGCGACTCCACCCCGCGACGGAGTCTGCGACCGCCGAAGGACCGGTCGTGCGGAGGTGCCGCGGGAGGCCGTTGCGATCGGCCGCGGATCGACGACGGTGAATCGGTCGCGCACGCAGCATGGAACGGCGACGCGGGCGCCACCGCGAGCGGCGGCAGCGCAGTCGCGGTGACTCGCGCGCGCACGCCGCGCGAGCTTTCGGCCGGGTCGGCCGAAAGCGACGACGACGGAGTCGTACCGCGCACAGAGCATGGAACCGCGGCACGGCCAGTCGTCTCACACGACGGCAGCTCAACTGCGAAGGGTCAGCGCTGGTAGCGGCCGATCAGCGCCGCTTCGGCGAGGACGTGCCCGACCATCGCCTGCTCCACCTGGGCGCGGGTCGGCACCGTGAGCGCGGGCAGCTTCGTGTCGAGCGCGTAGAGCCTGAAGAAGTAGCGATGCGTCCCCGAGGGAGGACAGGGACCGCCGTACCCGATTCGTCCGAAGTCGTTGTGGCCCTCGCGCGCGCCGCGAGGCAGCGTGCCGTCGATGCCGGTGGAATCCGGAGGCAGATCCACCACAACCCAGTGCACCCAGTTCCCGCGGGGCGCGTCGGGGTCGTCGACGATCAGCACCAGACTCTTCGTGCCGTCCGGGACGCCGGACCAGCGGAGCGGCGGTGGGACATCCTCGCCGTCGCAGGTGTGGCGGGCCGGAATGTCGCCGTAGTTCTCGAACGCCGTGGATGAGATCGACAGGGCCATGACTCCTCCGCTGCGCGCGCCCGGGCGCCACCTTCTACCTGGAAGATGGCGTCGCGCGCGCGGGTCGGTCGGCGAAAGGAGCCGGTACTGTCTGATGGACTACCGCTTGATCCGCCGGCGCTTGAGCTTGAGCTCGGAAGGGGGCGCGGGTGGGCGCGGCGGGCTGCGGTCCTGCGTGGACTCGCCGGCCCGGAGCCAGCGTTCGGCCAGGGACATCGATCCCGCCGGCCGCCAGGCGAACGAGAAGGCCTCGAGGGCGGGTTCAAGGTCCGCCCGCCGGTCCTTGCGGAGCGGGCTGGCGAACAGCGTGCGGTAGTCGATTGCGCTTACGTCTTCCATCGTCCCTCCAGCTGTCCCGTCACGAGGCCGCGACAGGCCTGTAGCGGGCGCAGTCTGAAGGGACGGTGGGATCCGTCAAAAAAATGGCCGGCGCTCAGGCGGCGACCAATTCGAGGTTGCCCTCCATCTCGACCTCTTCGCCGACCAGCACCCCGCCCATCTCGAGCGCCTGGTTCCAGTTGAGGCCGAAGTCCTTGCGGTTGATCTTGCCCTCCACGCGGAAGAAGGTGCGGAGGTTGCCCCAGGGGTCCTTGCCGCTGCCGAGGAACTCGCCCTGAAGGGAGACCGGCTTCTTCACGCCGCGGATCTCCAGGTCGCCGTGGAGGGTGAAGGACTTCTGGCCCGGCTGGGCGTCGATGCGGGTGGCCTCGAAGCGCAGCTCCTTGAACCGCTCCACGTCGAAGAAGTCCGCCGAACGCAGGTGCCCGTCGCGCTTCTCGTCGCGGGTGTCGATGCTCGCCGCGTCGATCTGAATCGCCACCTTCGCGTCGGCGAGGTTCTCGGGATCGAGCTCGACCGTGCCACCCCACTTCTTGAAGCTGCCGCGCACCTTCGCGACCACCATGTGGCGGACGGTGAAGAGGATCTCGGAGTGGGAGGTGTCGATGTTCCAGTTGCGCTTCGCCATGATGTCTCCTCGCTGAGCCGGCGGAGTGCCGGGCTGAAGTTCCCAGAGGTGGAAAAGCATCCGCCATGCCGCCCCCATTCAGAGAGAGAAAAGGCACGGCGGCGTGGCATCCGCTCTCACAATGGCCGGGCCACCTCTCAAAATGAAGCACGGCCCGGCCCTCACCGATGCCCCAGAGGCACCGGCGCGCCCATCCTCCGTTCGCCGTCGTAGCGCAGCGGCTCCAGCCTGCGGACCTTGAGGTTCACCACCCTGCCCGCCCGCTCCACCACGCCCTCGGCGTAGAGGAAGATGGAGGAGACCACCTCCTGCCGGTAGCGTTCGAACAGATCCGGCTCCACCACCAGGTTGGCGATGCCGCTCTCGTCCTCGAGCGAGAGGAAGGTGAACCCCCGCGCGGTAGGCGGGCGCTGGCGGCAGATCACCATCCCGCCCACCGAGACCCGCCGCCCCGCCGGGACCTTCGACAGGCCGGCGGCGGTCACCGCGCGGCGGGCGTCCAGCTGCGGCCGCAACAGCTCCAGCGGGTGCCGGTCCACCGACAAGCCGGTGGTCTCGTAGTCGGCGGTCAGCGACTCGGCCACTCCCAGCGGGGGCAGCTCCACCTCCACGCCGTCCAGGGGGATCCCGAAGAAGAGATCGTCCTCCTCCAGCGGCCCCAGCGCCTGCAGCTCCCACAGCGCTTCCCGGCGCCCCGCCGCCAGCGATCGGAAGGCGCCCGCCAAAGCCAGCCGCGCCAGCTCGTGCCGGGGGACCCGCGAGCGGCGCGCCACGTCCGCCACGCTGGAAAAGCCCTCTCCGCGCGCCGCTTCGATCCGCCGGGCGGTGTCTTCGCGCAGGCCCTTGACCTGCCGCATCCCCACCCTCAGCGCCACCCCGCCGGCCGAGCTTTCAGAGGGCTCCAGCGTGCAGTCCCAATCCGAGTGCTGCACGTCCACCGGCCGCACCGTCACCCCGTGCCGCCGGGCGTCGTCCACGATGGTGTGCGGCGCGTAGAACCCCATCGGCTGCGAGTTGAGCAGCGCCGCGGCGAAGGCCGCCGGGTAGTAGCACTTGAGCCACGCCGACGCGTAGGCGATCAGCGCGAAGGACGCGGAGTGGGACTCGGGGAAGCCGTAGTTGGCGAAGCCCTTGAACTGCCGGAAGGTGCTCTCGGCGAACTCCCGCGGGTAGCCGCGCCGCACGCAGCCCTCCACGAACTTCGACCGATAGGGGATGAGCAGCTCCTCGGCGCGCTTGTGCGAGAGGATCCGCCGAAGCTGGTCCGCCTCCGCGGGCGTAAAGCCGGCCGCCACCATCGCCAGCTTCATCGCCTGTTCCTGGAACAGCGGGACCCCGAGCGTCTTCTCCAGGATCGCCCGCACCTCCTCCGAGGGGTAGCTCACCGGCTCCAGCCCCTCGCGGCGGCGCAGGAACGGGTGGACCATGTCGCCGATGATCGGCCCCGGCCGGATGATCGCGATCTCGATCACCAGGTCGTAGAAGGTCCGCGGCTTGAGGCGCCCCAGCATGTTGATCTGCGCGCGGCTCTCCACCTGGAAGACGCCGATCGCGTCCCCGTTGCAGAGCATCTCGTAGACCTTCGGATCCTCCGGGGGGATGGTGGCCAGAGACAGATCGCGGCCGTGGTGCTGCCGGATGAGCTGCAGACACTTCGAGATCGCGGTGAGCATCCCCAGGGCCAGCAGGTCCACCTTGAGGATGTTGAGCGCCGACAGATCGTCCTTGTCCCACTGGACCACCGTGCGGTCCTTCATCGCCGCGTTCTCGATGGGGACGATGTCGATCAGCGGATCCTTCGTGATCACGAACCCGCCCACGTGGATCGACAGGTGGCGGGGGAAGCCCTCCAGCTCGCCGGCGAGCTGCACCGTCAGCCGCACCCGCGGATCGTCCGGGGACAGCCCGGCGGCCACCAGCATCTGGGGCGTGACGCCCTCGTGCATCCAGCCGTCGAGCGCACGGCTGAGCCGGTCCACCTGATCCAGCGACAGCCCCAGCGCCTTGCCCACCTCGCGCAAGGCCAGCTTGCCCCGGTAGCAGATCACCTCGCACACCATCCCCGCCTGGTGGCGGCCGTGGCGCTGGTAGACGTACTGAAGGACCTCCTCGCGGCGCTCGTGCTCGAAGTCGACGTCGATGTCCGGAGGCTCTTTGCGCTCCATGCTCATGAAGCGCTCGAACAGAAGGCCCATCCGCACCGGGTCGATGGCGGTGATCTGCAGCGCGTAGCAGACCGCCGAGTTCGCCGCCGAACCGCGCCCCTGACAGAGGATCCCCTGTTCGCGCGCGAAGCGGACGATGTCCTCGATCGCCAGGAAGTACCCCGCCACGTCCAGCTTCTCGATCAGGTCCAGCTCGTGGGCGACCTGCTTCTGCACCGCCTCCGGGATCCCGTTCGGGTAGCGAAAGTGCAGGCCCTTCAGAGTCAGATCCCGCAGGTGCGCGTTGGCGTCCTTCCCCGGGGGGAGATCCTGTTCGGGGAACTGGTAGCGGATCTCGTCGAGGCTGAACCGGCAGCCATCCGCGATCTCCAGCGTCCGCCCCACCGCCTCGGGGAGATCGTCGAACAGCCTCGCCATCTCGGCGGGGCCCTTGAGGGTGCGCTCCGCGTTGGGGAAGAGCCTTCGTCCGCACTGCCCCACCGACACCCCGTGGCGGATGGCGGTGAGCACGTCCTGCAGCTTCTGCCGCGCCCGGGTGTGGGTGTGCACGTCGTTGTGCGCACACAGCGGAACGCCCAGCTCCCGAGCCAGCGCCTGCGAGGCCAGCACCCGCGCCTCGTCGCCGGCGCAAAGCGTCCGGGTCACCCCCACGTAGAGGCGCCCCCGGAACGCGTCCGACAGATCGTGGAACACCTCCGGCGCCTGGCCACCCTCGACCGGCGGGAAAGGGATCAGCGCGCACAGCCCGCGGGCGTGCTCGGCGAGGATGCGCCAGGACACGCCGGCCTGCCCCTTCGGGTTGGAGAGCCGGCTGAACGAGAGCAGCCGGCAGAGGTTCTTGTAGCCGTCCGCGTCCTGCACGTAGACCACCAGCGGCGGCGCGTCGGTGAGGGTGATCTGGCTGGCGATCAGAAAGCGGATCCCCAGGTCCTTCGCGCACAGGTGCGCCTTCACCGCGCCGTACAGCCCGTCCAGATCCGCCAGCGCGATCGCCGACAGCCCGTCGTGGGCGGCGGCCGCCACCAGCTCCTCGGGGTGCGAGGCCCCGCGGAGGAACGAGAAGTTGGAGCGCGCGACCAGCTCGGCGTACACGCCTGCACGATACTGCTCAACCGTTCAGGTGGCCAGTGGCGGGGGACACGCAGTCCATGGACGTGGATCCGGCTTTACGGGTGCTGACGCCTGCGTCCGTTGCCGCATCCTCAGTGCCGCAGGGACGACTCCCGGTCGTCGCGATCGAAGAGCTGCAGCTGGCGGTCGTCCTCGCGCCGGCGCTGTCGCTGGACCGCCTCCCACTGGCCCCGGCGTCGGCGCCGCAGATCCTGCAGCACCACCTGCGCCGCGCCGGCCACCGGCAGCGCGATCAGCGTCCCGAGCAGCCCGGTGATCGACGTCCCCACCAGCATCACCACCGCGATCAGCAGCGGGTTCATCTCGATCGTGCGGCGCTGGACCACGGGCTGGAGCACGTGGATCTCCACCTGCTGGTACACGAGGTAGATCCCCAGGACGATCACCGCCTGCTTCGGCCCCTGCGCGGCGAAGGTGGTCCCGGTCACCAGGATCGCGCCCAGCGCGCTGCCGAGCCACGGGATCACCCCGAGCACGATCATCAACAGCCCGAGCGGCAGGAAGAACGGGTTGCCGAGGATCGCCAGCGTGGTGCCGATCACCCCGCCTCCGATCGCCGCGATCAACAGGGTGCCGCTGACGTAGCCGCCGACCCGGTGGTGCATCCGCCGCGCGAGGATCCGGATCCTCTGGCGGTGGATGGGTTCGAACCAGGAGAGGAAGGCGGAGAAGAGGTCCCCGCCGAACAGGAGCATGAAGATGGTGAGCGAGGTGATCGTCACGGTGCCCGCCAGCCCGCGGAAGATCCGCCCCGCCACCGCCACCGCCGGGCCCGCGGTGAGGTGCCCCACGGCCCGTTCGGCGTTCCCGCTCAGATGGAAGTGGCCGTCCAGCCAGTCCCAGGCGCGGGACCGGCGCAGCCGCTCGAGCAGATCGGGGACGGACTCGGAGAGGCGCTTGCCCTGCTCCACCAGTATGGGCGTGAACTTCGCCACCATGATCGCCACCAGCCCCCAGGCGACCACGAAGACGATCAGCACCGCGATCCCGCGCTTCATCGCAAAGCGCGAGTGCAGCCACGACACCAGCGGGTCCAGCGCCAGGGCGATGAAGAGGGCGATCAGGATCCAGGAGATCACCGTCCACGCCTCGCGGATCACGACCAGCGTCCCCACCATCAGGATCACGTTCAACCCGATGGTCCAGATCGTCCGCGGCGACACCTGGCTGTGCCGGGTTTCCGAGTCGATGGACATGGCTCCAGACCAGAAGGTCTACATCGCCCGGAAGCCCGGCAGCCGGACCCGGGCGCCTGCCTGCCCGTCCGGCGCGCTGGGGCGGTCAGTCGAACATCCCGTGCAGGTAGAAGCGCCCGTCCCTCTCGTCCCGGTAGATCCACACCGGGCCCAACCCTTCGAAGCAGACGCGGTAGTAGTCGCGCGCGAAGGCCGCCTCCCACCAGTCCCCGACCAGCCGCTCGGGGCCGGCCACCGCCTGCACCCGGCGCCGCTTGCCCAACAGCCGCGCCGAAAGCAGCTCCCCGCCCTGCCCCACCTCCGCCTCGAGGGTAGCCGCGCGTTCGAAGAAGCGGACCGGCCGCTCGCGGAAGGTATCGAGGATCGATTCGTCGCGCGCCGGACCGGCCGTTCCAGCCACGGTGCCCATCCGCGGCTCGCGCCATCCGGGCACGTCCGCATCCGCCCGCCCCCCGGGCAAAGCGATCACCGAAGTACCGTTCTCCCGCGCATCGCGACCATCGCCGTCCGTGCCTGCACCGAGTGACCCGGGCAAGACAGTCACCGCACTGCCGCGCACCCGCGCATCGCGGTCCCCGCCGCCCACGCCGGTGTCGCACGTCCCGGGCGCACCGGCCACAACGCCGCCACTCTTCCACGCATCGCGACCATCGCCGTCCGTGCCTGCACCGCGCGGCCCGGGCAAGACAGTCACAGCACCGCGGTGCGCCCAGGCATCGTGGTCCCCGCCGCCCACGCCTGCGTCGCACGTCCCGGGCGCACCGGCCACAACGGCGCCCCCCTTCCGTGCATCGCGACCATCGCCGTCCGTGCCTGCACCGCGCGGCCCGGGCAAGACAGTCACCGCACTGCCGCGCACCCGCGCATCGCGGTCCCCGCCGCCCACGCCGGTGTCGCACGTCCCGGGCGCACCGGCCACAACGCCGCCACTCTTCCACGCATCGCGGTCCCCGCCGCCCGCGCCGATATCGCGCGCGCCGGTCGAAGCAGTCACCCCGCTGCCACCCTCCCGTGTATCGCGACCTCCGCCACATGGGCCGTCGCGTGTGCCGGACGAAGCAGCCACCGCACCGCCGTGCGCCCGCGCATCATGGTCCCCACTGCCCGCGCCTCCGTCGCGCATCCCGGTCGAAGCAGTCACCGCGCCGCCGCACTCCCGTGCATCACGCTCCCCTCCGCCCGTGCTGTCGCGCGCAGCATCCACCTCTCCCGGACGCGCACCGATCGGCATGGCCACCGGATGCTGGAGCGGGCCGTGGACGTACTTCCCGCTCGCGGCGCGACCGCGCGCCTTCTCCTTCACGCGTGCGGCGCCCTCCACCTGACGGTCGACCTCTTCGAGCAGCCCGCGGTGACGTTCGGGTGGCCGGAAGGGGGACGGCGTCCAGGCGCCTTCGGGGCGGTGGGCGTAGCTGAGCTCGGAGGCGAAGAGTGCCTCCTCGCCGAGGGCGGTGGACAGCCGCGAGAGGACCACCTCGAGCGCGGCGTCACCCTGGGGCGCATCGCCCAGCGGCAGCTGCTGGCCGCGATCCTCGCTGGACTCCAGCACCCGGATCGCCAGACCGGCCACCGGGTTGGGCAGGGTCAGATCCGCGATCCGATGGCGGGCGAGGTCGAGCAGAAGCCGCGCCTGCGACGAGGGCCGCGACAGCTGCAGCGCCACCGTCTCCTCGCCGGTGGGATCCAGCCGTAGCACAAGCTCCAGTCGCACCGCCGCGCGGCCGCGCCCGCACAGTCTTCCGCACAGCCGGTCGAACAGCGTCTTCAGCCCGAAGAGCAGCGGCTCCATCGCCTCGGCGGGCCAGTCGAGATCGATCTGTTCTTCCAGCACCTCGGCCAATGGCTCGGCCAAAAAGGGCGTGTCGTCTTCGCCGCGGCACAGCCGGTGCCCGCGCAGGCCTTCCGCGCCCATGCGGGCGACGATCGCCCCTGGCGGCAGGGTGGCCACCTCCCCCAGCGTCCCCAGCCCGAGCGCGCGCAGCGGCGCCGTCAGGCCGGGCTCCACGTCCGCCAGCGCGTTGAGGGGGAGCGGCGCGAGGGCCCGGGCGCTCTGGCCGAACGGCACCACGCAGATCCGGGTCGCGCCGTACCGGGCGAGAGCGCGCGCGGTGAACGCCTCGGAGGCGACCGCCACCTTCGCGCGGTAGCCATGGGTCCGGCACACCTCGAGCACGCGCCGGCACAGCCCCTCCTCGCCGCCAAACAGGTGCGCCGCCGCCGCGTCGAGGAAGAGCCCCTCCGGCGGGGAGAGTTGGAACTGCGGCCCGCACTGCAGCAGCGCCTCCCCGAGCGATCCCAGCGCGGCGCGCTCCTCGGCGGGGTCGTAGTCGAAGCACGGCAGTTCGGGGATCAGCGCGCAGGCGGCGGTGCGGGTCATCCCCACGCGCACTCCGGCCTTGAGCGCCGCGGTGGAGGCGAACGCCACCCGCAGGTGCCCGCGCACGTTCTCCACCAGCGCCAGCGGCTTCTGCGCCAACGAGGGCGTCTGCATCACCCGGCGCTGGACCGGGAACCTCGGGAGGTGGACGTAGATCCGGCGCATGGCGAGCTACGGGCATGAGCCCCGGATCCGGGACGTCCGTGCCATCAGTGCACCCCGGCGCCCATCTCGCGCCCCAGCGACGGCAACGGGCGATCGCGGCCCGGTCGGTCGCCGGCGCCGAGGACCGAGCACGGCATCACCCGGTGCCGCACGGACTCGTTGCGCTCCCGCCAGCTCTTCGGGCGTTCGAAGGAGAGATCCGGCGCGTCCGCCGCCGGCGGTGGCCAGATCTTCGTCCCGGGCGCCTCGTACCGGTAGACCGGGCCGCGCCCGGGGTAGAGCGCGTCCCAGCGGATCAACGCCCGCCGGCCGATGGCGCCGCGCCGGCTGCGCACCAGCTCCACCTTCAGGCCTGTCACGCCCTCGGCCTCGGTGGCCAGCCGCATCAACCCATCCCCGGGCGCGTTCTTCGGGGTGAGCAGTACCAGCAGGGTCCCGCCCTTCTGCGCCGCGTCCTGCAGCTTTCTGCCCTCGGACAGCTGCAGCCGGACCCCGGTGTGCGTCAGATCCAGCACCACGCACGCGAACGCCCCGCTGCGCAGAAGCTGCACCGCGGTCCACACCAGCTTCCCGGGCGCCTGAGGGCGGACGATCAACAGCCGCGACAGATCCACTCCCAGCGCGGAGGCGGCCGGCGGGTAGAGCTCGCGCGGGCCGTCCACCCACGCGCTCAGCCGCTGTTCGCGCCCCGCCGCCGCCACAGCCCGTAAGGCCAGGCTGGTCCGCCCGGAGGCGGCCTCTCCCCACAGCTCCACCGCCGCGCCCAGCGGGAGCCCTCCCTCCGGGAACAACGCGTCGAACGCTTTCACCCCAGTCCGCAGCACCGCGAGGTAGCTTCTCGGCGCCGCCTGCAACCGCCGGATCTCCTCCCGGAGCCGCTCCACCACCGCCGGACTCTTCGCTGCCGCCCCATCCATGACCGTGCCTCCGAACAAGCTGCTATACGCGTGTTCAGTATGCAAGACGGTCTGACAACTCCCCGGAACCCGGGCCCTTTCCGGACCGCCCCGGTCCGATTCCAGGCCGATTTACCGGCCCCGGAGCACGATCGATGACCCGCACCGACCTGCCGATCCTGGACGCCGGACTCTGCCGGCTGCGCCCCTACCGCCACGGCGACGAGGCGGCGATCGCACACCACGCGAACGACCTGGCGATCTGGCGCAACATGCGCGACCGCTTCCCCCACCCGTACACGCTCGCGGAAGCGGAGAGCTGGATCCGCCTGGTGGCGCACCTTCGGCCGGTGACCTCGTTCGCCATCGAGGTCGACGGCGGGCTGGTGGGCGGGATCGGCATCCAGCTCCGCACGGACATCGAGCGCTGCGGCGCGGAGGTGGGCTACTGGCTGGGGCGGGCGTACTGGAACCGGGGGATCGCCACCGCCGCGCTCCGCACGCTCACCTCACACGTCTTTTCCACCTTCGGCGAGCTGGAGCGCCTGTTCGCCCTCGTCTTCGCCGACAACCTCGCCTCCTGCCGGGTGCTGGAGAAGGCGGGCTACACCCGCGAGGCGCTCCTCCGGCGCAACGCGATCAAGGAGGGCCGGATCCGGGATCAGGTGCTCTACGCGCGACTGCGTGGCGAGGAACGCTGAGCCGTCACTTCGTGTCCACCGGGACGATCCGGATGACGGCCTCGCGGCCGAGCACCTTCTTCACCGCCTCGGTGACCTCGGACCGCGCCGACCCGTCCTTCATCCGGAGCGCGTCCGGATACTTCGCGTGGACGATGACCGCAGGCCGCTCACCCGCCGCGGGATCGACCTCCACCTTCTCCACCCCGCCCAGAAGCCCGGTCTCCAGGATCGCGAGTTCCACCTTGTTCTCCCAGCGCGCGCTCTCCTGTGCCTGGGCGACGCCGGGAGCGGTGGAGGGCACCTTGTGGTCGATGAAGTCCCCGAACGCGCGCTTGACCTTGATCTGGACGTCGCTGGCGAAGTTGCTGTCGAGCTCGCGCTGGATGTCCACCTCCGTCTTCCCGCGGACGCTCACGTGATCGTTCTGGAAGATCTCGAAGGGGAACGCGCCGACGCGCTGGCGCGAATCCAGCGCATAGACGAGCACGTCTCCGCTGGCGCGTCCGCCTTCGAACCGCTGGCCCGCCATCACGACCTTCGGAGGGGTGTAGTCCCGCACGCGGACGAGAGCGACGAAGCGCAGCGCCTCCAGCCGCTTCAGGTGGTTTTCGAGGCTGAAGGAGATGTCATCGTTGTAGCCCGGCGTGTTCAACGCCTGCTCCAGCACCGCGCAGTTCAGACCGTCCGTCTCCCTCGGCAGCTCCAGCTTCGCGGAGTGGTCCGCGCCGGCCAGCACCTCCACGTTGCGCAAAAGGGTGAGCGCCTCGTCCACCGGGCCGGAAGGAGGCTCGAACGCCGTCACCGGCGGCGCCGCGAGGGCCTCGCGCGCGATCGCATGCAGCGCCTTGAGCTGCGCCGTGGAGGCGGCGCGGTGGGCGTCGAGGATCGCCGCGAACTTCTGGCGGCGCTGCTCGGCCATCTCCTCGACTGTGGGGTACTTCGGCTTGCATCCCGGCAGCACCGTCAGGGCGACCACCACCGGGATCAGGGAAAACGATGATAGTGGGCGCATGACCGGCCGTTTACCATGGGGCTCAGCGGGCGTGCGAACGGCCGCTCCCCTGCGCGCCAGGCTACGGGCGCAGGACCGGAGGGGACATGCACGGTCGGTGGATGATCTACGGCGCCTACGGCTACACCGGCGAGCTGATCGTCGAAGAGGCGGTGCGCCGCGGTCACCGGCCGACGCTGGCGGGGCGTTCGGCGGAGAAGCTCCGGCCGCTGGCGGCGCGCTATGAGCTCCCGTCGATCGCCGTGCCGCTGGACGACGCGAAGGCGCTCCGGGAGGCGATCGACGGGCACGCGCTCGTGCTGCACGCCGCCGGCCCCTTCGTCCACACCGCCGGGCCGATGCTGCGCGCCTGCCTCGACGCGGGGGCGCACTACCTCGACATCACCGGGGAGATCCCGGTGTTCGAGCAGTCGTTCGCCGCCGACCGGGAGGCCCGCGAGAAGGACGTGGCGGTGATCTCCGGCGTCGGCTTCGACGTGGTCCCCACCGACTGTCTGGCGCGCCGTGTCGCCGAACAGATCAAGGATCCCACCTCGCTCACGATCGCGATCAGCCCGATCGGCGCACCGAGCGCGGGCACGGTGAAGTCGATGATCGAGGCATTGCCCCGCGGCGGCTTCGTCCGGCGCGACGGCGTGCTGATCTCCGTGCCCTTCGGGCAGGGCATCACCCGGCTCCGCTTCTCCCACGGCGAGAAGACCGTCGTGCCGATCCCCTGGGGCGATCTGGTCACCGCGTTCCACACCACGGGCATCCCCAACATCACGACGTACCTGACCGTGAACCCGCGGGCGGCGAAGGTATTGAAGCTGGCCGGCCGCGCCGCACCGCTTCTGACCCGGCCCGCTCGGGTGCGGCAGATCCTCGAGTCGCTGGTGGAGCGGCAAATGCGCGGCCCCTCCGAAGCGGCGCGCAGCCGCGGCCTGAGCTTCGTCTATGCGCGCGCGGAGAACGCCGCCGGCGAGTCGAAGGAGGCCTGGCTGAAGACCTGCGAGAGCTACCGGTTCACCGCCTGCGCGTCCGTGCTGGCGGTGGAGGAGACGCTGTCTTTGCACCCCCACGGCGCGCTCACGCCCGCCCGCGCCTTCGGTGCGGACTTCGTGCTCCGGATTCCCGAAACCACCCGCCTGGACGCGCTGCCCTGGACGAACGGGTCGGCGTCGCGCTGAGCCGAATCAGCCCGCGCAGATCATCCTGAGGACGACGCTCTCGTCGTCGAATTTCCGCGGGCATTCGCCCGTGAAGAACACGCGGCCCGGCCGGTCGTCCGTGGGCGGCTGCCAGGTGATGCCGCCGTTGGCCAGCGTGCACGCCTGCACCGATCCGTCCGCGCGGGTCAGCTCCACCTTGAGCAGCCGCGGGTCCGGCACGTTGCGCACTTCCAGAGACTGGGTGACGTTCGCGATCTGCGCGATCGCGAGAAGGCTGTCACGGTACGAGGCGCTGCAGATGGAGTCGAGGTTCTGCAGCGATTCGTCGAACAGCGCCGCCATCTCCCGCTGCCGCTTGCCGGGGGCGAAGGAGGTGGGGCAATCGACGTTGCGCAGCCGGCCGTTGACCACCTCCGCCTTCGCCTCCTTGTTGGTCACCGACACCGGGGCGATCGCCGCCCACAGGACCTGGCGGTGGGCGCCCGTGGAGTCGGTGAGCGAGCGGAAGATCTCCGCGTAGTCCTCCACCCGGGTGAGCGCGGCGTTCTGTTCGTCGCAGTAATTGCGCGCTGGATTGGGCCCCACCCAGACCGTCGGCGGGCGGTGCATCTCGCTGCAGTCGTCCTCGTCGCTCACCACCACCACCAGCAGGCGGGCGCCGTCGCGCAGAAAGCCGGGGTTGAGGTCGCCGGTGACCGCGAGCCGCACCGCCTCGAAGGGCGTCTCCTGGCCGCTGCCGCCCGTGCCCTGCTGCACGAGCTTCGCGAACTTCTCCACTAGGTCGGGATCGCCGGAGCGGAGGATCGTCTCCCCGGTCCCCGGCACCGCCTGCAGCCGCCCGGACGCGGCGGGGTACTCGTCGTAGTCCAGCCCGGCCCCGAAGTTGGCGTTCTGGTAGACGCTGGTGGTGATCACCCCGACCTGGAAGTCGTGGCCGACGCCGCCGCCCTTCTTGAGCTCGTCGATGAAGGCCGGCAGCTCGGAGGCGATACCCTCCTGCTCCTCTTTCATCGATCCGGAGTCGTCGATCACGAAGAGGATGTCGGTCTTCTGCGGCGCCACCAGCGGCGCCTCCGCGGTGCATCGGCCCGGAACCGTGGATCCCGGCGCATCGACGGGTGAGGTGCAGGCTGACAAGAGCAGCGCCACCGCCCCCACCAGGCCGGCGAGCGATCGAATGTGCGAGCCACCCATCACGTCCACCTCAGCAAAGGCGCCACCGCGCGTCCAACTCAAGGATTGTCTCGCACGGAATCCGGCCTTCCAAAATCCATGCGAGAGGGGGGTTCGCTCGGGGGGAATGGGTTGCTAGGTTGGGTCCGCTGCATTAAGCCCACCCTGCTGTTGGATCTCCCGGAGCCCCTGAAATTTCGAGGGCTTGTCGTTATCAAACGGGATCAAGGAGCGACAGGGACACACATGTCAGACGAAAAGAAGAAGCCGTCGGGTGCCGCCGCCATGGCCTCCGCGATGACCCCACCGGGAACAATCAACAAGGAAGACATCCCGCAGGTCCTGCCGATCCTCCCGTTGCGGAACTCGGTGTTCTTCCCCGGCGGAGTGTTGCCGCTGGCCGTGGGCCGCCAGAAGACCATCGCTCTCATCAAGGACGCGGTGCGCGACGATCAGGTGATTGGCGTGGTGACGCAGCGCCGCGCCGAAGAGGAGGATCCGTCGGCCGCCGACCTGTACTCCATGGGGACGGTCGCCCGGATCGTCAAGCTGCTCAAGATGGGTGAGGACAACTACTCGCTCGTCGTGCAGGGGCTCGCCCGCTTCAAGGTGCTGGAGCTGGTCCAGGAGACGCCTTACCTCAAGGCGCGCGTGGAACCGATCGAAGACCGCACCGCCGGCGAGAACGTCGAAGTCGAGGCGCTCGGCATCAACCTCAAGAAGCTCGCCCGCGAGGTGATCGAGCTGATGCCGGAATTGCCGGCCGCCGCCACCGAGCTGGTGGAGTCCATCACCCACCCGGGCCACCTGGCGGACCTCATCGCCGCCAACGTGGACGTGCCGATCGAGGAGAAGCAGGCGGTCCTGGAGACGGTGGATCTGAAGGCCCGGATGAAGCTCGTGCTGGAGCTGCTCAACAGAAAGCGCGAGATCCTCAAGCTCTCCAACAAGATCGACTCCGCCGTGAAGGGCGAGATGTCGAAGACCCAGCGCGAGTACTACCTGCGCCAGCAGCTCAAGGCGATCAAGGAGGAGCTGGGCGAGATCGGCGAGGAAGAGGAGGAGCTCGACGAATTGCAGGAGCGCCTCAAGAAGGCCGGCCTGCCGCCCGAGGTGGAGAAGGTCGCCCAGAAGGAGCTCAACCGCCTCAAGACCATCCCCGCGGCCTCCAGCGAGTACACGGTCGCGCGCACCTATCTGGATTGGATCGCGGATCTGCCGTGGTCGAAGATGAGCGAGGACAACCTCGACATCGAGAACGCGCGCAAGATCCTCGACGCGGATCACTACGGCATCAAGAAGGTGAAGAAGCGGATCCTGGAGTACTTGGCGGTCCGCAAGCTGAAGAACGACATGCGCGGCCCCATCCTCTGCCTGGTCGGGCCGCCGGGTGTGGGCAAGACCTCGCTCGGTCAGTCGGTGGCGAAGTCCACCGGCCGCAAGTTCGTGCGGCTCAGCCTGGGCGGTGTGCGCGACGAGGCGGAGATCCGCGGGCACCGGCGCACCTACGTGGGCGCGCTCCCTGGCCGCTTCATCCAGTCGATGAAGAAGGCCGGGACCAAGAACCCGGTGATGATGCTGGACGAGATCGACAAGCTCGGGGCGGACTTCCGCGGCGACCCGTCGGCGGCGCTCCTGGAGGTGCTGGATCCGGAGCAGAACAACTCGTTCTCGGATCACTACCTCGACGTGGCGTTCGACCTCTCCAAGGTGATGTTCATCGCCACCGCCAACCAGCTCGAGCCCATCCCCGGCCCGCTCCGGGACCGCATGGAGATCATCGAGCTGTCCGGGTACACGTTCGAGGAGAAGCAGCAGATCGCCAAGATCCACCTGATCCCGAAGCAGCTGCGTGAGCACGGGCTCACCGGCGATCACATCGAGATCACGGACGAGGGCCTGCTCACGATCATCACCTCGTACACCCGCGAGGCGGGCGTGCGGAACCTCGAACGCCGCATCGCGGACGTGTGCCGCGCGGTCGCGGTGGACGTCGCCGGCGGGAAGACCGAGAAGCAGGTGATCGACACCAAGCGGGTACAGGAGATCCTCGGCCCCGAGACCTACTACTCGGAGGTCGCCGAGCGTACCGAGGTCCCGGGCGTGGCCACGGGCCTGGCCTGGACCGCGGCGGGCGGGGATCTGCTCTTCATCGAG
The DNA here is from genome assembly GCA_019686135.1 of Myxococcaceae bacterium. GTDB lineage: Bacteria > Myxococcota > Myxococcia > Myxococcales > Myxococcaceae > JADGHL01. The sequence continues at coordinate 2,355 of JADGHL010000058.1, read as the reverse complement.
GCCACCAAGATGGCGGGCAAGGGCGGGCTCACGCTCACCGGCCAGCTGGGGGACGTGATGAAGGAGTCCGCCCAGGCGGCGCTCAGCTACCTGCGCAGCAAGGCCGACGTTTTGGGGATCCCGTCCAACTTCCTGGAGAAGACGGATCTGCACCTGCACTTCCCCGCGGGCGCCATCCCCAAGGACGGCCCTTCGGCGGGCGTGACCATCCTCACCGCGCTCACGTCGCTCCTCACCGGGATCAAGGTCCGCAGCGACACCGCGATGACCGGCGAGGCGACGCTCCGCGGGCTGGTGCTCCCGGTCGGCGGCATCAAGGAGAAGGTGCTGGCCGCCCACCGCGCGGGCATCAAGCGGGTGATCCTCCCCGAGCGCTGCCGCAAGGATCTGATCGACGTCCCGGAGCAAGCGAAGAACGAGATGGAGTTCGTCTTCGTGCAGCGGATGGACGAGGTCCTCAAGGCGGCGCTGGAGCAGGACCCGTTCAAGCCGGGCACCACGATGGGCCCCACCGGCGAAGTCACCAAGACCGGCGAGGCCCCTCCGGGCCCGGAGGTGCGGGCGTAGGAACCCGAGCGCCCCGCGCCCGACCTGCGCGGGCCCGTTCGTTGGAACGAACGGGCTGGCGATTGCCAGGTGGGTTAGCTTGCCCGGCACCGTGGAACGTCGCATCGAAGAGGAGCTCTCCGAGGACATCCGGGTCGAAGCGCCGCCCCCTCCTCCTTCGCCGGAGGAGCTTCTGGCGGCGCAGTTCAAGGGACGGAAGGCCGATTTGCGCCCGCTCTACGATGGGCTGGTGCACATTGCGCGGCGCCTGTACCCCCGCGTCCGGTGCGAGCCACTGCCGAACGTCGTGCGCTTCGTCGCGCGCCAGCCGTTCGCGGTCTTTCGCGCCACCTCCGCGGTCCGCGCCGATCTGGGGCTGTGCCTCGGCCCCGTTTCCGCCCGCGGGCGCCTGCGTCCCTGCAAGGGGCTCGGCGGCGTCGACGGCGTCACCCACCGCATCGAGCTGTATGGCCCGGGCGATCTGGATGCGGACCTGGTGCGCTGGATGAAGCGCGCGATCGAGACCCGGTCGTAGGGATCACTCCTTCCCTTCCCGGGCGCGCTCGCGGCGCCGCCGCCACAGCGACCAGGAAACGAACAGGGCGAACGCGAGCAGCACCGCCACCACGCCCGCCACGCTCCGCGACCACGTGCCGGCAGCAGGCGTCTCCGCCTGGAACGTGTCCAGCGACGCGCGCACCTGTGGCCGCAGCGCATCGAACCGGCCAGAGGGCGCGCTGAAGGTCACCACCGCGTGCCGGCCCTCTCCCCCCATGGCGGCGATCAGCACGGTGCGGACCTGATCCTGCTGTTTGATCGTTCCCGTCACCTCGATTCGCGGCGCGGGACCGCGCACCAACTCCACCCGTTCCAGCGAAAGAGGAATCCCCAGCTCGTCCGCAAAGTGGTGGACCACCGCGGTGGAGAACGCGTCTCGCGAAGACGGCGTGGCGGAGAACGACTCGCCCACGATGGCGATGATCAACGACGCGGCGTCGGGGCCATCACCATCAGTGAGCGCCGCGGACAGATAACGCTCGCGCACAGGTCCCACCGCCACCGCGCCGGCGCGCGTGCCGTGAAACAGCTCCATCCGGATCATCCGGAACCGCTCGGGCGGTCGGAACGAATAGCCGTCCTGCCGGAGCGGCGTTCCCAGCGCAGCGAGGCTCAGGGTGATGGCGGCGGCGAGGCGGAACATCCGGGGCGATCGTATCGGACCGCCGCGCGGGGCAGCAGCGCGACGTAACGCCTGGGCGCGGAATATTCGGGTGCGATCGCGGCGGCCCGCCCCGCCGGACTCCAGCGCAGCGGTGGTGCACCGGCCTGAAACGGCCGGGGTCATTGGACCGGACGGAGGCACCAACACCACTGCAGCGTGGAATGCCCGGCGCGCGACATCGGGCGCGATCTCATCGGACCGTTACACCCGGCAGCGGCGCCGCGTGGGGAGCCGCCGAATATCCGGGGCAGTTTCACCGCAGTGCCGCACGGACAGCAGCGCAGTGTGCAGTCCCCCTGCGCAGGACATTCGGCGCTCGGCAGCAGCGGGGCGCGGACCACCGGCACGGAACATCCGGCGCGATCGCGGCGGCCCGCCCCGCCGGACTCCAGCACAGCGGTGGTGCACCGGCCTGAAACGCCTGGGTCATTGGACCGGACGGAGGCACCAACACCACCGCAGCGTGGAATGCCCGGCGCGCGACATCGGGCGCGATCTCATCGGACCGTTACACCCGGCAGCGGCGCCGCGTGGGGAGCCGCGGAATATCCGGGGCAATTTCACCGCAGTGCCGCACGGACAGCAGC
>JADGHL010000188.1 GCA_019686135.1 Myxococcaceae bacterium | reverse complement strand
AGAGCTCAGCGCGCAAGATGCCCGACGCGGGCGCCAGGCCCGCGTAGACCCGCGATTCATCCGGCGGAAGCGGGCATCACTCGACACAGAACACACCTCGCACGATGCCCTGCGCGCGCGCCAGTTTGCGCAGTCCGGCGGTCCGTCCGGGGAGGCGGCATCACACGACGCGGTCCCCCTGCCCCGCGACGACCTGAGGCCAGCGCCGCTCACCCGCGCCGACGCGCGAAGCCGGAATCTCGCCTCAGTCGAGCGGCGGCGGCGTGTAGATGTACACGTCCTGCAGCACGCGCGGGGCGCCGGTGGCCCTCTGCTCCACGCCGCCCAAAACCAGCACCGACCCGTCCTTTAGCGTGGTGCAGGTGTGGTGGTAGCGCGGGAAGTCCAGAAGCGGCAGGGCCACGGTGCTGGCGCCTCCGCTGGGGTTGGGGATCATCATCTCACCCGCCGCCGAGGAGAGCCCGCCGGGGCCGCCGTCCAGCCGGCCGCCGATGATCACCACCCGCCCATCCGGCAGCGGCGCGACGCACACGTCTCCGCGCGCCTGCGAGAGCACCTGCCCGTCCGAGACGTTGAACGCGTCGGTGGCGATTATTTCGGAGGAGTTGAGCGACGTCATCGGTTCGGTCGAGCTGTTGTAGCCGCCTGCCACCAGCAGGTTGTTGGAGTCCTTGAACGGGGCGATCCCAGGCGCGTACCGGACCTCGCGCAGCCGCACGGTGGACGGCGATGCCTGGAACGTCGTCCCGTCGAAGTTGAAGAACAGCACCTCGTCCGCCAGCTTCACGCCGTCGGTGCCACCGGCGACGGCGATGAACCTCCCGCCCTGCACCGGCGCCACCGCCATCCCGGCGCGCGGCGTCTTCACCGGCAGCAGTCGCGGGTTCTCCGCCGCCAGATCCGCGGGGTCCTCGGTCCGCGCGAGGTGCGGCCCCTTCTCCGGGTCGTACCACTCGGCGTACTCCACCGGCTTGCCCTGCCCGTCGGTGCCTCCGACGATCAGCACGCGCCCACCCGAGTCCACCGCCACGCCCGGCCGACGTCGCGGAAGCTTCATGTCGAACTTGCCGAAGGTATTGGTGGTGGGGTCGTAGATGAGGATCGACCGTACCGGGAACAGCCCCGCCGGCGGGTTGAAAGTCTCGCCGCCCGCAAGCAGCACCTGGCCGTTCTTCAGCAGCACGGCGCCCATGAACGCGCGGGCCAGCGAGCTGGTGTTCTGCGGCGGCACCAGAAGGCCGGCGGCCTTCTCGAACGTCCCGGTCCCGGGGTTGAAGATCTCCGTCGTGTCCAGCGAGCCGTCGATGTTGCCGTTGCTGAGGTGATACCCGCCCGCGATGAACACCCGCCCGTCGGCGAGCAGCGTCGCGGTGTGGCCGGCGCGGGGTTCCAGCATCATGCTGCAGGTGGTGGGCGCATCCGCCGTGGAGGGTGGCGTGAACACGCCCACGCGCCGCAGGAAGATGGTGATCTCGGTCGGCGTCTGATCTTCGGGCACGACGTCCGGCACGGTGAAGGGCAGCGAGCTGCCCATCGACACCACCTTGCCGCCGGCGGAAGGATCGCCGTCGTAGGCACGGACCTCGATCGTCCGATTCGTGCCCGCGGGGATCTCGGGGATCTCCACCACCGCGTCGGTCTCGGGGACCACCATGACGATCGGCTCCTCCAGCCCGTCCCCGGTCACCCGGAACCGCATGTGGGTCACGTTCTCGAGCGGCGAGGGCGCGACGCACGCGCTGGTCACGACCCGTACCTGGTAGTTCACCACCCTGGGTTGGCAGCCAGTCGCAAGCGCTCCCAACACCACGCCCGCGAGTGCCGCGAGATACGAGGGTCCGTTCGGCCGCATCCGAAGAGGAAGATCCATGGAGCTCATCACCACCGCGCGGTCACCGTTCCCGTCACTGGCCGGGTGGCCTGCGAGATTCCGTAATACGTCCCTCCGGCCGCGCCCACGACGGCGACGCCGGCCACTGCCCACACCCACCAGGGCACTCCGCCCTTCCGAACCTCCCCGCCCGGCACCTCATCGTCCTGGATCTGCCGGGCGTAATCGGCGGAGACCGCCCCGCCGTTGATGGCGTGGACCTCGTCATCGTCGGGGACCAGATGCGGGGTCTCGTCCTTCGTGGCCGCGGGGCGATCGCGGCGCGGGAGAAGCGCGGTCCGCCGCTCTCCGATGTCGAGGTCCACCTCCTGGGTGCGCACCGCGACCGCGTTCGTGGGCGTGTACGCGGACGCGCCGGCGCCCAGGTCCACCGGCAACGCCACCGCGCGCGGGAACTCGCCCACCAGATCCGTGATGTCGTCCGCCAGCTTGTAGGCCTCGACGTTGGCGGTGAGCAGCTCCTCGTCGAACGTGTACGGCCGCACCACCGCGAAGCCGTGCACGCGCGCGGAGAAGACCGCGGTGGCGGCGGTGAGCTGGTGCTCGCCGGAGCGGTACAGGCAGCCGACCACCGCATAGTCCGCGCCGAGCGCGTCGATCGTCTCGGCCACCTCGGTCACCGCGGCGCGATCCAGCACCGGGCCGATGATCCCCGCCACCTTTGCCGGAGCGCGTCCGCCCACCGGCTGCGGCGTCGCGGTGACGCGCGTCGTCCCGCGTCTGACGTCCACGACCGCACCGAACAGCTCGCCGCTCGTCCCCTCCACCTTCACGAAGTGCGGACCGGCGACGAGGTTGTCCTGGACCACGGGCAGCGCCCCCACGTTCCGTCCGTCCACGAACGCGGTGGCGCCGGCGGGGCCGTCGATGGAGACGGCGCCGCGGATGGCCTTCTCCGCGCGGCGCTTCGCCTTCTGCACCTCGCGCACGAAGATCGGCGGGTACTTACCGTCCGGCACCTGATAGCCGGGCGACAGCCGCACCACGGCGAACAGCGCCTTCTGCGCGGCCTCCTCGTCCCCCTGCCGGAACGACGCCACCGCCAACGAGACGTACGCGTCGATGAGCTTCTCGAAGTCGATCCCCTCCGGGTGCTCGGACATCTTCGCGATGCCTTGCTGAAGCGCACGCGCGGCATCGTCGAACCGGAGATCGGCCAAAGCCGCCTGCCCTTCTTCGAGCGCTCTCAAGGCCTCCGCGGGCGGCGTCGCGGAGAGCTCGGCAGGCGGCTTCGGCGGCTCGGGGTTCGTCTTCGGCGGCACCACCGAGATCGTCTCGCGGCTCTTGAGCTCCTCCTCCAGAAGATCGCGGAAACGCGAAGGCGCCTTCGCGGGTACCGCCGGCCCCACCGACACCGGCAGGACCACGATCCGCGGCGCGGCGTCCTGGGCGAGCGCGACGGACGAGAGGACGGAAAGGCTGATCGCCTGCACGGTCAGCGCGGACAACAGGACCGCCGCCGAGCGACGGACCAGGCTGGTGCGGATCATCGTCGGGCTCCTTGCATCACCGGCGACCGGCGCGATCGGCATAGAATCTGACGAAAAACCGCCGACTTGCGCATCAGTGGCGCGCGAGCGTACTGAGCGCGCCAAGGGTCGGTCAATGTAAGCGCCCCCTTACGGACGGATGAATCTCTCCCTCGCGACCCGGATCTTCCTTGGTTACGCCGTGGTGCTCGCCACCTTCGGCGCGGTGTCGCTGTTCAGCGTGGGGGAGATGCACCGCAACCAGCAGGAGATCCGCCTGGTGAGTCAGGGCTATCTGCACCTGTCCCAGGACACCTCCGCGATCGAGTCCTTCCACAAGAACCAGGAGCACGACACCGCGCGGCTTCTGGGCGAGAAGAACGTCGAGACCCGGCGCTTTCTCATCAAGCTGGCGCGACAGTACTTCCCGCCGCAGATGGCGGATCGCGTCGCCAGCGCGAAGGAGCGCGCACACGCGGCGCTGGCGTTCGCCCCCGAGTCCGAGAGCGCGTTCCTCCGCGATCTCGAGCAGCGCTTCGCGGATCTCGCCGTCCGCTACAAGCAGTACGAGCAGATGTCGGACAGCGTCTTCACCCGCCTGGAGCGCGCGGAGCCGGACTGGAACGCCGCCGCGGACGAGATGGCAGAGCTCAAGCAGCTCGAGTCGTCGATCGGCCGCGACATCCGGGTGCTCCACCAGTCGATCGAAGCGCGGATCCGTGAGCGCGTGGAGGGCGCCGAACGGCGCGAACGCCGCACGGGGATCACCATCATCGCGCTCTCGGTGCTGGCGATCGGCGTGGGGCTCCTCGTGACCGCGCTCTCCGCGCGCGCGCTGCGCCCGGTGCGGACGCTGATCGAAGGCGTGTCCCGCATCGGCAAGGGCGACTACAGCGCCCAGCTCGGCGTGCAGGGCCAGGACGAGATCGCCGTGCTGGCGCGCGAGTTCGACCAGATGGCGCGCTCGCTGAGGGAGCGCGAAGCCCAGCTCGCCGAGAAGCAGCAGGCGCTCGTCCGCGCGGAGAAGCTGGCCGCGGTGGGGCGCCTCTCCGCCCAGGTGGCGCACGAGGTCCGCAACCCGCTCTCGTCGATCGGCCTCAACGCCGAGCTGCTCGAGGAGGGGCTCGCCCGGGCCCGCTTCGACGACCCCGCCGACCAGGCCGAGGCCATCGACATCCTCCATGCCATCACCCGCGAGGTGGACCGACTGGCGGAGATCACCGAGGAGTACCTGCGCATGGCGCGACTCCCGGCGCCGCACCTGACCGCGGGCGATCTCAACGAGGTCATCGCCCGGGTGCTCGACTTCTCCCAGGCGGAGCTGGACCGCGCCAACGTGAAGGTGGAGCGTCGCCTCGACGAGGCGCTGCCCCGCGCGCTGATCGACGACGGCCAGGTGCGCCAGGTGTTCCTCAACTTGATCCGCAACGCCCGCGAGGCGATGCCCGAGGGCGGCACGCTGACGGTGGAGTCCCGCGCGCTGCCGGACGCCGTGGAGGTGGTGTTCCGCGACACCGGGCGGGGCATGACGCCGGAGGTGCAGCAGCGCATCTTCGAGCCGTTCTTCACCACCAAGCAGAGCGGCACCGGCCTGGGCCTCGCGGTGGCACGGCAGATCCTGCAGGCCCACGGCGGCGAGCTCTCCTGCGAGAGCACGCCGTCGGTGGGGACGACCTTCCGGATCGTCCTCCCCCGGGCCGCCGAGGCCGCGAAGCCTGCCGCCTGAGCTCGTCCGGCCTTCGGCCCACCGCGCGATCGCCCGCCCCGGCGGCCTGTTCATTCCGTTGCTAGCGCGCCCGGCGGTGCCAGCTTTCCTACGGGGGTGACCGTCGATGGAGCGCGCATTCCGCCGTCCGAAGTCCGCCGCCCGCAGGGTTGCGGTCGTCGTCGTCGGCGTGCTCGTCGTAGGCATCGCCGCGTTCGGCGTGCTCATCGCGCTCATCGACTCCGACGCGGTCGCGGCGCGGGTCAAGGACGCGGTGCTGCCGAAGCTCTCCGAACGGATCGGCCGCGAGGTGACGCTGGATGAGGCCCATGCCCGGCTCTTTCCCCGCCCACGCGTCACCCTCGAACACCTGGTCGTCCACGGCCTGCCCACGGAGCCCGCGCTGGTGGAGACCGAGCGGGCCGAAGTCGACCTGCGGCTGTGGCCGCTCATCCGCTCCTTCGGCCACGAGGTCCGGGTCGACGCGGTGAGCGTGGTCCGGCCGGAGCTGAACCTCGTGCGCAAGAAGGACGGGAGCTGGAACTTCGAAGGGCTCGCCTCCGCCCCGCCCTCCGAACGCGACGTACGGATCGCCCGGATCGACGTCACCGGCGGACAGGTCCGCATCGTCGACCGGAGTGCCGCCGCGGGCGAGGCCACCGTCGCGTTGCGGCAGATCGATCTCCGGATGCGGAACGTCGGCTTCGGCCGGAAGCTGTCGGTCGTGGGCACGGGCGCGTTCGCCTCGGAGGCTCAGAATCTGCGCGTGGAGCTGAAGACGTCTCCCGTGCGCCGCGGCGAGTGGCCGGAGCTTCAGGGCACGCTCGCGCTCGAAGGTGCCCAGCTCACGCGCTTGGGCGGAGTCATTCCCGCGAAGCTGGCGGAGGTCGTGACCGGCGGGCAGCTCGGTCTGAAGCTCGAGGTGGCCACGAAGGACGGGCGCTACGCGCTGGAGGGAGATGGGAGAGCGGACGCGGTCCGGCTGCGCGGCGAACCGGCCCGGGCGGGCTTTCATGTGAAGACGGTCGTCGAACCTGCACGTGCGGGGACGTCCACGCTCGAATTCTCCCGCCTCTACGTCCAGGGGCCCGGGCTGAACCTAGCGGGTTCCGCGCACGCCTCGTTGGCGCCGCGCGCGGTGCAGTTCTCGCTCCAGGGCGCCCTGCTCGATCTCGACCAACTCCTGGGCGCGCTCCCGCACCAGACGAGCCAGGCCCCGCGCGCGGCGCTGCTCCCTGCGAAGGTGCGCGAACAGCTCGAAAACCTCGCGGTGCGCGGCCGCCTGAAGATCGATCGCGTCGTCGACGGCAGGGTCACGCTCGAGCACCTCGACGCAGAGGCCGTGCTGCACGACGGCGTCCTGTCGTTCGAGGCGGCGTCCGCGGACCTCTACGGGGGACGCGTCGACGCCAGCGGCACCACTGCCCAACTCACTCCGGCGGTGCCACGGTGGAACCTCCGCGCGCGGCTGCAGCAGCTCGACGTCGAGCGTGCGATGGCCGCGGTCTCGGGCGCCGCGCCGCTTCAGGGACGGGTCGACGCCGCGCTCGATCTGCGTGGCGAAGGCGCCGACTGGGCGACGATCCGCCGCGCGCTCACCGGCACCGGAACGATCGCTTTGCGCGATGGGGTGCTCACCACCGCCGATCTGGGCGCGCAGATCGGGCCGGCGGTGACCGAAGCGCTGCGCCTTCTAAGCCAGCCAAAGGCGGCCGCCACCGTCGATCGCACCGAAGGTGGCACCCGGCTCGAGAACCTCACCGCTTCCTTCCGTGTCCGCGACGGGTGGATGGAGCTCTCGGAGCCCCTGGTGTTCACCTCACCGTTCGGCGGCGCGCGGCTTTCGGGTCGCATCGGCCTCGACCAGCGGCTGGCGCTCCGCGGCGACGTCGTGCTCTCGAAGTCGTTCATCCCCCAGGGCCCGTTCACGATTCCGGTGACGATCGGCGGGACGCTGAAGAAGCCGGCGCTGACCGGCATCGACGCGAAGGCCGCATCCCGGATGGCCGGCCGACAGGTGGAGGAGCAGGTCGAGCGCCAAGCGCGGGAAAAGGCAGGCGAGTTCCTGCGGCGCCTGGGTGGCGGACGGTAGTAAACGCGTCGCCATGGCGTTCACCTATCACCGGGACGTGCTCCCTTCGGGGCTGCGCGTCGTCACCATCGAGACGCCCCACCTGCACAGCGCAGTGGTCGCGGTCTACGTCCGCGCCGGGTCGCGTCACGAGACGCCCGAGAACAACGGGGTGAGTCACTTCCTCGAGCACATGTTCTTCCGCGGGTCGCGCCAGTACCCCGACACCGTCCAGATGAACGCGCTGGTGGAGGACGTGGGCGGGAACCTCAACGGCGTCACCACCCGCGACCATGGCTACTACTACACGCCGGTCCATCCCCGGCACCTGGACGTGGCGCTCTCCGTCCTCGGCGACATGCTCACCCAGCCGCTCCTTCTGGAGATGGAGACCGAACGCCAGGTGATCCTCGAGGAGATGCTGGATGAGGTGGACGAGGACGGCAACGACATCGACCTCGACAACCTCGCCCTCAAGGAGGTCTTCGGCACGCATCCGCTGGGCCTGAAGATCGCCGGCACCCGCGAGAGCGTGAGCCGTCTCACCCGCGCCCAGCTCGAAGCGCACCTGGAGCGCTTCTACGTCACCGGCAACCTCGTCGTGACGGTGGCCGGGCCCGTCTCGCACGGCCAGGTGGTGGACCTTGCCGCCTCCCGCTTCGCCGCGCTCCGGGCCGGCCCCACCGCCTCGGAG
>JADGHL010000057.1 GCA_019686135.1 Myxococcaceae bacterium | reverse complement strand
CCCGCACCTCGGGCGCCTTCGGGTTCGCCCCGCCGCCGCCGTCGCCCCCGGCCCCGCTCTCGGACTCCGAACGGGAGAAGCTCCGCGCCCAGATCCGCGCGGGCACGCTCGACGACCGCGAGGTCGAGGTGGAGGTCGCGGAGAACCAGACGGCGTTTTTTCGCAACTTCGGCCAGCAGGGGATGGAGGAGATCGGCTTCAACCTCCAAGACCTGTTCAAGAACATGCCCGGCTTCCAGCGGACGCGCCGCCGCAAGGTGAAGGTCCCCGAAGCCCTGAAGCTGCTTCAGCAGGAGGAGGCCAGGCGGCTGGTGGACGAGGACCGCGTCCGGCGCGAGGCGCTCATCCGCGCGGAGACTTCGGGGATCATCTTCCTCGACGAGATCGACAAGATCGCCTCCCGCGAGTCCGGCGGCCGCGGCGGCCCTGACGTCTCTCGCGAGGGCGTGCAGCGCGATCTGCTCCCCATCGTCGAGGGCTCCACGGTCAACACCAAGTACGGCCAGGTGAAGACCGACCACGTGCTGTTCATCGCCGCGGGCGCGTTCCACGTCTCCAAACCATCGGATCTCATTCCCGAGCTGCAGGGCCGCTTCCCGATCCGCGTGGAGCTCGAGCCGCTCACCGGCGCGGATCTGGTGCGCATCCTCAAGGAGCCGAAGACCTCCCTGTTGCGGCAGTACATCGCGCTGCTTGGCACCGAAGGCGTGCGCCTGTCGTTCACCGACGACGCCATCGAGACCATCGCCCAGCTCGCTCAGACGGTGAACGAGCGGACGCAGAACATCGGCGCGCGGCGCTTGCACACGGTGCTGGAGCGGCTGTTGGATGAGGTCAGCTTCTCCGCGTCCGACACGCCGGGCGCCAACATCCAGATCGACGCCGCCTACGTCCGCGAGCGTCTGTCCAACCTGATCCAGGACGAGGATCTCTCGAGGTACATCCTGTGAGCACCGCCACCACCAATCAGTCCGTCATCGATCGCGCGAAGAAGGTCCTTCTGGGCAACTATAAGCAGCAGCCGGTGGCAATCGACCGCGGGCAGGGCGTGTACGTGTGGGACGTCGAGGGCCGCCGGTACCTCGACATGATTTGCGGCGTCGCCACCAACGCGCTCGGGCACTGCCACCCGGAGCTGGTGGCGGTGGCCAAGGCGCAGCTGGACAAGTGCTGGCACACCGCCAACGGCGTCTACAACGAGCCACAGGTGGCGCTCGCGGAGAAGCTCCTTTCGCTCTCCGGCCTGGACCGCGCGTTCTTCTGCAACTCCGGCGGCGAGGCCAACGAGGCGCTCATCAAGCTGGCGCGCCGCTACCAGAAGGAGCGCGGCGAACCGGAGCGGGTGGAGTTCGTCTGCTTCGAGAACTCCTTCCATGGCCGCACCCTGGCCACGCTCACCGCCACCGGTCAGCCGAAGTACCAGAAGGGGTTCGACCCGCTGCCTGCCGGCTTCCGCCATGTCCCGTATGGCGATGTCGGGGCGGTGAAGCAGGCGGTGGGCAGGCGGACCGCGGCGATCCTCGTGGAGCCGGTGCAGGGCGAAGGCGGCGTGCACCCGGCCCCGGAGGGCTTCCTCCGCGAGCTGCGCCGGATCTGCGACGATGAGGGCGCGCTGCTCCTCATCGACGAGATCCAGACCGGGATGGGCCGCACCGGGAAGTTCTTCGGATTCCAGTGGGAGGACATCCGTCCGGATGCGATCTCCATGGCCAAGGCGCTAGGCAACGGGATCCCCGTGGGCGCCATGCTGTGCCGCGAAGAGGTCGGAAAGGTGATGGGGCCGGGTAGCCACGGCTCCACCTTCGGCGGCAACCTCGTGGCGTGCGCGGTGGCCACCCGCGTGGTCGAGATCCTCTCCACGCCATCCATGTTGGAGACGGTGCGGGAGAATGGGGCGTACCTGCTCGCACAGGCGCAGAAGATGAAGGCGCGTCTGGGCGACAAGGTCGTCTCGGTCCGCGGCAAGGGGCTGCTCTTCGGTTGCGAGCTGGCCCAGGAGGCCGGCCCGGTGCTGAACCGCTGCCGCGAGCTCGGACTCATCGTCAACCTCGCCGGCGAACGCACCCTGCGGATGGCCCCCGCGTTCATCGCCACCCGTGACCAGTTGGACGAGGCACTTTCCATCATGGAACAGGCCATCCGCGGGTAATCCCTCGGGTTTCACTGTCACGGCTGAGGGTGAAACCCGTTTGACCTCGGTTGGTTCCGGTCCCTAGAATCCGAACTGATTCACCAAGGGGCACGAACACTTGAGTCAGTCCGAGACGATCGTCGGGTTGGGGGCCCGAACGGACTACCTGGCGCAGGTGCCCAACGTGGACCCGTCCAGGCTCGGCCTCACACCCGAAGAGGACCGGCTCTTCCTGGCGGTGGGGCGTGCCGCCCGGATCGACGAAGTCATCCAGAAGTCCGGAATGGCCGAACCCCGCGCAATCGCGGTGCTTTTGTCGCTCCGTGCCAAGGGGGCGGTGGTTCCCGCGCGCGTTCAGAAGCCCTCGGCCGTCGCCGTCGACGCGGCGATGAGCGAAGAGGTGGACCTGACGCCCGAGCGGAAGAAGGAGATCCTCGACCTGGAGCGGGCGCTGGACAAGCTCAACGCCTTCGAGCTCCTCGGGCTGATGCCGGGCGCCACCGCGGAGCAGGCGCGACAGGCCTATTACGCTGCGTCCAGGCGCTACCACCCGGACCGGTACTACGGGAAAAATCTTGGGAGCTTCAAATACCGGATCGACAAGATCTTCAAGAAGCTCACCGACGCCTACAACACGCTCTCGGACGACGAGCGCCGGGCGGAATACCTGAAGAAGCACCCGGAGCTGGCGCCGCCCCCACCGCCGCCGCCGAGCGCGCCCGCTCCGGGCCCGGCGCTGGATCCGGCGCGGTTGAGCGAGCGCCGCGCGCGGATGGCTCGCCACCCGTACCTGGCGAAGACCACCCGCGTCACCGAGCTGGTCAGCCGCGCCCGCGCCCACATCCAGCGGGGCGAGCCGGGGATGGCGTTGACCGACCTGCACCTCGCGCTGCAGCTGGATCCGGACAACAAGGACATCCAGCTGTTGCAGGCCGAGGCCCGCCGGAAGAACGACGCACTGCGCGCCGCCGCCGAAATGGAGAAGGGCGCGGAGGCGGAGGCGGTGGGCGACGTGTCCACGGCGATGGCCCGCTACCGGGCGGCCGCGTCCATCGACACGTCCAATGCCCGCGCGGCGTTCAAGGCCGCGCAGCTCATGCAGCAGCTCGGCGACAGGTCGAAGGACCTGCGGACCTTCGCCCAGCGCGCGGTGGACCTGGATCCGAAGCACGTCGACGCGAAGGTGCTGCTGGGGATGGTGCTGCTCGACGCCGATCTGAAAAAGCTGGCGAAGCGCCAGTTCGAGGAGGCGCTCCAACTCAAGCCCGACCATGCCGAGGCAAAGAAGCAGCTCAAGAAACTGAGGTGGCCGTTCTAAGGCCGTCACGCGCATGCCCGAACACGTCATCGGTATCGACCTCGGCACCACCAACTCCGTGGTGGCCACCGTGCAGGGCGGCCAGCCTACGGTGATCAAGAACCGCACCGGGTCGAACCTCACGCCGTCGGTGGTGGCGATCTCCAGAAGCGGCAAGCGGCTCGTGGGACAGATCGCCAAGCGCCAGGCGATTACCAACCCCACCGAGACGGTCTACGCCTCCAAGCGCCTCATCGGCCGCAAGTACAGCTCGCTGCAAGTGCAGCAGGCGATCAAGGTGCTGCCGTACAACATCGTCCCCGGCGAGCACGACGACGTGCGCGTCCGCATGGCGGGTCGGGACTACGCGCTCCCCGAGATCGCGGCGATGGTGCTGGCGGAGCTGAAGGCGGACGCGGAGGCGTACTTCGGCAAGCCGGTGAACAAGGCGGTGATCACCGTCCCCGCCTACTTCAACGACGGCCAGCGCCAGGCGACCAAGGACGCGGGGAAGATCGCCGGGCTGGAGGTCCTGCGGATCCTCAACGAGCCCACCGCGGCGGCGCTCGCCTACGGCTTCGGCCGCAACGTCACCGGGAAGGTGGCGGTGTTCGACCTCGGCGGCGGCACGTTCGACGTCACCGTGCTCGAGGTGGGCAACGACGTCTACGAGGTGCTGGCCACGGGCGGCGACACCTACCTGGGCGGCGAGGACTTCGATCAGCGGATCATCGAGTGGATGGTGCTCAACTTCGCCAAGGAGCACGGCATCGATCTGCGCAAGGACCGGATGGCGCTGCAGCGCCTCAAGGACGCCGCGGAGAAGGCGAAGATCGAGCTGTCCGGGGTGAAGGAGACGCAGATCAACCTGCCGTTCATCTCCACGCCTCCCGGTGGCGGGGCCGCCCTGCACCTGCAGGCGGTGCTCACGCGCCAGAAGCTGGAGGAGCTCACCGCGGATCTGTGCGACCGCACCCTGAAGATCTGCGAGGAGGTGCTCAGCGAGGCGAAGATCCGGCCGCAGGATCTCAAGGAGGTCATCCTCGTCGGCGGGATGACGCGCATGCCGAAGGTGGTGGAGGGCGTCCGCGACTACTTCAAGAAGGAGCCGTGCAAGGGCGTGCACCCGGACGAGGTGGTGGCGCTCGGCGCGGCGGTCCAGGCCAACACGCTCGTCGCCGATCAGGGCGAAGTGCTGCTCCTGGACGTCACCCCGCAGTCTCTCGGCGTGGCGATCGCCGGCGGCTACAGCCGGCGGCTCATCCCCCGGAACACCACCGTCCCCACGTCGGTCTCGGAGGTCTTCAACACCTCCAAGGACAACCAGACCACGGTGAAGATCATGGTGCTTCAGGGTGAGAGCGAGCTGGCCCACGAGAACGAGCTTTTGGGCGAGTTCATCCTCACCGGCCTGCGCGAGGCGCCCCGGGGGGAGGTGGAGATCGACGTCACCTTCGAGATCAACGCGGAGGGCATCCTCTCCGTCTCCGCGCGGGACAGGGAGACCGGCCAGCGCCAGTCGATCACCGTGACCGCGTCCGGCGGCCTCACCGAGGACGAGCTCCGGCGCATCATGGACGAGCAGCGGGACTATCTGCTCGAGGCCAGGATGTCCGACGAGCTCAAGCAGAAGCGCGGCGAGCTGGAGAACGTGCTGCGCGAGATCGGCGAGCTCTTCCCCAGAGTGAAGGCGATCACATCCGGCAGTGAGTTCGGATCGGACGTGCTGGTGAAGGCGGAGAAGGGGCTGGCGGACGCGAGGCGCGCGCTGGAAAAGAACGATCTGAGCGAGATCGCCGCGAGCGCGGATCAGATGGGGCGCACGCTCAACCTGTTCCGCGGGGTGATCCAGAGGATCGGCGGCTGATCGATGAGCGTGCAGCGCGCAGCGCAACTCGTCGAGGCGGGACTGTGGCTCCACATGAGCGGCGACGTGGATGGAGCCCGGCGCCTGTTCGAACAGGCGCTCAAGCTGGATCCGTCCAACCAGCGGGCGCAGCAGTTGCTGGCGGGCGTTGCGACCGGTGCAGGTTTTCCCGCCGCGGTGGCTCCGTCACCCGCGCCGGTGGACTGGCGCGGGACGGTGACCCCGGTCGTCCCCGCTGCGCCCGCTGCCGCGCCGAAGCCGTCGATCGCGCTGTCCAAAGGGCGTCCGTCGGTGCCCCCGGGGCTACGGCCCCGCGTCGAAGAGTCGGAGCTCAACTGGCGGGCGCTCGCCGCGCCCATGCCCGGCCCGGCCGTGAACGGGGAGCCCCCGCCCGTCCCGGTGGTGCGGCCGGTGACGTTCACGCCGGATGCGACGAGCGCGTGGGACTCCCAGTCCAACCCCGGCGTGCGCCTGGACGACGTGAAGCCCGGGCTCGGCGATGCGATGGACCTGGTCTGTTCGCCCGTGCGGCACGAGGACGCCAGCGCCGCCGAGTCCCAGCGGATCCGCGAAGAGGTGGACACGCTGTTGCGCGGCGCGAGGGATCTGCTCGACCTCGACGATCACTCCGGCGCGATGGAGCTCATCCTCAAGGCGCAGCAGCTCGCCCCCTCCGATCCCGAGGTGCAGTCGCTGCGCGAGCGGAGCGAGAAGACGCTCCTTGCGATGTACGAATCGAAGCTTTGGCCGTTGACCAGCCGTCCCCGCGTGGTGCTCAAGGACGACGAGATCATCTGGCTGAACCTCGACCACCGCGCCGGCTTCGTGCTGGCGCAGATGGACGGCACGGTGACGTTCGAGGACCTCTTCGAGGTGTGCGGGATGTCGCGGCTGGATACGGCGCGGATCCTCGTGCAGCTGATCGACGAGGGTGTGATTGAGCGGTGAACGGGCGGACGGGCGGCAGGCACCTAGCGCCGAATCACGGCCGTCCAAACTGCCTTCACCACCCGCCGGCCGTGCTGGTTGACCGACTCCGTCTCCATCACCACGAAGTCCATGCCCGCCTTCTCGTAGATCTCCGTGAGCCTGCCGGTGGTGGTCATCACGTCGCCCGGACGCATCACGTCGAAGAACTCGAAGGCCTGCTCGCCGTGGACGAGCTTGACGAGGTCGATCCCCAGCCGCGGGTCGGTCACCGCTTCGGTGAACGGTTTCATCGCGAAGTTCACGGCGAAGGTGGGGAACGCCACGATCGCGCCGTACTTGCTGGCTTTGGCCGCCGCCTCGTCCCAGAAGATCGGGTTCAGCCCGGGAGGAGGCTTGCCGCCGAAGCTCGAGGAGGGCACGCCGCCGGCGACCGCGTAGGCGAACTCCCGCATCTTCTCCACGCCCAGCGTGTACGTGTACGGGCCATACTCGCGGCCCACGTTCGAAGGATCGATGCTCATCGCGCCACCTCGAAGGTTGCACCCTTGAGCACGTCCTCGCCCCGCTGGTTCTTCGCCGTCAGCGTCCCGACCAGCGTCCCGCCGCCTTCGCCCTCGCCGGTGATCTTCCCGGTGAAGGTAACGGTGTCCCCCGGCGCCACCGGCCGCGAGAAGCGCACCCGCACCTTCTTGAGCGCGCCCGGATCGCCCACGGCGTTGACCACCGCCTCCACCGCCCACGCCATGGTGCACATCCCCTGGAGGATCGCTCCGCCGAGGCCGGCCTGTGCGCCCACTTCGGGATCGATGTGGATCGGGTTGAAGTCTCCGGAGGCGGCCCCGTAGTAGATGGGCCGGTACTTGTCGCACGTGCGCTCGTGCGTGAACGTCGCGCCTGGCTCGAGGGTGGGCATGCGCGCGTACCTAGCGGCACGCCGCGGATGATTCAAACGCTATCGACGCAGCAGTTCACGGATCACCAGCACTGCCAGGCCGATCGCCCCGGGGCCCCACAACAGCGCCAGCAACAGCAGCCCCTTCCGGCGCCGCGCGGCGGCGCGCTCGGGCGGGGAGGGGAGGAGGCGATCGTCGCAGCTCTCGCAGACGGGCGCGGTGCGGTCGAGCACGCTGCACTGGTCGCACAGGAACGCTCCGCAGCGCGTGCAGGTGGCGGTGGCGCGCCGCTCGTGGACGGCGCACAGCGCGCCCTCGACCGCTTCGCCCGGTTTGCCCAGAAGGGGCGGCTCCGGCTCGGCCGGCGGCGCGGACAGCAGCGCCCGGGCCGCCTCGAGATCGCGCGCCGCCACCAGCACCCGCGGTTCGATGTACGCGCCCACCATCCCCAAAAGCGCCCGGTGCTGTTCGCCCTGCACCACGCAGGCGATCTGCTGCGACTCCAGCACCGACCGGATGATGGCCGCCTCCTGGCTGTCGCCGCAGACGGTGAGCAGCACCAGCTCCGAGCCGTCGGGTTCGGGGCCGGTCACGATTCACCGCCCTGGGCGACTGGCTGATCCAGCGGATCCTCCGAGAAGGCCTCCTCGCGGCGGCGCCGGTAGTAGTCACGGACGTACGCCACCAGCGTGTCGAGGTACGTCGACAAAGGTGGGCAGTGGATCCCGGTCCCGTCCAGGAGCGTGAGCGTGTTGTGGCAGTTGTAGATGGCCAGCTGGTTCACGTAGCTGATCGCCGCGCGCTGGGGCCGGGCCATCTTCTCGAGGAACGGCAGCCGCAGCATCACGTCCGCCGCCTTCGCGGAGAGGTTGAAGCGCGGCAGCTTCTTGTTCGCCTTCTCGGCGATGAGCTCGTACACGCGCCGCGCGCTCATCGGGTTCGGATCCACGAGGTGCAGCGTTTTGCCGACCGCGCGCGGATCCCGCGAGAGCGCCCACACCGCCTCCACCACGAAGTCCACCGGCACCACGTTCAGCGGCGCCACGCCGTTGCCGGGCAGAGGCAGCGGCACGCTCAACGGGGACGTCACCAGCAGGATGCCGAGGTAGTACGGGCCTTCGAAGCGGTCGATCTCCCCGGTCCGCGAATCGCCCACCACGCTCGAGGGGCGGTAGATGGTGACCGGCAGCGTCTCCGCCGCGCGGCGCATCAGCTTCTCGGCGTGGAACTTGGTCTCCTCGTAGGCGTTGCGGAAGGACTGGCCCATATCGAGCTCGTCCTCGGCGATCACCCCCACGCGGTCTCCCGACACGTAGCAGGTGGAGAAGTGGTTCAGCCGGCGCAAGTTCCGGCAGTCGCGCCCGAGCTCGATCACGTTCCGCGTGCCGTCCACGTTCACCCGCCACGCGGTGTCCCGCGGCACGCCCAGGTAGTAGATCGCTGCGAGGTGGAAGATGTCGGTGACCTCGTCGCACAGGCGCGCGTACTCCTCGCCGGACAGCCCGAGGTGCATGTCCACGATGTCGCCGGTGACGATCTCGATGCGGTCGGGGTGGTCGAGCCGCTCCACGTAACGCCGCGCGTCCTTCGCGAACTTCGGCTGCACCAGCAGGTAGATGCGGGCCGCTGCGTCCGAACGGGCGATGTGCGCCACCAGCCGCTTGCCGATGAAGCCGGGGTAGCCGGTCACGAAGTACGTCGCCGCGGACTTCTTCTTCTCGGTCATCGGGGCGGCAGCATACCCGTGAGCGACCGCCAGAGCCGCTCGACCTGTTCGCGCGTCTGCTCCAGCGTGCCCGAGTTGTCGATCACCCAGGTGGCGACCTTCTTCTTCTCCTCCAGCGGGAGCTGGGCGGCGATCCGCGCCCGGGCCTCTTCGGGCGAGTATCCGTTGCGGGCGATGAGGCGCTCCAGCTGCACCTTTGGCGGCACGGCCACCACGATGAGCCCATCCAGCAGGTGGTGGAGCTGGTTCTCCACGATCAGCGGGGCGTCGTAGATCGCCAGCCGCTCGCCGGCGCGCGCGAGCGCTTCGACGTGGCGGATGACCTGCTGCTGGATCAGCGGGTGGAGGATCGCGTTGAGGGCCTGGCGCTCCGCCTCATTGGCGAACACCCGCGCGCCCAGCCGCTCGCGGTCCAGCCGGCCGTCGGGCCCCACCACGCCGGGGAAGCGGGCCGCCACCCTCTCAAGCCCCTCCGTCCCCGGCTCCACGACCTCGCGCGCCACCACGTCCGCGTCGACGATCGGCGCCCCCAGCTCTCGCAGCATCCCGCTGACGGTGGACTTCCCGGAGGCGATGCCCCCGGTGAGCCCGATCACCCGGATGCCCTCTGGCCAGAAGACGCTCACTTCTTCGCCGGCAGCCGCGGGGGCTGGAAGATGAACGAGTTCACCGTCACGCCATCCGGGTTGAAGAAGATCGCCAGGCCCAGCCGCGGGTAGTGGAAGTAGACCCGGAAGTCGTCGGTGACCTTCTTGAGGTAGCAGGGCGAATCAGGCAGCGGTCCCGGCGGGCAGGCCTTCCCGTAGCTGTTCTCGATGGCGGCCTTGTCGATCTTCGGGCCGGGGAAGACGTCGATCCGCTCCACCACGCCGGTCTTCGGATCGACCTTGAACTGCGTCTGGGTGGTGCCCTTGATCGCCTGCTTGCCGAGATAGGCGAGGATCTCCTTGTCGCCGGATTTGACCGTCCGCGAGGGCGGGCCGAACTTCTCGATCACGTCCGCGCGCGTGCTCGTGCCCGGGTCGATCCCCTTCCACGCGCGCGCCCATGCCGCGGAAGACAGAACACAGAAGAAGATGAGCGCGAGCCGTCGCATCCCGGGGTGGATTGTAGTGCGGAACTCCGCGCGCACGTTCACCAATCCTTGATGGGCCGAAAGCAGTCCCGTAAACAGACCCGCGATGCGCTCCGTCTTCGCCCTCGCCGGCGCGGCCGTTCTCGCCGCCTCCGTCCCCGCGCTCGCCGCGGACTTCATGGGCCCCGAAAGCTGCAAGGCCTGTCACCCGGAGGCGTACGCCGCCTGGAAGTCCTCCAAGCACGCCCGCGCCTTTGAGTCGCTCTCCCAGCGGGAGAAGGGGGATGCGCGCTGCACCACCTGTCACGCGCCCAACCTCGATCAGCAGGTGACGTCGGTGAGCTGCGAGACCTGCCACGGCGGCGGCCAGTACTACTCCCCGGACTACGTGATGCGCGATCCCGAGCTCGCACGGCTGGTCGGCCTCAACGACCCGTCCGAGAAGGAGTGCCGGACCTGCCACGACGCGTCCTCCCCGTCGCTCCAGCCGTTCGACTTCGTGGAGAAGCTCAAGCTGATCGACCACTGGACCGCGGAGCGCCAGCGGCGTCAGGGGAAGGTGGACCCGAAGGCTCTGCCGGAGAAGAAGTCCGCGCGGCGAGAGGAGGCGCCCACCCGGCCTGTGCGCGCCGGGTCCGCGGAGGGCCGGTACCGTCATCGCCTCGATCGCGTGATCGCGCTGATGGCCGCGCCCGTGGCGCCGAAGCAGGCACGCCCGTGATCAAGGTCGTCGACGCGCGGTTCGTCACCACGGCGGTGGACGAGCGGGGCGCGCCAAAAGACGGCATCCCGGAGGTCGCCTTCGTCGGGCGCTCCAACGTCGGCAAGTCGTCGATGATCAACACGCTCACCCAGCGCAGAAAGCTGGTGCGCGTCTCCAACACGCCCGGCCGCACCCGGACGCTCAACTTCTTCGATGCGGTCGTCGAGCGCCGTGGCAAGCGCCACACGGTGCGGTTCGCCGACCTGCCGGGCTACGGCTTCGCGAAGGTCTCCAAAGCCGAACGCGAGAGCTGGTCGGAGATGATCGAGGGCTATCTCTCCCGGCGCGCGCCGCTGAAGGTGGTGGTGGCGATCATCGACGCCGAGGTGGGCCCCACAGCGGACGATCACGAGATGCTCGCCTGGCTGCAGGAGCGGACCCCGAAGATTCTCGTTGCAGCCACGAAGATTGACCGGCTCAACAAGGCCCGCCGCAAGCCGCGGCTCGTCGAGCTGTCGAAGCAGCTGGAGCTGCCGCTCGAAACGATCCTGCCCTTCTCCGCCACCGAACGGATCGGCGTGGACGAGCTGTGGGGGACGCTGTTGGACGTCCTCCGCTGATTCGGCGAAACGAAAGGCGCGCACCCGCGGACGGGATGCGCGCCCCGAAATCGGAGCAGCACTCGCTACTGGACCGTGCCGCAGATCGCCCAGGCGCCCACGCTCCAGAAATTCGACGATCCGGTGCTGGCGGAGGCGCTGACGACCCACGTGGTTGAGTTCAGAGGGTACGATTCGGTGATCCGCGCGTCTGCGTAGGTCGTGCCGTTCGAGAGGAACGCTCGCGCACCGCCGCCCAGCACCTTGCGTCCCGACAGGCAGTTGACCTGAACGGTTTTTGAGCTGCCGGTCGAGAATGGGATCGAGGAGGTCATGATCGTGTAGTCGCTCACGCCGGGAGGCCCCTGCGGCCCGGTGGCGCCGTTGGGGCCCTGGATCCCCTGCGGCCCCTGGGGTCCGGTGGGGCCCTGTGGCCCGGTCGCCCCTTTCGGCCCAGGCGGACCTGCCGGTCCCGCAGGTCCCGCCGGACCGGCCGGGCCCTGGGGGCCGGCCATGCCGGGCTCTCCCTGCGGCCCCGGTTCGCCGGCTTCACCCGGCGCACCGTTGCAGACGTAGCCGAGCGTCCCGGTGCCGTCGCTGAGCTCCACGCCTCCCGTGGGGCAGTTCGAGTCGCCCGTCATCAGATTCCTCACCGTCACGCTGTTGCCGGGAGGACCGGGCGGGCCCTCGTCACCGACGGGGCCGCGCGGCCCGGCGGGACCGGGAACGGGTTGGTTGCACGCCAGGAACAACACGCACACTGCGAGGATTGCCGTACGCATCATGGTTTGACCTCCGGCCCGCGCGCCGCTGCAACCCGCCCGCCCACGGCCGGGGGCCGCGGATTCGCCGGGTTGGACGTCCGGTGCGTCCGCGCCAGGGCACCGTGCGTCCGCTCCCGCGGATGGAAGCGTCCCGCGCGGCGGTGGACACCTCGCGGATGCCGCGTTAGGCGAAGCGGCGTGTCTCAAGGCAATGGCAAAGACAAGGCGCTCGCCCGCGCCGAGACGGTGCGGTCGATCCTGCGCCTCCCGGCGAAGAAGAAGCTGGACGCTCTGACCGAGGCGCCCAACTCGAAGGAGATCATCCGCGCGATGCCCGCGGCTGACCTCTACTACGCGCTCCAGGAGGTGGGGCTGGCGGACTACCCGGAGATCGTCCAGCTGGCCTCACCCGCGCAGTTCCGCACCTTCATCGATCTCGGCGCGTGGACGCGCGATCGAATAGACCCGCACCAGGTACTCACGTGGCTGCGCGCCGCCCGCGGCGACGACGAGGCCGACCTGTACGCGAAGGTCGACGCGCTGGACGTCGAGGTCCTCGAGTTCATGCTTCGCGCCTTCACCACGGTGCATGACCTCGAGGCCAACCCGGACGTGAACCCCGAGGGGGTCACCCTCGAGACGCCTGAGGGCAAGTACCTCATCGAACTCCACGTGGAGGGCGTGGAGCTGGCGGCGCTGCGCCAGCTCATCCAGGACCTCATCGCCCGCAACCCGCTGGAGACGGTGCGGTTCCTCGAGGCCACGCGGTGGGAGGTTCCTACCGAGCTCGAGGAGACGGCGTACCGCTTCCGCTCCGCGCGGCTGGAGGATCTCGGGTTCCCGCCGCTGGAGGAGGCGATGGCGCTGTTCGCCTTCCGGGATCCGGACAAGGTGGGCTGGACGCCGCCGCCCGCGCCGGCCACGAACGAAACGGCGCTGTCGACGCCATCGCAGCGGGTGGACTACCTCGACGCGGCGCTGCGCGATCTGTCGCCCCAGGAGCGTGAGAACTTCGATCAGGAGCTGCGCGCGCTGGCCAACGCCGCGCTGGTGGCGGAGATCCAGGACCCGGGCGATCTCGACGCGGTCCGCCGCGTGGGCGAGATGACCCGCGACTACCTCTCGCTCGGCCTCGAGCACTTGACGCGCGGCGCGCCCCAGCTCGCGATGGAGTGCGTCCGCGATCTCGAGGCGCGGAAGATCTTCCAGGTCGGCTTCTCCCTCACGCTCAAGCTCAAGTTCCGCGTCGACCGGATCGCCCGCGAGCCGTTGTCCCGCATCGGCGACGTGTGGCTCGCGCTGCGCGAGGAGGCCGACGCGCTCACCGCGCTCCGCCGCAAGCGCCCGTTGCGCGCGCTCAAGGTGGAGGGCGCGGAGCCGGTGCCGTTCCGTTCGCGCCGCGAGCTGGAGGAGTCCTCCCGGATCATCGATCGCGCGATCGCGCAGATCGCCCTGATGCGCGCGCTGTTGGGCGGCACCGGGGAGCGGGCGCAGGCGGCGCTGGCCACGTTCGGCAAGCCGCTGGAGGAGCTCGGCGTGGAGGCGGTGCTCGCCGCGGCCATCGCCCATGCCGCGGCAGACGGGACGCCGAAGGTCGCGCCGGTTCCGGTGCCGGACCTCGGCCGTGCGCTGGCGGCGCTGTTCCGCGGCACACCCGACAACCCGACCGTCGATCCCGACACGCGCGAGCGCGTGATGGAGCTCTTCACGGCGCTCGTACCGGAGGCGCAGCGTGCGGATGCGGCGGCGGCGGTGAACCGCGTGCTCGAGCGCCTCCGGGAGGAGGTCGCGCCCGGTTGGCTGAGGGACGGAAGGGTGGATCCCGCGGTGGCCGCGCTCGTTCCCACCGTCGGCACGAAGGCACCGTAGAAGTTTCAGGCAGGGCCGCCGCACCCGCGCCCTCGGCCGCGCAACCTCCCGGATCCTGAGTCGAAGCGGGCGGGGCCATGTGGCATGCGCGCTGCTAGCCCTCCGGGACATGGGCGGAGGGAAGCGGGACAGCATCGCGTTCGCCGCGCTGACGGTGTTCGCGGTGGTGATGTACACGATTCCGTCGGAGTGGATCCCCGCGCTGGGGCCGCTCCGCCTGGCGTTCGTCTCGTCGATCATCGCCGCGTCGTTCATGCTGGTGCGGCGGCTGGGCAAGCGCGAACCGTTCTACTTCGACGGCGCCCGCGGGATCGCCCTCATCGCCTTCGGGCTCCTCTGCTACGCGTCGGCGTCGTGGTCGATCGTCCCGGAGATCAGCCGCGACGCGGCGCTGGAGATCCTCAAGCTGGTGGCGATCTACCTGACGATGGTGAACGTCATCACCACCCCGCGGCGGCTGGTGATCTTCGCCTCTGCGATGGTGCTCTCGTCCATCGTCACCAGCTGGCACGTCATCGACTGGTACTACTCGGGGCAGCCGCTGGTGGAGGGCTTCCGCGCGCGCTGGCTGGGCGTCTACATGGACCCCAACCACATGGCGATGGACATCGGGCTCGTCGTCCCGCTGGCGGTGGCGTCAATCGCCCGGCGCGGCTCGCCGTGGTGGCTGCGGATCGCGGCGATCGCCGCGGTCATCCTCGCGGTGAGCTCGGTCGTGGTCTCGCACTCGCGCGGCGGCTTCATCGGGCTGGTGCTGGCGATGGGGCTGTGGGTGTTCCTCGAGAAGTCGCGCCGGTGGATCACCCTGACGATCACGGCCTGCGTGGCGATCGGCCTCGTGCTGTGCGCGCCGAAGACCTTCTGGGAACGCAACGAGACGCTGGAGGACTTCCAGGAGGACGCTTCGGCCATGGGCCGCGTCCACGCGTGGGAGGTGGGCGCGAAGATGAACCGCGATCACCCGCTGCTCGGCGTGGGGATCGGCGCGTTCGTCTACAACTGGCCGTTCTACGCGCCGCCGGACGCGCACCAGGCCTTCGTGGCCCACAACGTCTACCTCAGCGTCGTCGGCGAGCTCGGCTGGCTGGGGTTGATGCTCTTTCTCGTGTTCACCGGCGGCGCCGCCGGGGGCGCGTTGGCGGCCACGCGCGATGCGGAGATCGGCTGGCTCGCCAACGGGCTCGTGGCCGCGGTGTGCGGCTACGTCGTGTGCAGCCTGTTCTCCGGCTACACCGTCTCGGCCCACTTCTACGTGCTCTTCGGGCTGGCGGCCTGCGCGGATCGGATCGTCCGGTTCGGCGCCGCGAAACAGACCGCGCTCGCTCGACCCGCCCACACGCCAGGCCCGGGCGCGGCCGCGGCCACGCCGCCCTCCGCGCCGGCGTGGGAGCTGTAGCGCCATGCGCCGCGAACAGGAGCTGTCACCGGCCCGGCGGATCCGTCTGGTCGAGTTCGTCCGCTCGTTCCACCTCGGCGGCACCGAGGGGCAGGTGGTGGAGCTGTTGCGGGGGCTTCCGCCGTGGTACCAGCTCATGGTGGCGGTGACCGATCATGGCGGCCCGCTCCTCGAAGAAGTGTGGCGGCTGGGCCACCTCCCCGAGACGTTCTCGTTCCACGGCACCGTGAAGCAGCCGAACACCGCCTGGCAGATCGCCCGGCTCGCGGTGTGGCTGCGCCGCATCCGCGCCGAGCTGATCCACGCCCACGACTTCTACACGGCGCTCATCGCCGTCCCCGCGGCCAAGCTGGCCGGCGCGCGCGTGGTGGTGGGGCGGCTCGACCTCGCGCACTTCCACACGCCGCTGCAGCGCGCCGCGCTGAGGTGGGCCACCCGCGGAGCGGACGCGGTCATTGCCAACGCCGAGGCGATCCGCCGGATGCTGGTGGACGAGGAGCGGATCCCCGTGCAGCGGATCACGGTCATCCCCAATGGCATCGACCTGCCCCGCTTCGACCGCCGGATGGCCGGGCCGCTCCAGGCGCCGCTGCCGGACCTAGGCGGCGCGCCGGTGGTGGTGCACGTGGCCAACCTGGCCCACCCGGTGAAACGGCAGGAGGATCTGCTCCAGGCGATCGCGCTGTTGCGGCGGCGCGGGATCCGGCTGCACGCGTTCCTCATCGGCGACGGCGCCCGCCGCGCGCAGGTGGAGGCGTTGGCGGCGCAGCTGAGGCTGAAAGACCGCGTGCACTTCCTCGGGCACCGGCTCGACGTCCCCGCCGTGCTCGCGCGCGCCACCCTAGGAGTCCTGTGCTCCAGCCACGAGGGCCTGTCCAACGCGGTGATCGAAGGGATGGCGGCGCGGTTGCCCATGGTGGTGACGCGCGTCGGCGGAAATCCGGATCTGATCGTGGACGGCGAGCGCGGCTTCGTCGTGCCGCCGTTTCAGCCGGAGGCGCTGGCGGATGCCGTGGCCCGGGTGCTGGCGGATCCGGCGCGCGCCCGGACGCTTGGCGCCAACGGGCGCGCCTTCGTGGAGCGCGAGCTGACGCTCGAGCGCC
Source organism: Myxococcaceae bacterium (assembly GCA_019686135.1). GTDB lineage: Bacteria > Myxococcota > Myxococcia > Myxococcales > Myxococcaceae > JADGHL01. Next base: position 14,607 of record JADGHL010000057.1, on the reverse strand, counting down.
TCGTGAACCGGCACGATCGCCTCTACCGCGCGGTGCTCGATGGGGGGCGGCGCTTCGCCTGGATGCGCAGCGGGCGTTCGGCCGTTGCCCAAGGCGGGGACCTGTGACCGGTGAACGGCCGCGTCCACCTTCGTCACATGGGCCGAAGGCTCGAAGGGAAGGTTGCGATCGTCACCGGCGCCTCGAGCGGCGTGGGCTGGCAGTCGGCGCTCCGGCTCGCCGAGGCCGGCGTCAAGGTGTGCGTCACCGCGCGCCGGCAGGAGGCGCTGGAGATGCTGGTGACGACGATCCGCGGCCGCGGCGGCGAGGCGATCGCCGTGGCGTGCGACGTCACCGACATGGCGCAGGTCCAGCAGGTGGTGGCCGAATGCGTCCGCGCGTTCGGTCGCATCGATCTGTTGGTGAACGACGCGGGCGTGCAGTCCTACGGCTACTTCGAGGACCTCCCGTTCGAACAGATCGTCCGCATCTTCGACGTCAACGCCTTCGGGCCGATGCGGATGGCGCGCGCGGTGCTGCCGCACTTGCGGGCCCAGGGATCGGGCCACATCATCAACGTCGCCTCGATGCTGTCGAAGGGCGCCGCGCCGCTGTTGTCCGCGTACACCGCCTCCAAGCACGCGATGTACGGGTGGGCGGAGACGCTGCGCCTCGAGCTGTACACCACCGGGATCGACGTCTCCTCGGTGCTGGTGCCGTCGGTCGCGACCGGGATGTTCGATCACGCGCCCACCTTGTTGGGGTTGGCGCCGCAGCCGGTGCCGCCCACCTATGACCCGGACGTGGCCGCGCGCGCGGTGGTGAAGGCGGCGAGGACCGGGAAGAGCACGCTCGTCCCGGTCTTGCTGCAGGGGAGGCTCCTGCTGTGGGCCCAGGCGCTGGCCCGTCCCGTGGCGGACGCGATCATGGGGCGCTTCGGCGCGCGGATGCAGATGGGCAACGAACCCGTGTCGCGCCGGGAGGGGAACCTGTTCCAGCCGGTGCCGCAGGGCATCGGCGCGCACGGCACCGGGCGGGTGAAGCCGACGCCGCCGTGGAAGCGCGGGCTGCTCTCCGTCGCGCTGGCGGGGCTCGTGGGCGGCGCAGCGGCGGCCGTGGGCGCGGGCGGATACGGCGTGGCGCGGTGGGCGCTCCGCTAGAAGGCGTAGCCGATGTTGAACTGCGCGCCGAAGGTCGGCTTGAAGGAGACCTCGGACACGTCGCCCACGGTGGCCGCGGGGGCGCTGAGCCCGGTGGGGCTGAAGCTCAAGGTTTGCACGCCGGTGCCCTCCCGCGCGTAGTAGCCGCCGCCGAACCCGCCGCCGAAGCTCATCGTGAAGCCCTTCGCGTCGACGGTGGTGTAGCCGGCCATCGCCAGAAGGAACGCCGTGTTCTCCTGGTTGGCGAAGGAGACGCCGCCCCAGTTGCCGGACTGGTTCCCGTACTCCAGCCACAGCTCCGGGCCGACCCACAGCCCCGCGGGTGCGGTGTCCTTCGACATCGGAAAGTACCGCGCTCCGGCGGACAAGCCGATGCTCGTGATGTTGACGAGCGCCAGCCGCGGGCCGGCGAAGATGCTGACGCGATCCGTGACCGCGCGTTCGACCTCGGCGGAGAGCGTCCCGGTCAGGGGCGAGAGCACGCCGGCCGTGACGCGGGTGAGCCGCGTGCCCGAAGCCGGCGCTGGAACGTCGGCGGCCACCTCCACTCCGCCGGCCGATCCGGCGTCCGGACCCGCGGGCAGCGTGGGCGCCCAGGGTTCGGGGGTGAAGCCCTCGCCGGGCAGGGGAGGAGGCGAGAAGTCGCCCTCGGCCTGCGCGAACGCGGCGGAAGAGACGAACAGCGAGGCGGCGACGATGACGACCAAGCGCATGGCATCACCTTGAGCGCCGCCTTGGACGCCGCGCCGCTTCGGCTATTCACCTGACTAGAAGGCGTAGCCGATGTTCCAGTGCAGCGCGATGGAAGGGACGCCGGTGGTGCCCGTCACGCTGGCGATGCGGTTGGACGTCACCGGGTTCGGCACCACCAGTCCGGTGCCCTCTTTGATCGACACGCCGCCGCCCAGGCCTGCCCCGAAGGACATGGTGAAGCCCGACCGGTAGACGATGGTGTAGCCCGCCATCGCCAGGGCGAACACGCCGACGTCCGAATACCCATAGCTGGCGCCGGTCGCAGCGTCCACGCCGGCGTTGTACTCGAAGGCCGTCCACAGCTCCGGGCCGATCCAGAAGCCGGCCGGCGCGGGCTCGCGAAAGGATGGGAAGAAGCGCAGGCCCGAAGAGAGGCTGAAGTGGGTCTTCGGGAATGCGCCGAAGCGGGGCCCCAGGAAGAACGAGGCGTGCTCGCCGAACGCGTGCTCCAGCTCGAACGAGAGCCCGTCCATTCCCAGCGCCAGCGGCGTGAGCGGTCCAGTGGTGACGCGCGTGCGGCGGACGCGGGGGCCGGGCGCGCGCACCCGGTCCCGGGTCACGGCGGGTGGCGCGGCCGTGCCGTCGGGCTCGGCGGACGAGACGGGCGGAGGCGGAGGTGGCACCCGCGCCGCGGGCTCCCACGCTCCCGTCGGCGGCGATGGCACGCCCTGGCCCGAATCGTCCGGCAGCGGCGGCGGCGGCAGGGGCGAATACGGGTCCACCGTCTGTGCGGACGCGCTCGTCGCGGCGAGCGCTCCGAGGGTTGCGGCCAGGACGGTCAGTCGCATGCGAGCTCCACAGGTACGGGCCGCATCTTCACCCGTCGTTCGCCTCCCGGCGATGCACCTCCCGTTCGACGATCGCCTGCGCGTCCACACCCACGGCGTCCTCGACGGCGCTGAAGCCGTCCTTCTTCAACAGCGCGGCCAGCTCCGGGAGCATGCGGCGCACGGTGCCCGGCCCTCCATAGATGAAGCCGGTGTACAGCTGCACCGCGGAGGCGCCCGCGCGGATCTTCCGGTAGGCCTCCTGTGCGTCGACGATCCCGCCGACGCCGATGATCGGCAGGCGGTCGCCGGCCTTGACCCGGGCGCGCGCGATGACGGAGGTGGCGAGCGCCGCCATCGGCCGTCCGGAGAGGCCGCCTGCTTCGCTGGCGCGCGGATCGTCCACCGGCCGGGTGATGGTGGTGTTGGTGGCGATCAGCCCGTCGATCCGGCAGCGCAGCGCGACCTCGACGATCGCGTCCACCGCCTCGGGACCCAGGTCCGGGGCGATCTTGAGGAGCAGCGGCTTGCCCCGCGCCACGAGGTCCATCCGCGAACGGACCGCCAGGAGCAGCTGCTCCAGCGCCTCGGGCTCCTGCAGGGTGCGCAGCCCGGGCGTGTTCGGCGAGGACGCGTTGACGACGACGTAGTCCACCACCGGCCCGAGCTCGTCGACGCAGAGTAGGTAGTCGTCCATCGCGTGCTCGATGGGCGTCGCCTTGTTCTTGCCGATGTTGCCGCCCACCGGTCCGGGCCGCCACGAGAGCGCGCGCAGCCGGTTCGCCGCCGCGAGTGCGCCCTCGTTGTTGAAGCCCATCCGGTTGATCAGCGCCTCGTGCTCGGGGAGCCGGAACAGCCGGGGCAACGGATTGCCCGGCTGCGGCCGCGGCGTCACCGTGCCGATCTCCACCGCGCTGAACCCGAGCGCGAACAGCCCGTGCACCGCGCGCGCGTCCTTGTCCAGCCCCGCGGCCAGCATGAGCGGGTGCTCGAGCTCGAGCGGGCCTATGCGTGTGCGTAGGCTCACGCCGTCTGCGGTGCGGGCGACACGTTCCAGGATGCGCGTACGAAGGCGCCGGCATATGCCGACGAACACCCCGAGCACGCTGAGCACCCGGATGCCGAGGTGGTGCGCGGTCTCCGCCGGCAAAAGGAACAGCAGAGACCGGAGGAAGCGGTACATGCGGCGGCTCAGAGTTCGTCGTTGGGGATCCGCGCGTTGGTGAAGGAGTACTGCCGCGACCAGGCCAGCGTCTGATCGACCTGTTCGGGGGTGAGGATCCCGTTGCGTTCGATCAGCTCCACCTCGTGCTGCATGTCGGTGTCGAGCAGGTACGGGCCGTCGGTGTTGATGGTGATCTTCACGCCGCGGTCCCAGAAGGTCCGGATGATGTGGTGGAGTTCGGCGATCCCGTCCACCGCGCGGGTGCTCAGGTTCGAGCTGGGGCATATCTCGAGCACCACGTCGCGCTCTTTGAGAATCTTCATCGCCGACTCGTCGTACGCGGCGCGGATGCCGTGGCCGATCCGGTGGGGCCGGAGCTTCTCCACGACGGCGATCACCCCTTCGGCGCCGGTGCCGTGGGTCTCCCCGGTGTGCACCGTGCAGCGCAGGCCCGCCTTGCGCGCGCGGTCGAACAGATCGCGGTACTGCTCGACCACCTCCGGCTTGAGCTCCAGCGCGTTCTTCTCGGTGCCCGCGAGGTCGATCCCGATCACTCCGCGGCCCCGGTACTTGATCGCCTTCTCCACGATGATGCTGTTGAGCTTGTGGTCGAACTCGCGCGCGAGGCAGAAGATCAGCCCGGCGCGGATCCCATACTCCAGCACCGCGCGATCCATCCCGCGCAGCGCCGCGTGGATGATGTGATCGAGATCCAGCTCGGAGTTGAGGTTGCGCTTCATCGGGTTGAAGCGCAGCTCGTTCAATGTCACCCGGCTGCCGCGGTACTCCTTGCCGAGCACCTCGTAGATGGAGCGCTCAATCGCCATGGGCGACGACTGAATCTTCTCCGTCCAGGTGTGCATGATCTTCAGGTAGTCATCGAGGTTCTTCACCTTGTCCGGACGGGCGGTGATCAGCTCCACGAATTCGAAGTAGTTGCGAACCGGGAGCTTGAACCCCTGCTGGTGGGCGATCGACCAGAGGACGTGGGGCGCGACCGCGCCGCCGACGTGGATGTGCAGATCAGCAAGCTCGCGAGGCATGGCCAGCTATACCCACAACTGCGCGCCCCGGAAAAGACGATTCTGACCGGATGCCCGGCTACAGGGCGCGCAGCTTGCGAATCTCGTCCCAGGCCTCGTTGATCTCCCGGAACGTACGGGCCGCCAGCTCCATCGCGCCGGGGCCGAGGTGGGCCACCTTGTCGGGGTGGTGCCGGGCCGCGAGCTTCCGGTACGCCGCGCGGATCTCCTCGTCGGTGGCGTCCGCGGTCACGCCCAGCCGGGCGTAGTGCGCGTCCCCTTCGCCCAGGTGCATCGCGGCGATCGCCCGCTGCTCTTCGGTCGTGAGCCCCAGCCCACTGCCCATCCGGCGGAGCAGGTCGCGCTCGGATTTGCGGAGCGCGCCGTCCGCAAGCGCCAGCTCGTACAGCGCGTTCATCAACAGGAGCCGGTCGGCCGCGGGGAGCTCGACGACGCACTCGTGCAGCGCCACGTCCAGATCGCCCGGGGACGCCAGCGCGGCCTTGAGCTCGCGCCGGACGTGTTCCAGCTCCTGTGGCGAATACCCGAGCTCGAGCTCGAAGAACTGGCGGATGACCCGGACCTCGTCCCGGACGACCTCTCCGTCGGCGCGCGCCAGCTCGGCGAAGAGCGTGGCGATGTGGCGCGCAAAGAGCGCCCGCGCGCGGGCTTCGATCTCCCCGCGCGAGACCTCTTCAGGGCGTGGAAGCCGCCGGTGCGGTGTGGGCGCGGTTGGAGCGGGAGGGACGTCGGCGTGCGGCGGGGGCTCGGTGGCCTTGGAGAAGAGGTACTCCTTCAAAGCGTCCGGGTCCGGTGCCGCGTGGAGCTCGTCGTATCGGTGGCCGACGAAGGCGCCGATCGCCGCGCCGACGAGGCCGCCGATCCACTGGCCCGCGACGAAGCCGAGCCCAAAGCCCAGAAGGGCGCCGAGGAGCTTGCCGAACACGCGCGGCGGATTGTCGCACATCCGCCCGAACGGACGGGGCGCCGCCTGCGTGCTGTCGGACGCAGCGGCCGCGATCCTTCGTTCCCGCATCGGGCGATTTCGGGTAAGCGCAGATGCATGGCGGCACAGATCATCGACGGCAAAGCGATCGCGGCGAAGGTGCGGGCGGAGGTGGCGGAGGAGACGAAGCGGCTGAAGGCCGAGCGGGGCATCACACCCGGGCTCACGGTGGTGCGCGTGGGGGACGACCCGGCGTCGAAGACCTACGTAGGCGGGAAGAAGAAGGCGGCGGAGGAGGTGGGCTTCAACGGCGTGGAGATCCACCTCCCCGACACCACCACCGAAGCGGAGCTGTTGGCGAGGGTGCAGGCGCTCAACGCGGATCCGTCGGTGCACGGGATCCTGGTGCAGCTGCCGTTGCCGAAGCAGATCCACCCCGACGTGGTGATCGCCACGATCGATCCGAAGAAGGACGTGGACGGCTTCCACCCGGTGAGCGCGGGGAACCTCTTCATCGGCCGCCCCGGGTTCCGGCCCTGCACGCCGTACGGGATCATGCGGCTGCTCCAGGAGACCGGCGTCCCGTTGTCCGGCAAGCGCGCGGTGGTCGTGGGGCGCTCCAACATCGTCGGCAAGCCGATGGCGATCATGCTCCTTCAGCAGAACTGCACGGTCACCATCGCCCACTCGAAGAGCGACGTGCGCGCCGAGGTGGAGCGCGCGGACATCGTGGTCGCCGCGGTGGGCGTGCTGGAGCTGATCAAGGGGGAGTGGATCAAACCGGGCGCGGTGGTCATCGATGTTGGCATGAACCGCAACGCCGAGGGCAAGCTGGCCGGGGACGTGGAGTTCAAGGCCGCCGCCGAGCGCGCCTCGTGGATCACCCCGGTGCCGGGCGGCGTCGGCCCGATGACGATCGCCATGCTGATGAAGAACACCCTGGAGGCGGCGAAGCAGAGCGCGCGTTAGCGGGCGGGGGCCGGCTGCCGGCCTTTGAGCGCAGTGACGATCATCCGCGTCGCGGGGCTCCGGTTCAGCGTGTAGAAGTGCAGCCCCGGCACGCCGCGGTGGAGCAGCTCCATGCACTGCACGGTAGCGTGCGCCACGCCGAGCTGGGTCACGGCGATCGGATCGTCCTTCACGCGCTCCAGCTGGAGCAGGAGCCGCATCGGCACGGTGGCGCCGCACATGCGCGTCATCCGGTCCACCTGCTGAAAGTTGGTGATCGGCATGATGCCGGGGACGATGGGGACGTTGATCCCCACACGCCGCGCCCGCTCGACGAAGTCGAAGTAGAAGGCGTTGTCGAAGAAGATCTGCGTGATGAGGAAGTCCAGCCCGTTGTCGACCTTCTGCTTGAGGTGCCGCAGATCGTCGTCGCGCGAGGGCGTCTCGATGTGGCCCTCCGGGTAGCACGCGCCGCCGAGGCAGAACGGGTAGTCGTTTTGGCGGACGAACTCGACGAGCTCGGACGCGTAGCGGAATCCGTTTTCGACCGGACGGAAGCCGCGTTCGCCCTTCGGGGGATCGCCACGTAGCAGCAGCACGTTCTCGATCTTCGCCGCCGCCAGGCGGTCGAGCAGCTGCTTGAGCTCGTCCCGGCTGTGGCCCACGCAGGTCAGGTGCGCCATCGCCTCGATCCCGGTGGCCTTCTTGATCTGCGTCACCAGCTCCACCGTGCGGTCGCGGGTGCTGCCGCCGGCTCCGTAGGTCACCGACACGAACCCCGGGTCGAGCTCCACCAGATCCGCCAGCGTCGAAAGCAGCCGCTGCTCGCCCTCCTCGGTCTTCGGCGGGAAGAACTCGAAAGAGAAGCACGGGTTCGACGGGTTGAGGCGGTTGCGGATCTTCATGGTGCAAACGTGTGCGGACTATATAGTCCGCGCGCTCTTTTCCCCGAGGACGACCCGATGCCGAGGCAGACGCCGCTCAACCAGGCCCACCGCAAGCTGGGCGCGAAGCTGGTGGACTTCGCGGGCTGGGAGATGCCGGTGCAATACACCGGCGTGATCGCCGAACACGAGGCGGTGCGCACCGCCGCCGGCCTGTTCGATGTCTCGCACATGGGCGAGATCGAGTTCCGCGGCCCCGGCGCGCTTTCGACCGCCAACGCGCTCATCACCAACGACCTCGCTCGCATCGCCGACGGCCAGGCAGTCTACGCCGGTCTTCTCAATGAGCGCGGCGGGTTCGTCGACGACGTGGTCGCCTACCGCTTCTCGCCCGAGCGCATCTTCATCTGCGTCAACGCCGCGAACCGGGAGAAGGATTTCCAGTGGATGAAGGCGCACGCGAAGGGCGTGGCGCCGGTCGATCGCAGCGACGAGTTTGCGCAAGTGGCCATCCAGGGGCCGAAGGCGGCGGCGATCGTCCAGCGGCTGACCCGGCGCGATCTCTCCGCGGTGGGGACCTACCGGTTCACCGAGGGCGAGGTGGCCGGCACACCGTGCATCATCTCCCGCACCGGCTACACCGGCGAAGACGGCTTCGAGCTGTACTGCCCGCCCGATCGGGCCGAAGCGCTGTGGTTCGCGCTGCTGGAGGAGGGGAAGGCGGAGGGGCTCAAGCCCGCCGGCCTGGGCGCGCGCGACTCGCTGCGCACCGAGATGAAGTACGCCCTCTACGGCAACGACATCGACGACGACCACACGCCGCTCGAGGCCGGGCTCGCGTGGATCGTCAAGCTGGACAAGGACGACTTCGTGGGGAAGGCGGCGCTGGTCCAGCAGAAGGCGCAGGGCGTGACGCGCAAGCTGGTCGGCTTCGAGCTCACCGAACCGGGCGTGCCCCGCCACGGCTACCCCATCCTCCACGACGGGCAGCGCGTGGGCGAGGTGACCAGCGGCACCCATGGGCCTTCGGTGAAGAAGGCGATCGGCATCGGCTATGTGCCCACGGCGCTGGCAGCCGAAGGCTCGACGTTCCAGGTGGAGATTCGCGGCCGCCCGGTGGGCGCGCGCGTGGTGAAGACCCCTTTCTACAAGAAGTCCTGAAACAAGAAGTCCTGAACCCCAACGGAGTGACGGCGATGGCGGACTACCCGACGAACCTCAAGTACACCAAAGACCACGAGTGGGCCCGGGCCGAGGGCAACAAGGTCGTGATCGGCGTCACGTTCCATGCGCAGGAGTCGCTCGGGGACGTGGTCTACGTCGAGCTGCCGAAGCTCGGCTCGACGGTCACCGCCGGCCAGTCGTTCGGCGTGATCGAATCCACCAAGGCGGTCTCCGAGCTGTACGCGCCGGTCTCCGGCAAGGTGGTGAAGGTCAACGAGGAGCTCGCCAACGCGCCGCAGACGGTGAACAGCGACCCGTACAACGCCGGGTGGATCATCGAGGTCGAGCCGTCCAACCCGAAGGAGCTGGACGCGCTCATGGACGCGGCGGCCTACGAGAAGCTGCTCGCCACCACCGCGTAGGCGGGTGGGCCGGGCGGCTCAGCTCGGGGTCACCCACGTTCGGCGCCTCCGCCGCGAATGCGACGGGGGCGGCGAGGGCCAGGATGATCGCCGCCACGATCGAGAGCCCGAAGTAGATCCGCTCACGCCGCCAGGCCCGGAACGCCTCTTCGGTGAAGAAGAGCTGCCTTTTCGCCCGTTGGGTGATCACACGGCGAGGATGATGGCGATCGCCAGCGTGATCGGCACGAAGATCAACGGCCACTTCGGGTACCAGGCGAACTTCACCGGTTTGAAGACCACGCCGTCGGTCGCCCCCGTGGCGATGCAGGTGCGCGGGAGGTCGAACTCGTTGAGCTCGTTGTTGGGGGAGTCGACGAGCTGGGCCATGGCGGCCGCCTCCTAGCCGACCGGCCGGCTGGCGCGCAAAGCGGGGATCCCCGAAAGAACGCGAGCGGGCGAGGGCGCCTGGGTGTGCCGAGGTGTCCACTTGATAACCGCCTCCATCGCGGTTAGGTGCCCGGACCTCGCGAGGGACCCACACACCATGCAGAGCCCGCTCATTCATCCTGACCGCTTCATCGACCGTCACATCGGCCCAGACGATGCCGAGGTGAAGGAGATGTTGAAGGTGCTCGAGGTCGATTCGCTCGAGCAGCTCATTGATCAGACCATCCCACGGCAGATCCGCACCGGCCGGCCGCTCGATCTCGGGCACGGCCGGAACGAGGCGTCGCTGCTGTCGGAGCTGGAGGGCATCGCGAAGCAGAACCAGGTGTTCCGGTCGTTCATCGGGATGGGCTACTACGGGACCTTCACGCCGCCGGTGATCCTCCGGAACATCCTTCAGAACCCGGGCTGGTACACGCAGTACACGCCGTACCAGGCGGAGATCAGCCAGGGCCGGCTGGAGGCGCTGCTCAACTTCCAGACGATGGTGATGGACCTCACCGCGCTGGAGATCGCCAACGCCTCGCTTCTGGACGAGGCCACCGCGGCCGCCGAGGCGATGAACATGTTCTGGTCGGTCCGCAGGGATCCGGAGCGGCGGCGCTTCTTCGTCTCGGAGCTGTGCCACCCGCAGACGATCGCCGTGGTGCGCACCCGCGCCGAACCGTTGGGCATCCAGGTCGTCGTCGGCGCGCACGAGTCCTTCGACTTCCGCGCAGAGGGCGGCGCGTTCGGCGCGCTGGTGCAGTATCCGGCCACCGACGGCGCGGTGATCGACTACCGCGGCTTCTGTGAGCGCGCGCACGCCGCCGGCGCGCACGTGGTGATGGCCGCGGACCTTCTGGCGCTGACGCTGCTCACGCCGCCCGGCGAGCTCGGCGCCGACGCGGCGATTGGCAGCACCCAGCGCTTCGGCGTCCCGCTCGGCTTCGGCGGGCCGCACGCGGCGTACCTCGCCACCCGCAACGCTTTCGTGCGCCAGCTGCCCGGGCGGATCATCGGCGTGTCGGAGGACGCGCGCGGCAAGCCCGCCCTGCGGATGGCGCTGCAGACGCGCGAACAGCACATCCGCCGCGAGAAGGCGACCTCCAACATCTGTACCGCGCAGGTGCTCCTGGCGGTGATCTCCGGGATGTACGCCGTCTACCACGGTCCGAAGGGGCTCAAGGCGATCGCCGAGCGCGCGCACCTGATGGCGAGCGTGCTCGCCCGCGGGCTGGCGCGGCTGGGCTTCAAAGCGCGGCACGAGGCGTTCTTCGACACCCTCCGGATCGACGCCGGCGCGGACGCGGTGCGGACGATCGTCTCCGAGGCCGAGAAGCGGCGGATCAACCTGCGCGTAATGGACAGGGCGTCGGTGTGCATCGCCGTCGACGAGACCACCACCGCGGCGGATCTGGAGGATCTGCTCGCCGTGTTCGCCGCCGCCGGCAAGAAGAGCCTCGACACCACCGTCGAAGACCTGGCCCGCGACGGAGGCGCGCCGTTCCCCAAGGCGCTCGTGCGGACCAGCGCGTACCTCACGCATCCGGTCTTCAACACGCACCACTCCGAGACCGAGATGCTGCGCTACATCAAGCAGCTCGAGGCGCGCGATCTCTCGCTGACCGCGTCGATGATCCCGCTGGGCAGCTGCACGATGAAGCTGAACGCGACGGCGGAGATGGTCCCCATCACCTGGCCCGAGTTCGCGGCGATCCACCCGTTCGCGCCGGCGGAGCAGACGCGCGGCTACCAGCATTTGTTCGAGACGCTGTCTGCGGCGCTGGCGGAGGTGACCGGCTTCTCCGCGGTGTCGCTGCAGCCGAACGCCGGGTCGCAGGGCGAGCTCACCGGGCTCCTCGTGATCCGCGCCTTCCACGCCGCGCGTGGCCAAGGCCACCGCGACGTGTGCCTGATCCCGCAGTCCGCGCATGGCACCAACCCCGCCTCCGCGGTGATGGCCGGCTACGAGGTCGTGGTGGTGAAGACCGACGAGCACGGCAACATCGACGTCGCCGACCTCGAGGCGCGGGCGGAGGAGCACCGGGAACGTCTGGCGGCGCTGATGGTGACGTACCCGTCCACGCACGGCGTGTTCGAGGAGGAGATCAAGCAGATCTGCCAAGCCGTCCACGACTGCGGCGGCCTGGTGTACATGGACGGCGCCAACCTCAACGCGCAGGTGGGGCTGACGCGGCCGGCGGAGATCGGCGCGGACGTCTGCCACATCAACCTGCACAAGACCTTCTGCATCCCGCACGGCGGCGGCGGCCCGGGGATGGGGCCTATCTGCGTGGCCGAGCACCTGGCGCCATTCCTCCCCGGTCACCCGGTGGTGAAGACCGGCGGGGAGCGGGCGATCGGCGCGGTGAGCGCGGCGCCCTGGGGGAGCGCGTCGATCCTGCCGATCTCCTGGATGTACATCCGGCTGATGGGCGCGGAGGGGCTGAAGAAGGCGACGCAGGTTGCCATCCTCAACGCCAACTACATCGCCCGGCGGCTCGACCCGTATTACCCCGTGCTGTACCGGGGAAAGCAGGGGCGGGTGGCGCACGAGTGCATCGTCGATCTGCGCCCCCTGAAGAAGACCGCCGGCGTGGAGGTGGAAGACGTGGCCAAGCGGTTGATGGACTACGGCTTCCACGCTCCGACCGTGTCGTTCCCGGTGGCGGGGACGTTGATGATCGAGCCCACCGAGAGCGAGTCGAAGGCCGAGCTGGATCGCTTCTGCGACGCGATGATCGCCATCCGGCAGGAGATCGCGGCGATCGAAGAGGGGCGGATGCCCAGGGACAACAACCCGCTGAAGAACGCGCCGCACACTGCCGACGTCGTCACCGCCGACGAGTGGAACCGGCCATACTCGCGGCAGATGGCGGCGTTCCCCACCGAGCACACCCGCCGGCACAAGTTCTGGCCGGCGGTGGCGCGCCTCAATCAAGTCCTTGGGGACCGCAAACTGATCTGCAGTTGCCCTCCGCCCTCCGCCTATTCATGAATCGTTGGTGGTGACGGGTTGGTCGTGAGTGTGGGCGCGCCCTGGCGCGCCGAAGGGGGGCCTGGCACCGTTGCGTGTGAGGTTCCGTTACACGCCTCCTTCGCGGCTGGTTCCGGCGGAGGTGGATGCGCTCTGGGCGTTGTACGCCACCGCGTTCGAGACGACGCGCGAGGCGTTCGAGGCGTCGCTTCGGCGGGCGGATGACGTCCTTCGGTTCTACGACCGATCCAGCGGAGAGCTGTGCGGCATGTCGCTGGTCTCCGCGTGGGCGGCGGAGCATGCGGGGCGGCCGTTCCGGGTGATCTGGACCGGCGCGGCGCTGCTCAAGCCCGAGTACCGCGGCATCAACGCTCTCCACCGAGCCGGGTTGTGGCGGCTCGCCCGCGAACGCGCACGCCATCCGCTCGCGCGCATCCTGTGGTTCTTCGACACCTTCAGCGTGAAGAGTTACGTGATGCTGCCGCGCAACGAGCTCTTCGAGTACTGGCCCCGCCTCGACCGACCGACTCCGGAGTGGGAGCAGGGGGTGATCGACACGCTCTGCCGCGCAGCGGCGCCGGACGCCTGGGACCCGGTGCGCGGGGTGATCGGCTGCCAGGGCCGGCGCCTGAAGCCGGGCGTCGCCGACGCGCCGCCCGACCATCCGGATCCCCACGTCCGGTTCTTCCTCGAACGCAACCCCCGCTACCGCGAAGGAGAGCGGCTGCCGTGCCTCGTTCCGCTCACCCCGCGGAACGTGGCGTCGATCATCACCTCCGGCGTCCGCCGCATGCTTCGCCGCCGCAAAAGGTGAGCGGCCGCATCGGGCGCTGGACGGCGGTTACGAGTGCGCCTCGATTGCTCCGGACGGGTCCGGCCCCGGTTCGACGTGGACGACGACGTCGACGACCTGCGGATAGCGGGCGGTGAGCGTGCGTTCGACCTCGTGGGCGATTTCGTGGGCCTGGGCGGTGGTGGTGCTCGGATCGACTTCGATCTTGAGGTCCACCCAGATCGACTCCTCCATGCCGCGGCTCCGCACGTCGTAGCAGCGGCGGACGCCGGGGACGGCGCTGGCGGCGGCGCTGACTTCGACCGGGTTGAGGCGCGCCGTGTCCGAGAGGATCCCCACGCCGTGCTTGACGATGCCCCAGGCGACCCAGGCGACGAACCCGAGCACCAGGATGGCGACGGCGCCGTCGGCGCGGGGTACCTTGAACCAGGTCAGTGCCACCGAAGCCAGCACCGCGAGGGTGACGAACACGTCGGAGAGCGTGTGGTTGGCGTCGGCCAGAAGGAGCGGGCTGTGGAGCTTTTCGCCGAACCGCTTTTCTACGCGCGTGACGATGAGGTTGATGACCAGCGTGGCGACGAGGAAAGGGAAGAGCGTCGGATCGACGGTGGGGTGGACGTCGCGGATGAGGGCGTTGAAGGCCATCCGCCCCAGCTCGAGCATGCCGATGCCGATCATCGCGCCGATGGCGAGGGAGGCGAGGGCCTCGAACTTCCCATGCCCGTACGGGTGGTCCTCGTCCGCAGGGCGGGCGGCAATCGACATCGCTACGAGGCCGATGACGTTGGAGCTGCCGTCGATGAACGAGTGCAGGCCGTCCGCGGTGACGGAAGCCAGCCCGTTGGCGATCCCAAGTGCCAGCTTGCCGAATGACACCGCCCAGTTGGCCACGAGGATCCACGCGAGGACCCGCTTCACCTGCCGGGAGCGTTCAAGCTGGGACAAGGCCACGTCATCCACCGCGCCGCTGCATACCACGCACATCCGCCAACCCCGGCGGACATGCGGAGGCCCCGAAGGGGCCGGAGCATCACCTTACTCACCACTCACCCGTCACGACGAACCAGGTCCGCGCCGGCACTGCAGATCATCAAGGCTGCCGGAACATCTGCAGACCGCCACCACTGCCGCCCATGTCGACGAAGAAGCCGAAGGTGAAGCTGATGGTGCGGTCGGCGCTGAGCAATCCGCCGGGTGGGTTGGGGAAGGGTTGGGC
>JADGHL010000056.1 GCA_019686135.1 Myxococcaceae bacterium | reverse complement strand
GTGCGCACGTAGACGAAGTCCAGGGGCTTCGCGTTGATCCCGCGGGCGGGCGGGACGATCCACTGGGCCATCTCGCCGGGCTTCGTCACCGGCTTCGACATCAGGTTCTTGATGAACGCCCGGTCCGCATCCGAAGGCAGCCAGTTGTCGCGCTGCTTGTCGAACTCCTCCTTGGTGATCGGCGCGCCCTCGGGCGTGAAGGAGTGGCCGGCGAAGGCGCCCTGCTTGCGGTGGAACCGGCGCGAGGGGAGCTTGAACCGGAAGTCGATGCCATTGTCGGCGAGCACCTTGTTCCAGCGGTCGACGCCGCGCTGGCAGTCTTCGACGTACTGGTCGCGCACCATCTCGTTCATCGCCGAGCGCAGGGGGACGTCCTGCGTGCGGAGCTGGCCGTTCGAATCCGGCAGCTCCATCGCGTAGGCGCCCTCGAGCGCGACGTGGTCCTCGTACTTCTCCTCCTTCGCGCGTCCCTTGAGGCCGGCGGCGAAGAAGTTGGCCGCGTTGGTGGAGACCTCGGAGCCGAAGAGGTCGAGCGACACCGAGTACCAGTGGTTGAGGTAGCGCTGGATCGTCTCGAGGTCGATCCCGCCGGCGGCGCGCACATCCCCGCCCGGGGCCTGCTTCATCAGCTGCGCGGTGCGCTGGACGATCCGGTGCACGCCGGTCTCGCCGACGAACATGTGGTGCGCCTCTTCGGTGAGCATGAAGCGCGTGGTCCGCGAGAGCGGATCGAACCCGGACTCGGCGAGCGCGAGGAGCTGATACTTCCCGTCGCGGTCGGTGAACATCGTGAACATGAAGAAGGAGAGCCAGTCCTCCATCGGCTCGTTGAAGGCGCCGAGGATGCGCGGGCGGTCCTGGTTGCCGCTGCGGCGCTGGAGCAGCTCCTCCGCCTCCTCGCGGCCGT
The DNA here is from genome assembly GCA_019686135.1 of Myxococcaceae bacterium. GTDB lineage: Bacteria > Myxococcota > Myxococcia > Myxococcales > Myxococcaceae > JADGHL01. The sequence goes on along the minus strand of JADGHL010000056.1, from coordinate 30,113 downwards.
CACGCCCGAAGTAGCGGTGGAGCAGATACACCATCGCCCACAGGTGGCGGCCCTCCTCCACGTTGACCTGGAAGAGGTTGCGCAGGTCGTACAGCGACGGGCAGGTGTGGCCGAGGTGCCGCTGCTGTTCGACCGAGGCGGGCTCGGTGTCGCCCTGCGTGACGATCAGCCGGCGGAGGCTGTTGCGGTGCTCGCCGGGGACGTCCTGCCACACCGGCTGCCCCATGAAGTCCCCGAAGCCGATCTTCCGGTCGGGTTCCGGCGGGGCGAGGAAGATGCCCCAGCGGTACTCGGGCATCTTCACGTAGTCGAAGTGGGCCCAGCCGTCGGTCTCCACGCTCACCGCGGTGCGCAGATAGACCTCGTGTCCCTGGAACCCCTCGGGACCCATGTCCATCCACCACTTGAGGAAGTTGGGCTGCCACTGCTCGAGCGCGCGCTGCAGCCGCTTGTCGTCGGACAGCGAGACGTTGTTGGGGATCTTCTCGTCTGAAATATGGGACATGAGCTTCGCTCGTTGGTGGTGACTGGTGACTGGTAACCCGTGACGACTCTCCTCAGGTTCGGCGCACGTCGAACGACGGGCGGACGCCGGCCTGTCCATAGAGGGAGAGCGCGCCCTTCTCGCCCACCGCGTTGGGCCGCTGGAAGATCCAGTTCTGCCAGGCGGAGAGGCGGCCGAAGATCTTCGTCTCCATCGTCTCCGGCCCGGCGAAGCGGAGGTTGTTCTCCATGCCCGTCAGCGCGTCCGGCGAGTAGCTGGCGCGCTCCTCCAGCGCCACGCGGATCTCGTCATCCCAGTCGAGATCGTCCGGCGTGAAGGTGACCAGGCCGGCGGCGAGCGCGGATTCGGGATCGAACGGGCCTTCGCGCGAGAGGATCTCCTTCACGCGCCCGGGCTCGGCCAGCATGCGCGTCTCCAGCCGCGACAGGCCGTTCGCCATCGGCAGCTGCCCGTGGGACAGCGGCCCCAGCTCGATGAACGAGGGCGCCTCCGGGTCGTCCTTCATGTACGTCCGGTCGCACGCCAGCGCGAGCTCCGCGAGCACGCCCGCGAAGCAGGACGACGGCTCGATGAACGCGAACAGCGTCTTCGACGTCACGTCGATGCGCTTGAGCACGCGGCGCTGAAGGCCCAGCACCTCCCGGACCAGCCAGTGCGACGGCGCGTGCTGCGCGATGAAGGCGTCCCACGCGAGCACCTTCGCCTTGTCGCCTTCAGTGTGGAACACCAGCGTCCCCACCTCGAGGTGGTTGATGCGCAGCCTGAGGATCGCGTCGTCCAGCTCGCGGAAGGCGCGGATGGCCCAGGCATCCGCGCCCAGCGCCTTCAGCCCCTTGCCGTCCACGGGCGGCGCCTCCTCCGGGCCGCGCACGGTCAGGTCCGCCACCCGCAGCGTGGGGTTCAGCTTCACTGTGACGTACCGGTACCCGATGCCGCCGTCCGTTACCTCCGGCTCCAGCGGCGTGAGGGTGATCCCCTTCTCGTCCTTCGGGCGATCGCTTTTTGCCGCCAGCGCCCGCGCGCGCTCGGCGACCACCGCCTCGAACTTCGACCGGGGCACCACCGCGTCCACCAGCCGCCAGTCCAAGGCACGCTTGCCCTTGATGCCTTCGGCGACGGTGGAGAAGAAGTCCGCCAGGTCGCGCCGCACCTTGCGCTTGTCCACCACGCGCGTGAGCCCGCCGGTCCCCGGGAGCACGCCGAGCAGTGGCACCTCGGGCAGCGACACCGCGGAGTTCCCGTCGTCGATGAGGAGGATCTCGTCACACGCCAGCGCCAGCTCGTACCCGCCGCCGGACGCGGTTCCGTTGAGCGCGGCCAGGAACTTCAGCCCGGAGTGCGCGGACGCGTCCTCCAGCCCGAGCCGCGTCTCGTTGGTGTACTTGCAGAAGTTGACCTTGAACGGGTGCGACGAGCTGCCGAGCATGAAGATGTTCGCGCCCGCGCAGAAGATCCGGTCCTTGAGCGAGGTGATCACCACCGCGCGGACCTCGGGGTGCTCGAAGCGGATCCGCTGCACCGCGTCCGCGAGCTCGATGTCCACGCCGAGGTCGTAGCTGTTGAGCTTGAGCGTGTAGCCCTCGCGCAGCCCCGCCTCCTCCTGCACGTCCATCGACAGCCGGGCGATGTCGCCGTCGAAGGCGAGCTTCCAGTGGCGGTACTTCGACGGGTGCGACTCGAAGGAGGGGACGACTTCGTCGACGTTCGGATGACCCATGGGCGGCGGGATCTAGTGCAGGGGCAGCAGCGCCCGCAAGCAGCATAGTGCCGTTGTTCCGCCGATGCGCAGGCAATATACTGCCTGTCCGTGAACCGTCCGCGGGCAGACAGCGCCGGCTCCCACCCGCTCCTGGTCTCGCTGGGGGCGAAGGTGCGCGCGCTCCGGACGGAGCGGCGGCTGACCCGGCGGGCGCTCGCGGCGCAGAGCGGTCTGTCCGAGCGCTTCGTTGGCGAGCTCGAGGCGGGGCGAGCCAACATCTCGGTGGTCAACCTCGCGGAGATTGCGCGGGCGCTGGGAGTGGGGCCCGGGCGGCTTTTGGACGACGGGGCCGTTTCGGGCCAGGGCAGGGCGGAGGAGTCCGCGGATCGGCGCGGGGTGATTGCGCTCTTGGGGCTCCGCGGAGCGGGGAAGAGCACGGTCGGTCAGCAGCTTTCGCGCGCGCTTTCGGTCCCGTTCTTCGAGCTCGATCGCCTGGTCGAGACCGAGGCGGGGATGAGCCTGAGCGAGATCTTCGCCATCCACGGCGAGGACTACTACCGGCGGCTCGAGCTTTCAGCGCTCAAGCGCTTCCTCGCGACACATTCGCGCGCGGTCCTCGCCACCGGCGGTGGGGTGGTGACCTCTCCGGAAGCATTCCGGCTGCTGCTCGAGCGCACGCGCACGGTGTGGCTCAAGGCGCAGCCGGAGGAGCACTGGCGGCGGGTGGTGGTGCAGGGGGACCTTCGGCCCATGCAGAACCGCCCGCATGCGATGGCCGAACTCCGGCGCCGGCTGCGCGAACGCGAGCCGCTTTACGCCCGCGCCGATCTCACGCTGTCCACCAGCGGCCGGTCGGTGGGAGAAGTCGTGCGGGCGCTGCGCCAGAGGCTCTCGGCGGCGTGAAACGAAACGGCGCTCCGGGCCCCCACTCAGGGTGCCCGGAGCGCCGCATCGGGACCGCCCGGACGGCTGCGCTAGAAGCGCCCCCCGACCGTCGCGGTGGCGCCCATCAGGTTGCCGTTGGGGTTGTTGAGCTCCGGCGAGGGTTCGGCGAACTCGTCGAACAACAGCAGCCGGTAGGTCCCGCGCACGCCGGCCACGATGCCGCGGCCGATGTTGAAGTCCACGCCGGCGGCGAGCGGGAACTCGGTGAACCAGTCGTTGCGGAACCCGCTGGCCTCCGCGGCGTCGGTGACGTTCGCGTACGTCTCGCCGATGCCCACGCCCACGTACGGCTTCACGACGCGGAACGGCACGCCGCCCTTCACCAGCGCCGAGACGTTGTGCCGCCAGATCCGACCCGATCCGAAGTCGTCCGCGATGGCGTTCTCACTGCCCTCGTAGCCGGCCTCCACGTCGATCCGGCCGCTGGGGCCGCCCGTCACCGTCGCGGCCTGGGTGGACGCGCTGACGCCGAAGCTCGCGCCCACCTTCGAGAAATCGCCCAGCCGGCCGGTGAAGGTGTTCAAACCGCCGTTCAACTGCACCACGAAGCTCGGGATGTCACCGGGCTGCGTGCGCGGCTCCACCGGCTCCACCCGTTGGGCGAAGGCGCTCGCCCCACCCAACAGCCCGATCAGCCCCAGTCCCACTCCCCATCGTTTCGCTGACATTCGAATCCTCCTCGCGTCGCCCGCTCCAGGCGGCCACGAACGCATGGATGCTCATCGGGCGGTGCAGTCTGAAACCCATCTTGCGGACGGCTCGGACGGGCGGCCGCACCCCAATGGTCCGCCGCGCCTCGTCCGGCGGTCCGGGTTGCCGTGTCCGGACATCCGGCAGCGTCGCAGCTCAGGTCTGTTCGGCGGGGCGCTGCGGGGCGGCGCGGTGGGCGCGCACGCGTTCATCGACGCTCGTCGGCCACGGCGTGGGCACTGCGGCGAACGCCATGGTGCCGCCGATGAGGCCGAGGTTCTTCGCGAACATGGCGAGGTCGATCGCCCGCGCCTGAGGATCGGGGTCCGCCCAGAACGCGTGCATGATCAGCGTGACCGGGATGAGGAACACCAGAAGGCAGATCACGCCGACGCGCGGCGCCCACCCGAAGAGCAGCGACAGCCCGCCCACCAGGAGCAGCACGCCCGCGACGAGCACGGCCACGGTCGGCAGCGGCACACCCTTCGAGGCGGCGTAGCCGGCCATCGCGGTGGTGCGCGTGAAGTGGTTGAACGCGTTGAACAGGAAGAACCCGCCGAAGACGACCCGGGCGATCAGCAACGCGACCTGTCTGGATTCCATCGTGCGCATCTATGGAGCCCTCCGGACTCCGCATAGGCATCCGCTGCGTGCCCGACAGCCGGCAGGCGACCCTCCGCCCGCCGGGGCGCGCGCAGCATCCGCCTCCCTACCTGCCGCGGATCAGCGTGAGCCCGCCGTTGGTGAGGACCAGCAGCATCGAGGGCTTCGTGGTCGGATCGTAGACGAGCTGGCGCACGGTGGCGCCGGGAACGTCCTCCACGCGGTGGAGCGTCTTCTTGGCGTCCAGCACCCACAGACCCGCTCCGTCGGTGCCGATGAAGAGCGAGCCATCGTCGGTGGCGGCGAGCGCGAGGATCGCCTGCGTGGGCAGCCCCTCCACGCGGGTCCAATGGGCCGAGCCGACCCACTTCGTCCGGTCCATCTGCCACAGGCCGTACTGCATGCTGCCGAGGTAGTAGTGCCCATCGGTGGTCTGCTGGAACGCGCGCCAGTAGTCCATGTCCGCGAGGCTGTTGAGCTGGTCGTTCCAGGTGTCCAGCTGCCAGGGCGTGGGCCCGAAGAGCTCCCAGTCGCCCAGCGCCGGCGGCGGGGTGGCGATGCCCACCTTCCATTCGTTGGCGATCAGCACGTCCCCGTTCGGCGCGATCCCCAGCCCGTAGTTGTAGCCGATGCGCAGGTTGCCCGGTTCGAGCTCCCACACCACGTGCCGGTGCGCGTTGTATTGGAGGCCGCGGATGCGGACGACGCCGTGGTTGGTGCCCACGTAGACCTCGCCCTTGAATGGGCCGCGCATCACCTTCTGGCAGGTCAGCACCGAACGGTCCTCGTCGTAGTGCCAGTCGATGCTGTTGCGGACGCCGATGTTCACGAACGGATCCGGCTGGCTGGTCCCGGCGCTGCGGAAGAGGTGCTCGGTGAGGGAGATCGTCCCGTCGGCGTTGAGCTGGACCACGTCGAGGTCGCCCTTCCTGAACTCTGGATCCTTCGGGTCGTCGCGGTGCGGTTCCTTCAGGTCGTAGGTCCAGTAGCCCACGTAGGCCTGGCCGGCGGCGCCGCCGCAGATCACCGTGGATCCCTCCGCGAGCGCGTCCCTGCCGAAGCCCTGCGCCGCCTGGCCGATCCCGCTGGCCCACACCGGTGCGCTCGTCCCTGGCCGCAGCACGCCGATGCGATCGCCCTCGAGCAGCCAGATGTTGTACGCGTCGTCGATCCCCACCGACTGCACGTTGGGCAGGCCGAACAGATCCGACAGGTGGGTCAGCTCGTCGGTCGGCCACGGTCCCGGACCGGCGTCGGCGCCCGCATCAATGCCGCCGTCGTCGCCGCCATCCGTCGGTGTGCCGGAGTCGGCGCCCGCATCCGCGCTCGTGCCGGAGTCGACCTCACCGCCGTCGCCGCCCGAACGGGACGGCGGGGTCGGTACGGGCGACGTCGGCTCGGCGGTGTTCCCGCAGGCTGCCGCGCACACCACCACCGCGGCCGCCATCAGTGTCGCTGCCCAGAGCGTCCTCATGCGCTGGCTGTCCCCCTCAGGACGGGGGAGAGGAGCAACGGGTGTGCCGTCGGGTGGTGGTCGTTTCGGGGCGGCCGGGCGGGCGCGGGCCCGCCGGCGTGGGAACGCGGGTACACCCTTGGGCCTTCGGGCTACCACATGGCTGAACGACCGTGGCGTCCGGGCGAGAATGCTCGGGATGACCTCCCCCGATGGTCCGGGGCCGCCGCCTCCGTCGACCGCCGCCGCCGCGCTCTCCCGCTCCTATGAGACACAACGTGCGATCGACCGCGTCTACGCCATCGCGATGATCATGCGGCTGGGGTTCGTGATGAACCTCGCCGCGTACCTGATCGCCGCGATGCTCACGGCCTCGGAGCTGCTCAGCGAGCACGGACCGCGGACGCCGGAAGAAATGCTCGGGCTTTTGGGAGGTGTGGGCCTGTGGCTGGTGCTGGCGGGCGCGAACGGCGCCGGCATCTTCGGCACGTACCAGATGGAGCACGTGCGCCGCCGCCCGTTCGCGATCGCCGCCGCGCTGCTGATGCTCGTGCCGTGCATCAGCCCGTGCTGGATGCTTTCGATCCCGCTCGGGATCTGGGCGCTCATCCGGCTGCGGCAGATTCCGTTCGACGAGTGGACCTGACCTCCCGGGGCCCGACCTCGGCCTTCGGCGGGATGAACGTCATCGCCCGCTCCGCGAGCGCGGCGATGGTGAGCGACGGGTTGACGCCGGGGTTCGCGCTCACCGCCGACCCGTCGATGACATACAGCCCCTCGTAGCCGAACACGCGGTGGCGGTGGTCGATCACCCCGGTCTCGGGCGAGTCGCCCATGCACGCGCCGCCGAGGATGTGCGCGGTGGAGGGGATCCCCAGCAGCGTCTCGGTGATGAGCGTGGCCGCGGTGCCGTCCACCTTCTGCTCCACGCGGCGCGCGAGGTCGGTGGCCTCCGGGATGTTGGCGGTGGGCGCGGGGCCCTCCTGCAGCGCGGTGGTCATCCGCCGGCGGAAGCCGGTGCCGAGCGACCGCTTGCGCGTCAGGCGCAGGTGCCCCTCCAGCGTGCGCATGTAGAGGAGGATCATCGTCTGCTTCGCCCAGTCGCCGATGAAGTAGAGCCGGAGCGCGCGCCAGGGGTGCTTGATCCACATCCCAATCATCCGGGCGAGGCGCTGGAAGAACGACGTCCCGTCGACGTGCGGACCGCCGAGGATGCGGAAGAAGTTCGACCCCTCCGGGTAGCGGACGAACTCGAGGTGCGAGTGCTCGTCGGTGTGGAGGATAGAGCCGATCGCGATCCCCTTGGACGCGTCGAAGTCCTTGCGGCTGGAGGTGACGCCGATCAGCGCCTCCGAGTTGGTGCGCACGAAGTCGCCCACCCGAGGCGAGAGCTTCGGCAGCCCGTCCGGGTGCTCCGCCAGCTTGAGCAGAAGGTCGACCGTCCCCAGCACGCCGCCGGCGAAGATCACGTTCTTCGCCGTGTAGCGCTTCTGCTCGCGGCCGAAGGGCTCCGTTCCGTGGAGCGCCTCCACCTCGTAGCCGCCCTCTGGCAGCGGGCGGACCCAGGTGACCTCGGTGTCCGGTTCGATCCGCAGGCCGCGGCGCTCGGCGAGCCACAGGTAGTTCTTGTCGAGCGTGTTCTTGGCGTTGTGCCGGCACCCCAGCATGCACCCGCCGCACTGGATGCATCCGGTGCGCGTCGGCCCCTCGCCGCCGAGGTACGGATCCGGCACCGTCTCACCCGGCTTGCCGAAGTACACCGCGGCCATCGTCTTCTCGAACTTGTCCTCGCGGCCCAGGTCCCTCGCGAGCTCCTGGAGGATGCGCTCGTGGACGGTGGTGTACGGGTGCTCCGTCGCGCCGAGCATCCTGCGGACGGTGACGTAGTGCGGCGCGAGCTCCTCCTTCCAGTTCGCGAGGTGTGCCCACGACGGGTTCTGGAAGAAGTCGTCCTTGGGGATCGGCAGCGTGTTCGCGTAGACCAGCGAGCCTCCGCCCACGCCCACGCCGGACAGAACGGTGACGTGGGGGAAGAAGGTCATCTTGAACAGGCCGCGCCAGCCGAGCTCCGGCCGCCACATCCAGCGCTTGAGGTCCCAGTTGGTGACCGGGAAGTCCTCCGACCGGAAGCGCGGCCCCTTCTCCAGCATCAGGACGCGGTAGCCCTTCTCGGTGAGGCGAAGCCCGCTCACGCTGCCGCCGAAGCCCGAGCCGATGATGAGAAAGTCCCAGTCGACGTGGTCGCTCATAGAGGTGGTTCGACAGGCCTATCACGGACAGCCTGCGCTCCGGCCGCGCCGCTCACCAGACTTTCGGCAACGGGCGCTCGCGGAGCTTCCAGCCCAGCCGGGTCGCCATCGCCATCACGGTGAGCTGCGGGTTGACGCCGAGGCTGGTGGGGAAGATGGATCCGTCGACCACGAAGAGCTCTTTCACGTCCCAGGTCTGGCCGTCGGGGTCGACCACCGAATGGCCGGGGCGCACGCCCATCCGCGCGGATCCGAGCGGGTGTTGCGAACCGCACTCGAACCGCCGCGCCGGCACCTTGTCGAGCGGGTAGCTGCGGAAGCGATCCGCGGTGAACGGCGCCTCCCCCAGCACCGGGAGCACCACCTCGCGCGCGCCCGCGGCGAAGAAGTCCTCGGCCAGCACGGTGAGCAGCTCGGTCACCGTGGCGCGGTCCTTCGGCGACATCCGGTAGGTCACGAACGGCTCGCGGCCGATGGCGGGACGCACCCGGCCGCCACCCTCGTCGTGGATGAGGCCGCCCATCATCGCCATGTACGGAATCTCCCGCGCGCGGCGGGCGTGCTCTTCGCCGACGCCCGGCATCGTCGCCGCCAGCACCCCCGGCGGGGCGAACACGCTCATCAGCGTGAAGCCGTTCTTCTCGAAGGCATCCGAGTACGCGCTCTGCAGCGCGCCGATCCACCCGTGGATCGGCCGATCGAAGACGGCCATCACCCGGAACGACGGGTGGAGGGTGAGGTTGCGGCCGACCATCCCGCTCTCCCGGCCCACGCCGCTGCGCAGAAGGAGAATCGGCGTGTGCCAGGCGCTGGCGGCGACGATCACCCGCCTCGCGTGGACGGTCAGCGTCCCGCCGCGCCGCCCGTCGCGTCCGTTGAGCACATGGCCCGTCACGCCCACGGCACGGCCGTTCCGGATGACGATCTTCTCGACGAGGCAGTCCGAGAACACCTGCGCGCCGCTGCGGATGGCCCGCGGGAGGTAGGTCAGATCCACGCTCATCTTCCGGCCGTGCGGACAGCCGAAGTTGCAGCGCCCCTGGCCGACACAGTCGCGCGTGTTGCGGCGGTTGGGCTTGAGCGGGTGACCGCGCTTCGTTGCGCCCTCGTCGTAGACGCGGGTTGAGCCCGAACGCATCGACTCGGGGACCGCGGAGATGTGCGAAACCTTCTCCACCTCTTCGAAGGCGGGCGCCATCTGTTCGGGGGAGAGATCGCTCAGCCCGTGCTCGGTCACCCACTCGTGGAGCACCGCCTCGGGCGTGCGAAAGCAGACGCCGCCGGTGAGCAGCGAGGACCCGCCCACGCACCGGCCCATCATCACGTTGATCGCCGGGCTGTCGCCCACCGGGTTGGTGAGCGTGAGCGCCGAGTCCCGCCACATGTGGCGCAGGTGTTCGCTGACGCGGAACTTCCCGTAGACCTCGGGCGGGACGTGCGGTCCCTCTTCGACCAGGACGACGTTTTGCCCGGCCTCCTGCAACAGCGCGCCGACGACCGATCCCGCCGCGCCCGAGCCGACGATCACCACGTCCGTGTCCAGCTCCAGCGGGCCGACGTGTTCGCGGCCCGGGACGATCGCCCCCGTGCTCACGCCTGCGCTCCGTCCACCGGCAACAGCGTGCCGCCAGTGTAGCAAATCTCGCGCTGCGAGTCGGGGTGGTCGTACCAGGTGATGCAGATGATGGTCCGGAGCCCCAGCACCACCACCGCGAGCGGGCTGTGCTCCATCTTCGTGAGCGCGCGCACCCGCGCTTCGATGGGCAGGCTCCACAAGGGCACCAGCGTTCCGATGAAGAGCGGCGCGATGAAGTTGGTGGCGACGAGGCCCAGCTTGTAGATGCCGCCGGATCGCCAGCCCGCGCAGGTGATGTAGTCGTCGAGCTCGCCAATCAGCCAGTCCAGCCGGTCCTTCGGAGGTGGCCCGTCGCGCGTGGAGAAGAGCGCCTCGCAGAACGCGCGCAGCACGCGCAGGGCGATCCGGTGGCGGCCGGACGGCGGCCGGACATGGAACGTGAGGGCGGGTGCGGGCGCCGGCCGGGTGGTGAGCGCGTTGCGGCCGGGCGGAGGAGACGGCGTGGTGAGCGGCGTCCCGGAGGTGCCTGTCTGCGGCATGGCGACGAGGATGCATCCGCGCCGCAGGGCACACAAGCGAGGGGCCGGAAGCGGCCGGCGGGCAGCGCCTCAGCGGGCGTCGAGCACCTGACGAAGCAGGTCCGGGCGGTCGGTCATGATCCCCCCGACGCCCTCGCCGACGAGGCGGCGCATCTCCGCCGGATCGTCGATGGTCCACACGTTGATCCACTTCCCGCGGCGCCGGGCCGCGTCGATCAGCGCCGGGGTGACGAGCCGGTGGCCGTCGTACCAGAGCGGCATGTCCAGCACGCAGAAGCGCGGATCCTCCGGAGGCTCCTGGCCGCTGTGCACCGAGAGCACGAACGCGGTGAGCGCCTCGCGCGGATGGAAGTGGCAGGCGCCGGGCAACGCGTCGTACAGCCGCGCGCCGAGCGCATCCTCCGACGCGCCGACGCAGACCCGGCGCGCCGCGTGCGCGCGCTCGATCTCTTCGGCGAAGGCCAGCTCGATGCCAGGCAGCGCGCGCTTCACTTCGATGTTGAAGCGCATGTCCGGGAACCTCGCGAGTACCTCGCGGAGCGTGGGGATGCGCACGCCCGTTCCGCGGAACGGGAACGTGCGGCCGCCGTCCGGCGTGAAGCGGAACCCCGCGTCCAGCCGCTGCAGCTCCGCGAGCGTGAGGTCGTGGATGTCGCCGGAACCGTCGGTGCAGCGGTCCACCGTGTCGTCGTGGGCGATCACGATCACCCCGTCCCGCGTGAGCTGGACGTCGGTCTCGATGATCTGGGTCCGGTACCTGTCGACGGCCTGCGAGAACGCGACGACCGTGTTCTCCGGCGCAAGCTGCGCGCCGCCGCGGTGGGCGATGTGGAGCGTGGGGCGGAGCCCGCCGAAGAACGGGTGCAGTTGGGACATGCCGGCGGTGTGCCTGACGTCCGGCGGCGGATCAACCAGGAGCGCTCAGTACGCCCGGAGAAGCTTCGCCCTGAAGTCGAACTTCCGATCCTCGGGCCGGAGCTGATGGCGGATCGGATTCAGCGGGACGCCTTCGATGCCCACCGCGGGGAGCTGAAGCTCCAACTTCGTGTACGCCTGCCAACCTTCGATGAGCCACACGCTCCGCACCTCGTCCCGCCCGCGCAGAACCTCCGGCGGCGGCGGGCCCAGGCTCTCCAGCGCGCCGGGGACCACACGCAGGACGAACGCGTCGAACACCGGACTGCCGGATCCCTCGAGGATGGTGCCTTTCTTGTAGCGACCGTCCGCGTTCTGGAAGAGCTCGAACTTCACCGACAAAAGCGGCTTGCCCTGTTGCAGGTCCTGCGCGGTGCGCGCGGCCTGCGAGAGCGCCTGGACGCCCTGTGCCTCCGAGCCGAACCGCTCCTTGAGGATCTCGCTCTGGGTGGGCGCCTGGCCGGGGACGCCGATGTTCGGGTTGCCCGTCTTCCCGTAGTCCTCCAGCCCCCTGGTCCAGCGGTTGAACATCATCTGGCCCATGCTGGGCGCGCCGAGCTGTTTGGGCGTCGCATCCTTCTGGTGCAGAAACGCCGACGTCATCGCCTCGCCCACGTCGCGGAACCAGGGGTGGCCGCCGCCGGCCGCCACGCCCGCGCGCGCCTCGGCGAGCGCGTCGTTCGCCCAGCCGTCCACGCGGCCCTTCACGCGGTGCTCCTCCTCCAGCTTCTGGACCTCCGCGGAGAGCGACGGATCGTCGGGGCGGATCGTGTGCCCGTGCGAGGGGGCCTCGTCGCCGGTGCCCACCGGCAGGTTGCCGAACGGCAGGGTGGGGAAGAGCTCGAGCTTCCCGGGCGCGCGGGCGGTCGCGTCCGTGCCGGGCGCGCCGGGCGCCGCCGGAGGCGCTTCATCCTTCTGATCGTCCTGATCGCCCCGGGCCGGGGGCGGCGACGCGTCGGCGATCGCCTCGGGCTTCTTCACCTCCCGCGGCCGGTCCGCCTTCCGCTTCTCCGGCTCCGGGGGGGCCACCTTCTGCGGCGCCCGGGGCGGAGTCGGAGCCGGATCCGGGGGCAGCTCGACAATCTCCAGCTCCAGCGGCGCCTGGCCGGCCGGCGGCACGGCGGCGCTCCGCTCCGAGGTCCGCCACACCAGAAGTCCGATCGCCCCGTGCAGGGCGAGCGAGAGGACGACGGCGAGCGTGAAGCGGTTGCGGCGCATGCGCGGCGCAAGGTAACGCGCCCGGCTTCCGGGCGGGAGTCAACCTGTGGACGGGGTCCGACGCCTGGCCGGACGTTCGCCCGGAAGGCTCAGCGCTCCACCAATGCGGCGATCCCCTGGCCCACCCCGATGCACATGGTGGCGAGCCCGCGCTTTGCCCCGCGGCGCTTCATCTCGTGCACGAGCGTGGTGAGGATGCGCGAACCGCTGGAGCCGAGCGGGTGCCCGAGGGCGATGGCTCCGCCGTTGACGTTGACGCGCGCCGGATCCAGCCCGAGGTCGCGCACACAGGCGATCGACTGCGCGGCGAACGCCTCGTTGAGTTCGATGAGGTCGAGATCGCCCACCTTCCACCCCGCCCGCGCCAGCGCCTTCTGCGAGGCGGGGACCGGTCCAATCCCCATGAAGCGCGGATCCACGCCCGCGGTCCCGGACGCCACGAAGCGCGCCATCGGCGTCTTGCCGAGCTCCTTCATCGCGCGCTCGCTCATCAACAGCACCGCGGACGCGCCGTCGTTCAGGGAAGACGAGTTCCCCGCGGTGACCGTCCCGCCGGACCGGAACGCCGGCTTGAGCGCCGCGAGCTTCTCCAGCGACGTGTCCGCGCGCGGGCCCTCGTCCTGGCTCACCACCACCGCCGGGCCCTTGCGCTGGGGGATCTCCACCGGCACCAGCTCGTCGGCGAAGCGGCCCTCCTTCTGCGCGGCGATCGCCTTTCGGTGCGAGCCCAGCGCGAACTCGTCCTGCTCGGTGCGGGCGATCTTCCACTTCTCCGCCACGTTCTCCGCGGTCTCGCCCATCTGCTCGAGCGGGAACTGCGCCTCGAGCTTCGGGTTCGGGTACCGCCAGCCTAAAGACGTGTCGTAGAGCTCCCACTTCCCGGTGGGGAAGCCGTCCGGCGGCTTGGGCATGGACCACGGCGCGCGCGTCATCGACTCCACGCCGCCGGCGATCACCACGTCCGCCTCGCCGAGCCGGATCATCCGCGCGCCCTGGACCACCGCCTCCAGCCCGCTGCCGCACAAACGGTTGACCGTCGCCGCCGGCACGCTCTGCGGGAAGCCGGCGAGCAGCACCGCCATCCGCGCCACGTTCCGGTTGTCCTCGCCGGCCTGGTTGGCGCAGCCCATGAACACCTCGTCCACCCGCGCCGGATCGAGCCCCGCGCGGTCGACGAGCGCGCGCAACACCAGCGCGGCGAGATCGTCCGGCCGAACGTCCCTGAGCGCGCCACGGTGCCTGCCCACCGGCGTCCGGACCGCGTCGATGATGAATGCCTCCGTCATGTCGTCCTCCGGCCTCCGAATCGCCTACGGAATCAGCACCACGTTTCCGAACTGCTGCCGGTCCTCCAGCAGTCCGTGCGCCAGCGCTGCCTGGTCGAGCGGCAGCGTCCGGTCCAGCACCGGCCGCAGCTTCCCGTCGTTCACCAGCTCGAGGATCCGGAACAGGTCGCCCTTGCTCCCCATCGTGGATCCGAGCAGCGAGATGCGCTTGTAGAAGAGCACGTTCAGGTTCAGCTTCACCTCGTGCCCGGTGGTGGCGCCGCAGGTGACCAGCCGGCCGCCGTACGGCAGGCAGGCGACGCTCTTGTCCCAGGTCGCCGCGCCCACGTGCTCGAAGACCACGTCCACCAGCTTCCGGTTCGTGATCCGCTTCACCTCGTCGAGGAAGTCGGTCTTCGCGTAGTTGATCAGGTGATCCGCGCCGAGCTCCTTCGCCTTCTTCAGCTTCTCGTCCGTCGACGCGGTGGCGATCACCTTCGCACCTATGAGCTTGGCGATCTGCACCGCCGCGGAACCCACGCCCGAGCCCGCCGCGTGCACGAGCACCGTCTCGCCCGGCTTCAGCTGCGCGCGACGCACCAGCATCGTCCAGGAAGTGAGGAAGGTGAGCGGCAGGCAGGCGGCCTCGGCGAAGGTGAGCGCCTTCGGTTTGGGGAGGAGGTTCTGCCGGGGCACCCGGATGTACTGCGCGTAGCCCCCGGCGGTGTGCTCGCCGATGATCTGGTACTGCCTGCAGAGGTTGTCCTCGCCGAGCAGGCACTTGTCGCACGCGCCGCAGGACAGGCCGGGGTTGATCACCACCTCGGTGCCCGGCTCGACGTCGGACACCTCCGCGCCGACCTTCTCCACCACGCCCGCGATGTCGCTGCCGAGGATGTGGGGCATCTCCAGCTTCAGGCCCGGCAGCCCCTTACGCACCCAGATGTCCAGGTGGTTGAGCGCGACCGCCTTCACCGCCACCAGCACGTCCTTCGCGCCGAGCTTCGGCTCCGGAACATCGGCGACCTCGAGCACGCTCGCGTCGCCATGCGTGCGGAACACCACTGCCTTCATCACTTCACCCCTGGTTCAAGTCCAAAAGGTCGTCACCCGTTCGACGCTTGTAGGCCCCGCGAGCACACTGGTAGAAGCCGCGAACGGCCGGACAGCGCGCGTCGGCTTCTAGAAGGGGCGCGCACCGAAATCCACTGGAGAGAGCAGCAATGGGAATTCGTACACTCGCGACGGCGGCGCTGTGCGCTGCGGCGTTCACGCTGGGCGCCTGCTCGGGCAGCGACGGCACGACGGACGGTGGCGTGGACGCCGGCAACGGCTGCGTCGGGTTCTGCGGCGGCGGGGATGACGACGGCGGCACCGACGCCGGCAACGGCACCGACGCTGGCACCGACGCGGGCGTCACCGATGGAGGTCAGAACACCGACGGCGGGGTCACCTGCTACAACGGCGAGCTCATCACCGTGACCCTGCGCGATCTGCGCGAGAAGAGCGACGTGTGCACGCTGCCCTTCGGCGCCCACGTGCTGGTGAAGGACGTGGTGGTCCACACCGTGTCGTATTCGAATCAGGGCACGGAGGGCGACTACCGCGCCGACTTCTGGGTGTCCGATCCGAACGATCCGCCGTACGGGATCTGGGTCTCGAAGTACTACACCGACGAGCCCGGCCCGTACCTGCCTGCGCCAGGGGACGTCCTCACCATCGACGGCTACTTTGGAACGGTGTCGAAGTACGAGAACCCGACCGGCTACCGCCGCCAGATCGCCTCCAAGAAGGTGGGCTCCAGCTTCCTCCCGATCACTCTGACGAAGACGGGCACCGCCCCCGTGCCCGAAGCGCAGATCGTCACCCCGGGTCAGTTCGGCGACACCGACGGTGGCACCCTGCGCCCGAACCCCGAGTACGCCGGCTCGCGCGTGTACATTCAGGGGCCGATCGAGATCACCAACCCGAAGCCGGCGGCGCTCCGCCGCGTCTCGGCCAACCCGGATGACGATCTCACCTACGGCTTCGAGGTGACGGGCGGGATCCTGATCAACAACTCGAAGACCTACAAAGCCGACGGCGGTTGCCCGTGGCAGGACATCGCGCTGGACGCCGGCATGCACGGCGAGAAGGTCGTGTTCACCCAGGGCATCTACGGCGTCTACGACAGCTGGACGTTCGCCCCCTGTTCGGATGGCGGCACGGACATCTTCAACTGCTATCCGAACGACGAGGGCCGGGTGCCGGGCACGACCAACGACTACACCTACGTGGTCTACCCGCAGACCTGTGACGACTTCGCCGGCGGCGAGGTCCAGCCGCAGTAGGCCCCAAAGAACCCACACCTGCGCGGCCGCGCCGATCTGGTAGACCGGCGCGGCCGTTTCATTTCCGGGAACTCACTGCATGGCAACGCTGAACGTCACCGTCGCCGACGGCATCGCGCACGTCGAGCTCAACCGCCCAGAGGTCCGCAACGCGATCAACCTCGAGATGGTCAACGAGATGATCGCCACGCTGGACGATCTGGCCCGCCGCGACGACGTGCGCGCGCTGATCCTCTCCGGCGCGGGGGGAAAGGCGTTCGCCGGCGGGGCGGACATCGCGCAGCTGCGCGAGCGCACCCACAAAGAGGCGTTCTTCGCCATCAACGCCACCCTGTTCCAGAAGGTGGAGGACTTCCCCCGTCCGACGATCGCGGCGATCGAAGGCTACGCGCTCGGCGGTGGGCTGGAGCTGGCGCTGGCGTGCGATCTGCGCGTGGGCTCGAAGGCGGCGAAGGTCGGCCTCCCGGAGACCGGGCTGGGCATCTATCCCGCGGCCGGCGGGACGTGGCGGCTCCCCAGGCTGGTGGGCCTGGGCCGTGCGCGCGACCTGGTCTTCACTGGCCGGATCCTCGACGCGGACGAGGCCTGGGCCATCGGCATCTTCGAGCGCCTCACCGAGGCCGGTCAGGCGCTGGACACCGCCCGCGAGGTCGCCGCGATGATCGCGAAGAACGCGCCGTTGGCGGTCCAGGTGGCCAAGGTGTCGCTCAACGCGCTCGCCCGCGGCGGCGATCCCGGCAGCATCGAACGGCTCGGACAGGCCCTGTTGATGGACTCGCCCGAGAAGTACGAGCGGATGACCGCCTTTCTGGAGAGGAAGAAGAAGTGACCATCAGCATCACGGATGTCGGAGTCGTTGGCGCAGGCACCATGGGCCACGGGATCGCGCACGTCGCCGCGGCGGCGGGCCACCGGGTCGTCCTCTACGACGTCAAGCGCGAGCTCGCCGAGAAGGGCAAGTCGTCCATCGCCGCCAACCTGGCGAAGGGCGTGGAGAAGGGGAAGGTGACGCCTGAAGACCGCGACGCCGCGCTGGCGCGGATCTCCACCACGGAGGTGCTCGCGGATCTTCGCCGTTGCCAGCTGGTGATCGAAGCGGCGCCGGAGAAGCTGGAGCTCAAGCAGCAGCTCTTTACGGAGCTCTCGAAGATCTGCGCGCCAGACGCGATCCTCGCCAGCAACACCTCCTCGCTCAGCCTCACCGAGATCGCCGCCGCGGCCACGAACCCGGAGCGGGTGGCGGGGATGCACTTCTTCAACCCCGTCCACCTGATGAAGCTGCTGGAGCTGGTGCGCGCGTACCAGACGAGCGACGCCACCCTCGAGACCGTCAAGGCCTTCGGCGAGAAGCTCGGCAAGCAGACCATCACCGTGAAGGACAGCCCCGGCTTCGCCTCCAGCCGGCTGGGGATAGCGCTCGGGATGGAGGCGGTGCGGATGGTGGAGGAGGGGGTGGCGTCCCCGGAGGACATCGACCGGGCGATGAAGCTCGGCTACGGCCACCCGATGGGGCCGCTGGAGCTCACCGACCTGGTCGGCCTGGACGTCCGGCTGGCCATCGGGGAGTACCTCTATCGCGAGCTGGGGAACCCGGTCTTCCGTCCGCCCCAACTTCTCAAGAAAATGGTCCGCGCAGGGCGACTGGGTAAGAAGTCCGGACAGGGTTTCTACAAGTACTGACCTCCAGCAAGCGGGCCGCCGATCAGCGACTCACTCCACACTGCCACTCCCTTTGGCAGGTATCTCCTGCTCAAGCGGCTCGCCGTCGGCGGGATGGCCGAGCTCTTCCTCGCGCGCGACACCCGCACCGACGCGCTGGTGGTGATCAAACGCATCCTCCCGTACCTCTCCACCGAGGCGGAGTTCGTCCAGATGTTCCTGGACGAGGCGCGGATTGCCGCCCAGCTCGACCACCCGAACGTCGTCCAGGTCCACGAGCTGGGGAAGCTGGAGGAGTCGATCTTCATCGCGATGGAGTTCGTCGACGGGGTCGACCTGCGGAAGATCCTCCAGGAGGAGCTCGACCGCGGCGCGGCCCTGCCGCCGGCGATCGCCGCGTGGATCGTCGCCCGCATCTGCGACGGGCTCTTCTACGCCCACAACCGCGTCGGGCTGGATGGCGTGCCGCTGCAGATCATCCACCGCGACGTCAGCCCCCAGAATGTGATGGTGGGCTACGACGGGAGGGTGAAGCTGGTCGACTTCGGCATCGCGAAGGCGAACAGCTACATGGAGCGGAGCAAGCCCGGGGTCATCAAGGGCAAGTTCCTCTACCTCTCGCCCGAGCAGCTCTCGCACGAAGGCATCGACCACCGCGCGGATCTCTTCGCGGTGGGGACGATGCTGTACGAGATCACCACCGGGAAGAGCCCGTTCTACAAGGCCTCGACCGAGGCGGTGATCCTGGCGATCCGCGGCGAGGAGCCGCCGCCGCCGCACCTGGTCCAGCCCGACTACCCGATGGAGCTGTCGCGGATCGTCATGCGGTGCCTGGTCAAGGACCGCACCCGGCGCTACCAGCAGGCCAGCGAGATCGCCCGGGACCTCGACGCCTGGCTGAAGACCCAGCCGGTCACGATCGATGCCGGCCGCGTGGCCGCCTACGTGGCCGAAGTCTTCGGCGACGAGGCCGAACGCACCGTCCTGCACCTGCCCGCGTCTCCCCATCCGCCCGAACCCGCCACCCGCCCACAGTCTGCGCTGGCGCGCGATGGGGAGCGCACCGCTCCGCTCGGAGCGCCGGTGGGCCGGCGCATCACGTCCGAAGGCGCGCTCGCCGCCGGCGCCCAGTTCGTCGACGACGATCCGCGCACCCAGCTCGCCAGCTCGAAGGAGATGGCCGAAGCCTTCCGTCGTCCCCAGACCACGAGCGATCCGCCCCAGCGCCGCGCCTCGGGTCAGGCCTATCCGCAGGCGGGCGCGTTCGTGGCCGGAGACGAGGACGGGGAGACCACCCACACGCTCACCGGCGGTACGCTCTCCGTGCCCACCGAATCGGTGACACCCTCCACCCGTCCGGAGAAGCCGCTGGCACGCGGGCCCAACGTGTCCGTGCCGGACCCACCGGCGTTCGATCTGATGGAGGCGGACGACCTCAGCGTCACCGGCTCCGACGCCACGCCCCTCGAGGAGGACGACTTCTCCACCGTGTCGGGCGGCGAGCCGCTCACGAGGTTCCCGCCCAGGCGCATCGTCCTCGCGGCGGTGGTGGCCGCGGTGCTGATCATCGTGGTGGCGGCCGGGGTGAAAGCCTTCAGCGGGGGAGAGGCCCCGGGCACTCCACGTCCGCGGCCGCTGTCGCACAGACCGCCGGCGGAGGAGCCCGAAAGCGCCCGGGTCGTTCCGCCGGAGGAGCCGACCGCCCAACACGTCCCGCCTCCGGACCCGGTCCCGCCTGCGGCGGAGGAGAGCGATGCGGGGAGCGCCCTCGCCCGGGCGGCCGCGCCCGATCGCGGCCCCTCCGCGATCGACCTGCTCACGCAGCCGCTGAAGAAGGCGACGGTGCCGGTGGTCTTCCGGGCACCCAAAGGGACGGCGATCACCATCGGTCCGAGCCGGTTCCTCCCCGCGAAGACCTACCGGCTGGAGCCGGGCACCATCCGGGTGACGTACCGCTGTCCGGGGCGGCGGGGCGCTTCGGGAACGAAGGCGTTCAAGGTGGCTGCAAACGGGCGCCACACCCAGGCGCTCAAGCTGTCCTGCAAGCGACGTTGAACCCACCCCGAAGGGCCTGCCTGCCTGCCCTCCAGATGCGCCCTGTCTACTCGCAAACGCCCGAAATGTAAGGGGAATTTCGTGATTGGCACACGTTTACACGTGTCGGGTCGGCTTCTAGAATTTCCCCCGCGTCATGCCTCGCCGACCTGCTTCCCGAAAGCCTCGTTCCAGGCGTTCCAAGCCGGCACCCCGTCTCGCGCGGGCCCCCATCAGCACGGCGCCGCGCAATTCGCCCGAACCCGAGCGGCTCCTCCGCGTCTGGCGGCGGGTGCTCCAGCGGCGGTTGCGCCACCACATGCGTGCCCGGGTGCACGTGGAGCTGCACGACAACACCCACACCATGCTCACCTACGTGCGGCACCGCGGCGCCTGGCAGATGCGGCTGCACCACATGTTCGTGGCCGCACCGGACGAGATCCTCGCCGCGCTCTCCGCGTTCGTGAAGACCGGCGACCCGCAGGCGTCCGCCACGCTCGACGCCTTCATCGAGCGGAACAAGATCTTCATCCGCCGGGTCCCACCCTCCGAGCTGCGCCGCCGCCTGCGGATCATGACCGAGGGCGAGCACCACGATCTCAAGGAGATCTTCGAGGACCTCAACCGGCGCTACTTCCGCAACCGGATCAACGCCACCATCACCTACGGCCCCGCCCCGCGCGTCCGCGGCCCACGCCGGAGCATCAAGATGGGCTCGTACTCCGCGGACTCAAAGGTGATCCGCATCCACCCGGCGCTCGACCAGCCGCGGGTGCCCCGCTACTTCGTGGAGTGGATCGTTTTCCACGAGATGCTCCACCACATCTACAAGGCGAAGCGCCGCCCGGACGGCCGGCGGTGCGTGCACACCCCGGAGTTCCTCGCGCACGAGCGCCGCTTCTACGCCTTCGAGCGCGCGCAGCGCTGGGAGGAGCAGAACCTGGATCTGCTGCTTCGGAGCTGACGACCCGCCCGGGCGACGGTCCGGGCTACGGAAGGATGAGCCCGCCGGGGCTGCGCTTTTCGCCCGGAGGTGGCCGCTCGGCGGGCGACTCCGGTGGCGGGAGCTTTGGGCCCATGCCGGAGAGCGTGAGGACCTTCTCGAACATCCGGAGCACGAACGGGGAGAACACCCCCGGCGCGGCGTGGAACAGCCGGCGCGCCTCCGCCCGGGCGATCGCCGCGCTCTTCGGGCGGCCGCTTCTGGCAAAGAAGTCCGCCATCCACCACAGCCGGCGGCCGTAGAGCTGCCGGCGTTCCTCCGTGAGGAAGCCCTCGGCGGCGGACTGGATTGCCAGCCGGAGCTGCGCGGCGCGCTGGGCGTCGTCGAGGTACAGCGGGCTCGTGGCGATCTCCTGCACTTTGAGCGCGAGCCGCTTGAGGTCGTCCACCGGCGGCAGCCACTGGGCGATCTCCGGCTCGTCGTGCAGCGCCGCGCCGTGGACCACCTCCGCCTGGTCGCCCTCCTTTGGCGGCGGGACCGCCGGTGGGGTCTCGTTGGGGGTGAGATCCAGGTGCCGGAGCACCGCCTCCAGCCCTTCCGGGTACGGGGTGCGAGTGCGCAGGTTGATCCCCGCGCCCTCGGCGACCAGCGCCCGGGCCTCTTCGAAGGAGATCTCGATGGCCGACGGCGCGCCGGGCCGGTGTGCGTCCCGAAGCAGCTTGTCGTACTTGCCGCGGCTCAGCTCGTTGAGCCCGAGGTGGACGATCCCATGCTCGTCCGCGATGACGATCTGCGCGGTCTCGATCCGCCCGCGCACCGGCCGGCCCACGATGAGGGCGCGCTCCCCGGTGCCGGTGATCGCCGAGACGAGCGATGCCGGAGCTGCGGCGGCGAATGCCGGGGCCGGTGTGGGGGCGGCCACCGGTTCGGACCGCTTTTCGGGGATGGCCACGCCCATCGACCGGAGCCGGTAGAGCGCCTTCTTCGCCGCCTTCGCCAGCGCCTTGTTCGGCGAGGTGGACAGCTTCTCCGCGAGCGTGGCGGACCGCGCCTTCACCGCCGCGTCCAGCACTTCGAGCGCCAGCGGTTCGGGCAGCGCGCTCACCGCGGCGGGATCCGCGGTCTCCGGGTGGGCGGAAAGGAGCCGGGCCTGCTCCTGTTCGGCGGGGCTGAAGGGCGGGGTGTCTCCTGAGCTCATGTGCCCGGGCGTTCTACTGGGTGCGTGCTGCCACTACAATGCGCGCATGCCGCACCAGGCGCTCTGTGTCGGTCAGGCTTCGGTGGAACTGGTCGGCCAAATGCCGCGCTTCCCGGTGCGCCACGGCGATCGCCAGGAGCTCTCCGCGTTCTCGATGCAGGGCGGGGGCGCGGCGGCCACCGCGGCGGTGACGCTGGCGGTGCTGGGAGCGCGCGCGCGTTTCGCCGGGGTGCTCACCGAAGACTTCCTGGGCGACTTTGCCGCGGCCGGGCTGGCGGAGATGGGCGTCGACCTCCGGCACCTCGTGCGCAGGCCGGGCGGGGTGGCCCCGGTGAGCTTCGTCGCCCTGGACGAGGAGAAGCGCCGCCCGACGGTCTTCTGGTCGCGCGGCACGGGCGAGCGGCTGGAGCCGGGGGAGATCCCCCTCTCGGCGCTGGATGGCTGCGAGCTCCTCCTCGTGGACGGCACCTTCCCGTTGGCGCAGATCGCCCTCGTGGAGGCGGCGCGAGTCAGGGGGATCCAGACGATCCTGTCTGCCCACGCCATGCTGCCCGGGATGGCGCAGCTCGCCGCGCAGGTGGACGTAGTCATCGCCAGCGAGCGCTTCGCCCGGGAGATCGCCCCGGCGGTCCCGCGCAGCCTTCAGGAGATCCTCGGGCTGGGCGCGAAGGTGGCGGTGATCACCCTCGGCGAAGACGGTTCGGTGGGGCAGGAGCGCGGCCACGAACCGGTGAAGGTCGAGCCCTTCGCGGTGCGCGTGGTCGATCCCACCGGCGCCGGTGATGTCTACCGCGGCGCGTTCGCGTGGGCGTGGATGGAGGGCAAGCCGCTCAAGGAGGCGATGCGCTTCGGCTGCGCCGCGGCCACGCTCAAGTGCATGCACTACGGCGCGCGGGAGGGGATCCCCGACCTCGAGGCGGTGACCCGCGCCCTGGCCCGCTGAGGCCGCCGCGCCCTCACCGGCGTCGCACCAGCGTGAACGGGCCCTGTTCATCGGCCACCACCAGCTCCGATCCGAGGAACGGTGCCAGCGCGGTCTGCTGCGGCCGGCGGCCCCGGAGCAGGAAGTGGTCGTAGTAGTAGCCCTGCCGCTCCATCGACAGATCCCACGGGCGCCACTCGGAGGGGAAGGTCGGCGGGACCTCGCCCTTGTACTTGAGCGGCGAGTGCGGCGTGGAGGCGAAGCTGAAGTTGGTGATTCCCCCCTGGGCGCGGGCGATCTCCGATGCCGCGTGGAGGAACACCGGGTGCGTCATCACCCGCGAGGACGTGTCGTAGATGAGCCCCATCACCCGGGGCTTTCGCGCCGCCTCTTCGGCGATCCGATCCAGCGGCGCCATCTCCCGGTTGAACTCCGCGAACGCGCGCCCGAGCGGAAGGGCCAGCACCACCGCGCACGCCGCGCCGGCCCAGCGCAGCGGGACGACGAAGCGCTGCTCCACGAGCGGGAGCGCGGCGACCAGCAGCGGGAGCGCGAGGTGCACGTAGCGGGTGTTGAGGTAGTAGACGTAGCCGTTGATGTCGAAGGGCAGGACGAAGAACATCGCGAGCGCGATCGCCCCGAGCCCCAGAAGGCGCCAGCGCTCTACCGGCCCCTCACGTCGTTCGGCCTGCGTCCGCCGCATCACCGCGCCGAAGATCCCGAGCCCGAGCGCCACCGCCGCGACCAGGCACAGCGCATACAGCGCGTAACGGTCCGATCCATCCCGCAGGAGATTGGCCGGCAGCGACGGCAGCTCGCGCCAGTTCTGCAGGACGTGCGCCTTCAGGCACTCGGCGAGCGGCGCGGGGAACCGGACGCCTCCCTTCCAGTTGAGGTTCTGCGGCGAGAACGTCGGCCCCCAAGCCTTCCACGGCTGGCCATAGGCGACTTCCGGCGGCTTCGAGAGCCGGCCGCCGAACCACAGGAGGAACAGCACCACGCCGGGCAGGACCCCGACGAGCGCCGCCACCCGCGGGCCGAGCCGCTCCATTCCGGACAGGTGCGCGTCCTCGGGAGCGCGCGTGGTGACAAGCAGCAGCGGCAGGGCGAAGGCGAGGAACGCGAACGCCTGCACGTGCATGAGCAGCACGCCCACCAGCGTCACCGCCAGCAGCACCGCCCACGGTTTCCGGCGGCGCGGCTCCTGGAGGCAACGCACGAACGCGCCCATGCAGAGAAAGGTCAGCGGCAGCGAGGCGCAGTAGTTGACGAAGCCCCAGCCGAAGCTGTCCCCATAGGCCAGCGGCACGGTGAGCAGCGCGGGCCAGGTCGGCCGGCCGAAGGCGCGCAGGAGGAAGGCCACTGACAGCGGCAGTCCGGCGACGTACGCGCTGAGGAAGACCTTGTTCGCGACATCCAACGGCAACAGCCAGTTGAGCAGCGAGGCCGCGTAGTAGTAGCCGAGGTACGGGGTCAGCTCGCCGCGCGCCTCCAGAAGCTCGGGGTAGAGCGTGGTCGGATCGTCCAGCCGGTGCAGCGCGGAGATGAGGTGCAGGTGCTGGGGGAGGTCGACCAGCGGCAAATGGCGCCCGACCCACAGCGGCAGCACGCCGGCCGCAAGCGCCACGACCCACGCGAGCGCGGCGGAGTTCGGCCCGGGGCCGGAGGAGGAGGACACTGAGGCGGGGGGCACGTCGGGGCGCGGACGCTATTAAGGATGCGGGCCGGCCGCTTGCTTGAAAATGTAGGGAAAATCGAGTAGGGGGCCCACCGGCTTTCGCATCAGGAGGTACCCCATGCGCCGTTCGCTCGTCGCGCTGATCCCGAGTGCCGCGCTCTTCTTCACCGCTGCACCGGCCCTGGCGTGCGGGACGGGAGCGCACGGGGTGCATGCGCGGTTGGCCGCCACCTGTGGCTGCGGGAGCCCCGCCGACTGCACCTGCAAGAAGGGTGACTGCAAGTGCAGGAACTGCAAGCACCACCAGGGCAGGGCGGTGGAGAAGGAGACCCGGCTGCTGGATCCGCTCACGGGTCAGCCCGCGCAGCCGGACCTCCCGCAGAACGCCCGCCTCGAGGCGAGCGGCGGAACCATGATCTAGCGCTGCCTGCGACGCAGGGTCGGCAGCCTTCCGGACCGCGAGCGGATGGCGTGTCCGCATCCGTGGCGCTAACTGTGTTGAAACCATGTCCGGGAGCGCCACGAACGAAGAACGGGTCTGTGCCCTCTGTGACCGCGTCATCCGGGAGTGGCTGTCGATCGACCGGTTCTCCACCCAGAGCTGCTCGGTGTGCGCGACCCGGCTCGGCAGGCTGCTGACCGACGCGCCCGAAGCGCTGGCTTCGATCTGGCCGTCGCTGATCGAAGAGGACACCGACGAACCCGAACCACGGGTGCGGATGCCGGACGGGTCCTCGGTGGAGCTGCGGACGCGTACGGCCGAGTTGAAGAAGGAGCTCACCATCGAGGCACGGCTGAAGCTCGCGCACACCTACGGCGAGCTCGGGCTCCACCGCGAACAGGTTCTGGAGTGCGGGACCATCCTCAGCCTCGAGCCTGGGCTCGCCATCGCCCAGGGGGCGCTGGATCTGCTGATGACGCACCGGTTCGTGGCGCCGGATGCGATCGAACGCCTGCGTCCGGCGATGTTCCCCGCGTAGCGCTCAGTGCACCGTGTGGCGCTCGCGGCGCGGTTTTTCCGCCTTCACCAGGAGGAAGGGCGGCATCACCATCCGCTCGAAGCCCACGAGGCCCACGTCGGTCAGCGCACCTCTGAGCTCGGCCTCGCTCCGCGGGTACAGCCCTGCGCGGTGGTGCAGCCCGGCGCCGAAGCGCGGCGGCAGATAGCTCGTGGCCACGTAGCGGCCGCCCGGCCGGAGCACGCGCGCGATCTCCCCGAAGAGGCGATCGGCGTCCGCGATGAAGTGGAGCGATCCCGCCTGAAGGATGGCGCCGAGCGCTTCGTCCGCGAACGGCAACAGGGGCGCTTCGGCGCGAACGAAGTCCACCGTCGCGTTCGCTTCGCGCGCCTGCGCCACCGCCTCCTCGATCATCGCCTTCGACACGTCGAGCGCGATCACGGTAGGCATGTTCGGCTCGCGCGCCAGCCGGCGGGCGAACAGGGCGGTGCCGCAGCACAGATCGAGCACCGGCGCGGTGGGCGTGCCGAGGAGGGAACGGTAGAGCAGATACTCGCTCTCGCGGTCGAACCGGCGGCGCGACAGCGCGAGCGTGACCGCCGGCCGCAGATAGCGCTCGTAGGAGCGGGCCACCCAGGGGCGCTCCAGCCCGCGCTGCAGGCCCGAAGGCGCCTCCCGTTCGACCACGAGATCCACCACGCCCTCGGCTACCGGGAAGCTGGCATGACACTTCGTGCAGCGGAGCGGTCCGAAGACGATCTCCGCGGTGTCCGCTTCGGGGAGCATCAGCCCCCGACGGCACTTCGGACAGCGCAACAGTTCGAGCGTGGGCCGGCGCAAAGGCGAGCAGGTCTAGTCGGTGGTGCAGACGAGGACGGGCCAGCCGCGCGCCATCGCCTCGCGGAAGAACACCGCCAGGGCGTGCCGGGCGCGGTTGACTTGGCCGAGGAACGGATCGAGCAGCGACTCCTCGCCGGTGCTGCGTGCGGGGTTGAGCTCTACGGTTTCGCCGCAGCGCTCGCAGCGGATGGCCACCCTGCGGACCAGCGCCACCGGAACGGCGTAGCGCGTGCCGCACTGCGAGCACTTCCACACCAGCGCGCGCTCGCCGGACTCCTGCTGCGCCAGCCGCTCCAGCTGATCCGCCATGCGCAAGAGCGCCGGGAGATCCGCGGGCGGCTGCGCGAAGATGGCCGACCGCCCGCAGCCCGGGCCGGGCGAGGGGAGCGGAGGCGCCACGTCGGAGGAGAGCAGGGCGCGGAGGCGATCACGCGCGCGCATGTCGCGGAACTCGCAGCCCTGCAGCGCGCGCTCGGCCGTCATCCGGACGTCGGGGCCCTCGGGCTCCAGGAGTTCGGGGACGCCCTCGAGCGTCTGCGCGCCCGCCAGCACATGCCCGGGCACAGCGAAGAATCGGAATCCCACACCCCTCCCTTTTGCAGCGCGGCCGAC
The DNA here is from genome assembly GCA_019686135.1 of Myxococcaceae bacterium. Taxonomy (GTDB): domain Bacteria; phylum Myxococcota; class Myxococcia; order Myxococcales; family Myxococcaceae; genus JADGHL01. The sequence continues at coordinate 3,281 of JADGHL010000056.1, read as the reverse complement.
GAGTTTCAAGCAAGACGTGGAGCCGACGTCACGCGCTCCACTCCAACATCCGCTCCAGCGGCCGGCGCGCCGCCTCGCGCAACGCCGGATCCATTTTCAGCTCCGGCGTCCGGTCCCGCATGCACAGGTACAGCTTCTCCAGCGTGTTGAGCTTCATGAACGGGCACTCGTTGCAGGCGCACCCGTTGTCCGGCGGCGCCGGGATGAAGGTCTTCTGCGGCGCGGCCTTCTGCATCTGGTGGAGGATGCCGACCTCGGTCACCACGATGAACGACCGCTTCGGGGAGCGCAGGACGTAATCGAGGATGCCCTTCGTCGACCCCACGTAGTGCGCGTGGGCGAGCACGCGCTCCTCGCACTCCGGATGGGCGACCACCTCCGCCTCCGGGTATTCCGTCATCAGCTGCACCAGCTTCTTCTCGCTGAAGATCTCGTGGACCATGCAGCTGCCCGGCCAGAGGATCATCTCGCGGCCGGTCTTCTTCGCGACCCAGCGGCCCAGGTGCTGATCCGGTCCGAAGATGATGGGGCGATCCTTCGGCGCCCTCTCCACGATCTTCGTCGCGTTGGACGAGGTGCAGATGACGTCGCTTTCCGCTTTGACCTCGGCCGAGGAGTTCACGTAGCTGATGACGAAGGCGCCCGGGTGCTTCTCCTTGAAGGCGCGGAACGCCGGCGCCGGGCAGCGATCGGAGAGCGAGCACCCCGCATGCAGATCCGGCAGCAGCACCTGCCGTTCCGGGTTCAGGATCTTCGCGGTCTCCGCCATGAAGTGGACGCCACAGAAGACGATGACGTCCGCGGTCGTCTTCGCGGCCTGTTGCGCCAGCGCGAGGCTGTCGCCCACGAAGTCCGCCAGGTCCTGGATTTCGCCCTCCTGGTAGTAGTGCGCCAGGATTACCGCGTTCATGTCCTGCTTGAGACGGAGGATCTCCCGTTCGAGGTCCAACGAAGGATCGATCCGCGCGGCCGCCGGGGAGTTCGCCATGTGGTGCTTGTAACCGCCGCGTCCCGGGTTGGCCAACGCCTGCCTGCTCGCCTGTATAATCCCGGCTGCTATGACTCCTCACGAACGCCTGATCAGCTGTCTGCTCCTCGTGGCGTTCGCCGGCGCCTGCGAGTGTCGGAACCCCAATGTCCAGCGGCACCTCAACCCCGAGGGAACGGCGTGCAGCGACGACGCGGAGTGCGAGACCGGGCTGTGCGAAGCCTTGCCGGGCAAGGAGAAGCTGTGCACCCGCAAGTGCACCGACGGGTGCCGCTCCAACGAGATCTGCGAGCCTTTGGTGGAGGGGCGCTACGCGTGCGTGCCGGACAAGGCGGCGCTCTGCCAGCCCTGCGAGAGTGACGCCGACTGCCCCTACCCCGGCGACCGGTGCATCCAGGTAGCCGGGACCAACGTGTGCGGGCGCGACTGCTCGTTCAACGGCGCCTGCCCCGACTCCTTCCAGTGCGCACAGGCGGTGGGCTTCGACGGCGCGCTCCTCACCACCCAGTGCGTTGCGACAAGCGGCACCTGCGAGTGCACCGCCGCGAGCGACGGGCAGACGCTCCCCTGCGAGTCGACGAACGCCTCCGGCACGTGCATGGGCGTGAGGACCTGCAACGCCTCCACCGGCTACTCCGCATGCGACGCGCGGGTCCCGGCGGAGGAGTCGTGCAACGGGATCGACGACAACTGCAACGGGCAGATCGACGAGGACCTCGGCTCGACCACCTGCGGCGTCGGCGCCTGCGTGGTGACCGTGGACAACTGCGTCAACGGGATGCCGTCGCAGTGCGTGCCGCGCGAGCCCATGCCGGAGATCTGCGACGAGGTCGACAACGACTGCGACATGCAGGTCGACGAGGACTTCGACAAAGAGGCCAGCGTCACCACCTGCGGCACCTGCGACAACGACTGCACGAAGAAGCTGACCGCGGCCCAGCCGCACGCCACGCCCCGGTGCGACAGTGGCCAGTGCGCGCTCGACTGCGACACCCTGTTCGGCGACTGCGACGCCACCTTCGCCACCGGGTGCGAACAGGACCTCTCCGGAGACATCAACAACTGCGGCGGCTGCGGCGTGAAGTGCGCGTCGATCAATGGCACCGCCACCTGCGACATGGGCGTGTGCGCGCTGGCCTGCGATCCCGGCTGGGCGGACTGCGACGGGTTGCCGAACAACGGCTGCGAGACGCACGTGGCGACCGACCTTGCCAACTGCGGCACCTGCGGCCACGTCTGCCCGATGCCGCCGAACGCGGTCGCCTCCTGCACCAACAGCCAGTGCGGGCTGGGCTGCGCCACCGACTGGTGGGACATCGACGGGGACCCGTCCAACGGGTGCGAGTACAACTGCGTGTTCCAGTCCGCGACCGACCTCCCGGACCTGGCCTTCACGGATTCGAACTGCGACGGGCTGGACGGCGAGGTGGCCAACGGGATCTTCGTGGCGCCGCCGGTCTCCGGAGGCAACGACGCCAACCCGGGCACGCGAAGTGCGCCCAAAGCGACGCTCGCCGGTGGAATGGCCGCCGCGGTGGCGCAGGGCAAGCGCGACGTCTACGTCGCCACCGGCACCTACGTGGAGTCGCTGGCGATCACCTCCCCGAACAAGGGCGTGTACGGCGGCTATGACAAGACGACCTGGGCGCGATCGCTGTCGAATACGGTGACCGTCACCGGCGTCAACCGGCCGCTGTTCATCGACAACGCGAACGGCGCGCAGGTGCAGTTGATCTCCTTCATCGGGGCGAACGCCAGCGGTGTGGCGCAGACGGCGTACGGAGCGTTCATCCGGAACTCTCAGCAGGTCCAGCTGACTTCGGTTCTGATCAGGGCCGGTTCGGGGTCTGATGGACTCTCAGGCGCCAACGGAGTCCAGGGGGCGAGCGGTGGCAATGGTGCCCAGGGACAGCCCGGAGTTGAAAGCGGCGGTCCGTGGTGGGGTGTGGCGTGCCAATCCAAACCCAGGCCGCAGGGTGGAAACGGCGGAACAAGTGTGTGCGGGCGCACCGGGGGAAAGGGTGGGGCACCTGGACATGAGACGAGTGCCGGCGACCCGGGAGGTACTGGCGTCGGCGGAACGCCCGGGGGGAACGGAGTTCCCCCCCACTTGGGCAATGTGACGCCTGGCGCACCGTATATCGGCGCCCCGGGTACGAATGGATCGCCAGGCGCTCCCGGATCGAGCGGCGGGGCGATCGGGACGGTCTCGGCAGCAGGCTATGTCCCCGCAGCAACCACGGATGGCGCTCCGGGAGGCCATGGAAATGGCGGAGGCGGCGGAGGTGGAGGG
>JADGHL010000187.1 GCA_019686135.1 Myxococcaceae bacterium | reverse complement strand
AGCAGGCGGTGGTCGTGCTCGATGTCCGCCGCATTCGCGCGCAGCTCGCGGATGACCCCCACCGTCTCCAACCCGGCGATGACCAGGACGGCCCAGATTCCCAGCGTGAAGACGATTTTCCGTGCGAGCTGCAAGTGAGAGCGGGCTCCGCGTTCGATGGCTGCGGGATGAAGCGGGAGAAATACCCGCCGGGCGGCCGGGAGAAAGCACCTTCAGTCAACCTTGCCTTCGCCCGGGGCATTGCGCCCCACGGGGCCATCCGTCCCGGCCCATCGTCGGCCATCACCTGCTCGGCGTGGCGCGAGGTGCTGGCCCGGACTGCTGGACCCTGAAACCTCAGCCGCCGGCGAGAAGCTGCACGAAGGCGTCGTTGGACCGAAGGCGCTCGAGGTCCGGATCCTTCATAGCCTCGGCGCGGAGGCGCCCGTCGCGATCGAGCTGGAAGGCCTGCTCGAGCCACCGCAATGCCTGCGCGTCGTCCCCCTTGCGCGCAAAGGTGCAGGCGAGGTTGTAGGCGATGGTCTCGTCATCCGGGTCCAACGGGAGCGCGCGCTCGAGCAGCGCCTGCGCTTCGTCGTAGCGCCCCGCCGAAAGCGCCGTCAGCGCCGCCTGGTGGAGCGCGCCGGCCCCGGCCTCATCCAGATTGACCGCCCACGCTGCGCAGGCCGCCTCCGGCGAACGGGTCTGAAGCTCGAGCCACAGGTAAGCTCCGGCGCGGTACCAACGCACGTGCTCGGGGTCGAGCGTGGATGCGGCGCGGTGGAGAACCGATGGCACCTCGCCGTCGATCCGAAGCGTCCACGCCGTTTCGCCGGAGGCGTCCTCGCGCGGCGCGAAGGAGAGGGTGCGCGTCCCCAGCCCCGGCACGTCCACCGTCGCCTCGCCCGGCGCCGGGGTCGACGCGAATTGAAAGCGCTCGGCGGGCGAAAGGCCGAAAACCTCCAGCTTCGGACCTTCGGCGTCGCAGATCTGGTGGAGGCGACATTCGGCCTCGGTGAGCGTTTCGATCTCCGGCTCCGGGCCGTGCTGCTGCAGGTGATAACGGACCGCTCCTGCTCCGGTCTCGGCGATCACCGAGCGGCCGTGCTCATCGAGGCCAACGAGGCGCATGCAGTGGCCCGGCACCGAGGCGCTCGCAGTCTGCGCGGTGGTCGCGCAGCCGCAGAGCGCGGCGCACGCCAAGAGGGCGAACGAGGCGATCCAGGCCCGGGTCCCGTGGCTTGCTGCCATCATTTGAGCCCTCCTAAGATGCCGCGAGGATGGATGAGGAGAAGACGACAGTCCATTCCATCGCGGATCTCCTGAAGAAGGCGCAACTGCAGCAGCAGGCGGCCTATCTGATCGTGATCAGCGCGAAGTCACCGGCCGGGATCGGGCGGATGTTCAAGCTCGACAAGCCGGAGATCGTGCTGGGCCGGAGCGCCGACGCCCACTTCCAAATCGAAGACGACGGCATCTCCCGCAAGCACGCGAAGATCAGCATGGGCCAGAACGGCAGCTTCCAGGTGATGGACCTGGGCTCCACCAACGGCACCTACCTCAACGGCGTGCGCGTGGACCTCGCGCAGCTTTACGACGGGGACAAGATCCAGATCGGCTCCAACACCGTCCTCAAGTTCTCGATCCAGGACCAGCTGGAGGAGCAGTACCAGAGGTCCATCTACGAATCGGCCACCCGCGACGGCCTCACCCGCATCTTCAACAAGAAGTACTTCCTCGACACTTTGCGCAAGGAGTTCGCGTACTGCCTGCGGCACCGCGTGCCGCTGTCGCTGGTGATGTTCGACGTCGATCACTTCAAAAAGGTCAACGACACCTACGGGCACCAGGCCGGCGACTACGTGCTCACCCGCATCGCCCAGCGGGTCAACGAGACGGTCCGCACCGAGGATCTCTTCGCCCGCTACGGCGGCGAGGAGTTCGCGATCATGCTGCGCGAGACGGTGGAGGATCAGGCCTTCATCTGCGCCGAGCGCTGCCGCCGCGCGGTGGACATGACCGAGTTCAACTTCAACGGGATGCCGATCAAGGTCACCATCTCGCTGGGGGTGGCCACCGTGCTCGACTCCGACTTCGTCCAGCCGGACGACCTCATCGCCTGCGCCGACAAGTACCTGTACCGGGCGAAGCAGAGCGGCCGGAACCGGGTCGAAGGCAAGATGGTGAGCGGCCCGTAGGGCAGCCGGCCGGCCGGGCCCATCCGCGCGGATCGGGATGCAACGTCGAAAGCCGCGCGTTCGACCGTGGACCATGAGCCCCCGACAGGCGCGCCGCGCGCGGCCCCCGCTGCTCTCCGTTCACGACGTCGTCTCTCCCCGCATCCACCGGACGGTGGACGGGGTCCGGATCGGGCACCTGACGGACATCCATGTCCGCGTGGGCGTGCCTCCGCGCAGGCTGCACCGGGCCATCGAGCTGTTGAACGCGCTCCGGCCGGACTTGGTCGTCCTCACCGGCGACTACGTCTGCTTCTCCTCCCGGCCGCTGCCCGGCCTTGCGGCCGCGCTGAAGGCGCTCACCGTCCCCGCGTTCGCGACGCTCGGCAACCACGACCACTGGAGCGGCGCGGCAAAGGTGGCGCGCGCGCTCGAGTCCGCCGGCATCGACGTGCTCACCAACGAGCACCGCACGCTTCAGATCCGCGGCGGCACGCTGCACCTCGTCGGCGTCGACGACCCGGTGACCCGGCACCACGATCCCGACAAGGCGTTCCGCGACGTGCCTCTGGATGACGGCGCGACGCGCGTGGTGCTCGCACACGATCCCTCCTTCGCGGAGGCGCTCGTTCCGTACCGGCCAGCGGTGGTCTTCTCCGGCCACACCCACGGCGGACAGATCGTCTTCAAGCGGCTCACGCCGTACATGGCCCAGCGGATCGGCATCAAGTACCTGTCGGGCTTCTTCGAGATCGACGGGGCGATGCTGTACGTGAGCCGCGGGCTCGGGGAGAGCCTCCCGGTCCGCTTCCGCGCGCCGCCCGAGTGCAGCCAGCTCACGCTCCGCAGCGCGGCCGCGGGCGCATCCGCCTCCTCCGCCGCCGCGTAGAAGGAGCGGTCACGGCTCGCGGACGAGCGGCTCGGCTGGAAGGACCGGGACGGTCTCGGTGGGGAAGTCCGCCGGATCCGGCGTGCTGAACTCCACGCGGTTGCCGCCGTTTTCGATCGCGCGCGCCAGCGCGGCCTGCGCGTGCTTGACCAGCTCCGAGAAGGAGAACTCCTTCGACGGGTGCGGCGCCGCCGCCACGCCCACCGAGAGCGTGGGGTGCAGCTCGCGGCCATGGTGGTGGAGAGTGGCCCGCGCCACGCGCTCGGTGATGCGCCGGCTCACCACCATCGCGCCCTGAAGGTCGGTGTGCGGCATGAGCAGCGCCACGTGGTCCGCGTCGTACTGGACCGGGAAGTCGGTGTCGCGCAAAGACCGGCGGATCGCCAGCGCCAGCCCAGCGTGGAGCCGCTCGCGCAGTTCGCCGGTGATCGGCTCGGGCATCGGGTCCACGCCGACGATCGCCAGCGAGAGCGGGAAGTTGTACCGGCGCGCGCGCTTCACCTCGATGAAGAGGACCTCCTTGAAGTGCGTGAACGTGTAGAAGCCGGTGAGCGGGTCGAGGATCCCCTCGCCCGGCCGCTGCGCCGGCTCGTGCGCGCTCTCTGTCCGGCTCTGGCGCACCTTTCTGAGCTCCACCCACTCCGGCACGCGGAGCTTCAGATCCGCCGCGGAGATCGGCAGCGGGAGGACCGCGTCCGCCCAGGCCACCTTCTTCGGGCGCGGCATCGCGGCGACCACCAGCGCGTTCGGCGCCGCCGCGCGCGCCGCCTTCGCCACGCGGGCGCCGGCGAGCGACGGGCCGATCACCACCAGGCCTTCTTTCCGGAGCGCGTTCGCCTCCTGTGCGTCGGTGACCTTGAGCCCCGCCTTCCTGAGGCCCTGGATGATGCGCGCGCGAGATGCCTTCTTCGTCTCGAAGACTGCTGCCTGGCTGACCTTCATGGAGCGTCAGCTTACCAGCGCACGCTCGGTGTTCAGCGCCGGAATCCCAGCGCCCCGAGCCGCTGACGCGCAAGGTAGCGGACCCGGCCTTCGGGATCGTTCGCCGCCGCCTCGGTGAGCGCGCCGATCGCCACCGGGCCGCCGAGCTCGCCCAACGCCTCCACCGCGGCGATCCGCACGTCGCGGTCCGCGTCTTCACGCAGGCGGTCCGCCACCTTCGAGACGTGCGCGTGCGCGGCGATCGTCCCGAGCGTCCGGACCGCGGCCGCGCGCACCCGTGCGTCCGGGTCGTCGACGAGCCTGGCGATCCGCGCCTGGACTCCGCCGGGGCGCTGAATGGCGATCACCTCCAGCGCGGCCAGCCGCACCGGTAGGGCCGGATCGTCCAGCGCCTTCGCCGCCGCCTCGCCCACTGCCCGTGACCGTGGCGCATCCCCGAGCGCCGCCACCGCGGCCGCCCGGACCTCGGTGTCTTCGCTCGAGAGCGCTGCGAACACGACCCGCTGTGCGTCGGCAGTCCTGCACGAGGCCAGCGCCGATAGCGCTGCGGCGCGCACCGGCGGCGGGGTGGACGCGTCCTTCGCGACCTCGCGCACCAACTTTCCGCGGCAGTGGCCCTTGCCGCTCATCGCGTACAGCTCGAGCCAGCGCGCCTGCACCGAAGGGGACAGCCCCTTCGCCGGCGCCCCGCGGGGTGGACGGAGCCGCGCGCGGACCGCGCTCTCGAAGTCGCGGCCCTCCCCTTCGACGATCGCTCTGGCCGCGGCCAGCCGCACCCCGGCGTCGTCGTCCGCGAGCATCGCCTCCAGCTCGGGGCCGGCCAATGGACCGTACGGGCGGAGCTCGGCGACCACGCCCCTTCGCGCGAGCGGATCGGGGTCGCTCCGGCCCCGGGCGATGGTCCGGATCTGCTGCGCGTAGAGGGCGACCAGCCGGTTCACCCGCTCCTGGTTCCGCACGGTGGCCACCCTGAGCAGCGCCCGGCCCAGCGGAACCCCGCCCTCCTTCGCGTCCAGAAGGAGCGCCCGCGCGGCGATCGGATCCGTCTCCTCTGACCGGGACACCATTGCCGCCACCACCGCCTCCGCCGGGGACACGCCCAGCAGAGCCGCAAGGTGGCGCACCGCCTCGAGCTGTTCGCGCGGCTCCATCGCGTACAGGCCGAGCTCGAGCGCGGCGCGCGCCTTCGGCTGGCAGCTCGAGAGCACGCTGGCCGCCCGCACACCGTCCGGGCCGCCCGCGTTCGCCATGCGGGCCCGCACCTGCGGGAACGTCCGGTGCTGGGCGGCGCCGAAGCGGAACACGTGGGTACAGGCGCGCGACCGGATCTCGCCGCTGGATTGGAGAAGCCAGCGCGCGGCCACCGCCTCAACGGGCCGGCCAAGGTGCGCCGCCTGCGCCCGCACCGCCGCCTCCGCCACTGTCCAGTCCTCGTCGTCCATCGCCGAGCGCACCACGTCCGCGGGAAACGGCTGCCGTTCGCCGATGCCCTCGAGCCACCCTGTGCGCCGCTCACTTCCGACGAGGAGGCACCGGCCACACAGTTGCGTACGAAGGACGCGTTCCTGGACGTGGCGTTCGCAGGAGGTGACGCAGGAGGCGCCGGTCGCCCCGGCCGCACGGGCCGGGGTGCCCAGGGTGAGGAGGACGAGGCAGACACCCACTGCCACCGGCGCACTCTCCGGCAGGCCTTCCTTGCGTTTTGCGGCCGGGTGCGACATATCGACCCGCCCACGAACGCCCGCGGAAGGAGGTGAATGCATGGCCATCGTCAGAGTGAAGGAAGGCGAGTCTATCGAAAGCGCTCTCAAGCGCTTCAAGAAGGCCACCGAGAAGGCAGGCATCCTCTCCGAGATCCGCAAGCGCGAGCACTACGAGAAGCCCTCGGTGAAGAGGAAGAAGAAGTCGCTCGCCGCGAAGAAGCGCGCCGTGAAGAAGCTCCGCAAAAACTTCTAAAAAGTTCGCAGTGGCTGGTGAGCGGTGAGTACCGCCCGTCAGTCGTCGTCAGGGGTGGGTGCTGGCCTTGCGTCGGTGCCCACTCTTTTCATTTGAGGGAGGACACATGGCCACGCTGAGGGAGCAGCTCGACATCGACCTCAAGGAGGCGATGAAGGCGAAGGACGAGGCGGTCACCGCGACGCTGCGGATGCTCAAGAGCGCGGTGAAGTACAAGGAGGTCGAGCCCGGCGCGAAGGGGCCGCTCGATGACGCCGCGGTGGTGCAGGTCATCAGCAGCCTCATCAAGCAGCGGCGCGACTCGATCGAACAGTACACCCGCGGCGGGCGCCCGGAGCTGGCGGCGAAGGAGCAGCAGGAGATCGACATCCTCCAGCGCTACCTGCCGAAGCAGCTGTCGCCGGAGGAGCTGGCCGAAGAGGTGAAGAAGGCGATCGCTGAATCCGGCGCCACCGCGCCCAACCAGATGGGCCAGGTGATGAAGATCCTGATGCCGCGCGTCCAGGGCAAGGCCGAGGGCAAGGCGGTCTCGGAGGAGGTCAGAAAGCAGCTGTCGGGCAAGTAGCCATCACGCCGGTGTCAGCGGCGCGTGTAGGCTTTGTGCGCGTCCGACGGAGCCGCCGTTGCTGATCCCCGAGCACAAGATTCAGGAGGTGCTCGACCGCGTCGACATCGTCGCGGTGGTGTCCCGCCACGTCGAGCTCAAAAAGTCCGGCAAGAGCTACAAGGGCCGGTGTCCCTTCCATCAGGAGAAGTCGGCGTCCTTCTACGTGACGCCGGAGATCCGCCGCTTCAAGTGCTTCGGCTGCCAGGCCGGGGGCGACGCGATCGCCTTCATCCAGCGCTACCTCGGCAAAACCTTCGTTGACAGCGTGCGCGATCTGGCGCGCGAGGCCGGCGTGGATCTGGAGGCCGCGGTCGATCCGTCGGCGAAGGAGCGGCAGCAGCTCAAGGAGGCCACCGACCTCGCCGCCGAACATTTCAAACAGCGGCTGTGGGATCCGGAGAAGGGCCGGCGCGCCCGCGAGTACCTCGCTTCTCGCGGCGTCTCCGAACAGACCGCGCGCACGTTCGGGCTCGGCTGGGCGCCCATGGACTTTTCGGACCTCACCGACCGGCTCTACAAGGCGGGGATGCTCGAATGGGGTCTGGGCGCGGGCCTGGTGAAGCGCCGCGAGTCCGGCGACGGGTACTACGACGCCTTCCGCAGCCGGCTGATGATCCCCATCCGCTCGCCGGAGGGGCGCACCATCGCCTTCGGCGGACGGTACCTGGAGGTGGAACCCACCCCGAAGGACCGCACCCCGCCCAAGTACCTCAACTCGCGCGAGTCGCGGCTGTACAACAAGAGCGAGGTCCTCTTCGGGATGGACCAGGCCCGCGACGAGATCCGCCGCACGCGGACCGCGGTGCTGGTGGAGGGGTACTTCGACTGCATCGCCCTGCACGACGTGGGCGTGAAGAACACCGTCGCGCTCTGCTCCACCGCGCTCACCGCGCAGCACATGGCGCTCCTCGGCCGCTCGGAGGCGCGGGAGCTGGTGCTGCTGCTGGACGGCGATGAGGCGGGGCGCAAGGCGGTGGAGCGGCTCGCCGGGGCGATCCTTGCGGCCGGCTTCTCCAGCCGGGTGGCCACCCTTCCGGACGGCGAGGATCCCGACACCTTCGCCCGCAGGGTGGGCGCTCAGGGCGTGCAGCAGCTCGTCGCCGCCGCGCGCCCGCTCACCCAGTACCTCTTCGAAACGGTGCTCCCCTCGGGGCCGGCGTCCAGCTTCGAGGAGAAGATGACCGCGCTGGAACGGCTGCGGCCGGTCTGCGCGCACCTCCCGGTAGGCCTCATCCGCAGCGCCTTCTTTGCCGCGCTGAGCCGGCACTTCGGCCTCCCCGCGGCGGAGCTGGAGGCGTCGCTGCGGGGAAAAGCCGCACCGGTGCGCGCGGTGCCCAAACTCGCTGTGCCCCAGGCCGCGCCCGCAGGTCGGCGGCCCGGCAGCCCGGGCGCTGCCCCTCAGGGGCGCCCCGGCCCCACCCGCCCGGGGAACGTGGTGCCGATGACGCCCGGCC
>JADGHL010000186.1 GCA_019686135.1 Myxococcaceae bacterium | reverse complement strand
GGCGTACTCGAGGAAGTCCTCGAGCAGCCGAGAGAGGCGGTCGGCCTCGCGGACCAGGATGTTGGAGAGCCGGGGGGCGGTGAGAGGGTCCGTGGTCTGCGCGAGGAGCTGGGCGGATCCGCGCATCGCGGCCAGCGGGTTGCGGATCTCGTGCGCCAGCTGCGCGGCCATCCGGCCCACCGCGGCGAGGCGATCCACGCGGCGGAGCTCCTCCTCGAGCCGGCGGATCTCGGTCAGGTCCTGAAAGACGATGAGCAGAGATCCATCGAACGGCTCGAGCGGCGCGACGCTGAGCCCGAGCGTGCGCCGGCCGTGGGGCGTCTCCACCTCCAGCGTCTGCCTGCGGTGCGCCGGACCGATCTGCCGGGCGCCGGGGATCAGCGCATCCAGCGGCATCCCCACCGCCGAACCGGGCTTGCGGCCGAAGATCGACTCGGCGGCGCGGTTGACGAACGTGACCTCACCCGAGGCGTTGCAGGTCACCAGCCCCGAAGGCATCGCGGCGAGGATCTGGTTCTGGACGGTGGCGAGGCGGCGGAAGTCCTGCTCCCGCGCGCGCAGCCTTCCGCCGGTGGTGAGGAGCTGACGGGAGAGGTAGCCGGCGAGCGCGGCGGTGAGCAGCTGCGCGAGCGCGTTCGAGCCGATCACGAACGCCAGGCGCGGGGGCGCCAGCGTGGAGGCGCCGGGGGGCATCGACAAAAGCCCCAGCTGAAGCGCCCCGACGAGGAGCGCGAACGCGAACGTGGAGGCGATCGCGACGACGACGGCGCCGCGCTGATAGAGCAGAAGCGCGCCCGCCACGGTGGCGAGCAGATAGGTGAAGGTGAACGGGCTTTCCGCGCCCCCGGTGAGGTACACGAGGCTGGTGGCGACGAGGACGTCGCCCAAGAGCTGGACCCACGCGGCGGCGCGGCGCACCTCGCTGCCGCGCAAAAGCAGCGCGTACAGCAGCGTCATCAGGTAGACGACGCCGATCACCACGAACGAGAGGGAGTCCTCGCCCGAGATGGTCGGTCGTGGCGCGCCCAGAAGCCGGATCGCCAGCAGCGCGAGCAGAAGGCTCGTCGCCACCATCCGGAAGATGGACAGCCACAACAGCTTGACGCGGAGGTCCGAGACCGGGACCGCCGCGGTGCGGGCCGGAGGCGCTTCGCTACTTGATGGCACCGGCGATGCTGAAGATCGGCAGGTACATCGCGATCAAAAAGCCTCCGACCACACCGCCGAGGAACACCATCAGCAACGGTTCGATCATCGAGGTGAGCCCGGCCACCGCGGTGTCGACTTCGTCGTCGTAGAAGTCGGCGATCTTGTTGAGCATGGTGTCCATCGCGCCGGTGGCCTCGCCGACGCCGATCATCTGCACCACCATGGGCGGGAACACCTTCGTCTCCGCGAGCGGCCCGGCGATGGTCTTGCCCTCGGAGATCTTGGACCGGACGTAGTAGATGCCGTCTTCGACCGTCTTGTTGCCGGCCGTCTTGGCGGTCACATCCAGCGCGTCGAGGATCGGCACGCCGGAGCTGATCATCGTGCCCAGCGTGCGGGTGAAGCGCGCCACCGCGACCTTGCGGATGACCGGCCCGAACAGCGGCAACTTGAGGAAGACCTTGTCGGAGATCCGGCGGCCCTTCGGGTTCCGGTAGAACGCCGTGGCCGCCACCACCACCGCCGTGATGCCGCCGAGCAGATGCAGGATGTACGTCTGCAGCCACTCCGACATGTCGACGACGAGCTGGGTAGGCGCCGGCAGCTTCGACCCGAAGTCCTGGAACATCTTCGCGAAGACCGGCGTCACCTTGAGGAGCAACAGCGCAGTCACGCCGATCGCCACGAGGATGACGATGATCGGATAGGTCATCGCCCCCTTGACCTTGCGCTTGAGCTTTTCGCTCTTCTCCCGGTACGTGGCGAGGCGGTTGAGGATGTTGTCGAGGATGCCGCCGACCTCGCCGGCCGCGCAGAGGTTGACGTACAGGTCGTCGAAGATCTTGGGGTGCTCCTTGAGCGCATCCGCGAAGGTGGAGCCGCTCTCCACCTTCGACTTGATCGCGAAGATGACCTTCTTGAAGGCCGCGTTCGGCTCCTGGCTGCCGAGGATGTCGAGGCACTGCACCAGCGGCAGGCCGGCGTCGATCATCGTGGCGAACTGGCGGGTGAAGACGAGGACGTCCTTGCCGCTCACCCCCCCGAGCCCGGGGACGGTGATGTTGGCGTCCAGGACGGACTTCTTCCGCACCTTCACCGGGTTGAGCCCGAGCGACTTGAGGCGGTTGGAGACCGCCTCGGCGTCGCTGCCCTCCATCTCGCCCTTGCGGATCTCGCCGTTCTTGGTCCGGGCCTCCCAGTTCCAGACCTGGACCTTCTTGGGCGCGGCCTTGGCGGCGGCTTGAGCTGCCATGTCAGTGTCTCCTCGGGTGATGCGCGGGCGATTGTAGCCTGAGGGTCAAGTTCCGGTCGCCTACCGCATCCCCGGACCGGTCATGGCGCGCTGCTGGCCGGGAAGGGTTCCTGCCGCCGAACCGCTGAGGATGTTCTTCAGCTCCTCCGGATCCGAGGTCCGGCCGAACGCCTCCTCCTGCGTAATCAAACGTCGGGACAACAGCGACGCGAGGGACTGGTTGAAGGTCTGCATCCCGAACTTCGCCTGACCCACCTGCATCGCCGAGTAGATCTGGTGCACCTTGTCTTCGCGGATCAGGTTCCGGATCGCCGGGTTGGGGACCATGATCTCCAGCGCGAGCACGCGGCCGGGCCCGCCGGCGCGCGCGAGCAGCGCCTGGGACAACACGCCCTCCAGCGAGAAGGACATCTGCGCGCGGACCTGCGGCTGCTGGTACGGCGGGAACACGTCGAGGATGCGGTTGATGGTCTGCACGCAGGAATTGGTGTGCAGCGTGCCGAAGCACACGTGACCGGTCTCGGCGATGGTCATCGCCGCCTCGATCGTCTCGAGGTCGCGCATCTCGCCCACCAGCACGACGTCGGGGTCCTGGCGGAGGATGTACTTGAGCGCCAGCTTGAACGACTTGGTGTCCGCGCCCACCTCGCGCTGGTTCACCAGGCAGTTCTTGTGCGGGTGCAGGTACTCGATCGGATCTTCGATCGTCATGATGTGCTCATGACGCTCGGAGTTGATCTTGTCGATGATCGACGCCAGCGTCGTGGACTTCCCGGATCCGGTGGGCCCGGTGACGAGGATCAGCCCGCGCGGCTTCTTGGAGAGTTCGGCCACCACCGGCGGCAGGCCCAGCTCCTGGAAGGTGAGGATCTTGAACGGGATGGTCCGGAACGCGCCGGCCACCGCGCCGCGCTGCATGAAGATGTTCGACCGGAACCGGGAGAGGCCCTTCACGCCGAAGGAGAGGTCGAGCTCGTTCTCCTCCTCGAACTTGTGCTTCTGCGCATCGGTGAGGATCGAATAGCACAGCTGCTTGGTCTCCACCGGCGTCAGCGGCGCGGTCTTCAGCGGCACCAGCTCGCCGTCGATGCGGAGCTGCGGCGGCGAGCCGGTCGTGATGTGGAGGTCGGAAGCGCCCTTCTCGACCATGGCCTTCAACAACTGGTGGAGATTTGCCATCGAAAGAGTCGAAACCTCTTTGGGGGTGAGGGGTGACTAGAAGCGATCCGGCGCGGTGTTGCTCAGCACCTCGCTCAGGGTGGTGATGCCGCCCATCATCTTGTTCAGCGCGGACATCCGCAGGGTGGACATGCCCAGGCGGATGGCCTCCTGCTTCAGCTCGGCCGCCGACGCGCCGTTGATCACGAGCTCCTTGAGGCCGTCCCAGAAGGGCATGACCTCGTACACCGCCACGCGGCCGCGGTAGCCGCGATCGTTGCACTCGCGGCAGCCCCCGGCTTCGTACGGCGTGAACGTTCCGATCTTGTCCGGCGGCACGCCCGCGTCCAGCAACGCCTGATCGGAGATCTCCGCCGGGCGCTTGCAGTTCTGGCACAGCCGGCGGCACAGACGCTGCGCCAGGATCAGATTCAGCGACGCGGTCACCAGGAACGGCTCGATGCCCATGTTGAGCAGACGGGACACGGTGCTCGGCGCGTCGTTGGTGTGCAGCGTGGAGAGCACCAAGTGCCCGGTGAGCGCCGCCTTCACCGCGATTTCGCCGGTCTCGAAGTCGCGGATCTCGCCGATCATGATGGTGTCCGGGTCCTGCCGGAGGAAGCTCCGCAGGGCGGCCGCGAAGTTGAGGCCGATCTCGTCGTGCATCTGCACCTGGTTGATCCCGGCGAAGTTGAACTCCACCGGGTCCTCCGCGGTGCTGATGTTGACGTCCACGGTGTTGAGCGCCGAGAGCGCCGAATACAGGGTGGTGGTCTTCCCGGATCCGGTGGGCCCGGTCACCAGCACCATCCCGTAGGGCCGTTCGATGGCCTCCTTGAACCACTTGAGCGGCTCGGGGTCGAACCCCAGCTTGGTCATGTCCAGCTGGAGGTTCGACTTGTCGAGGAGCCGCAACACGACCTTCTCGCCGAACAGCGTCGGGCAGACGGAGACGCGGAAGTCCATCTCCTTGCCGCCGCCCATCTTGATCTTGATGCGGCCGTCCTGCGGCAGCCGGCGCTCGGAGATGTCGAGCTGCGCCATGATCTTCAGACGCGAGGTGATCGCGTTGCGCAGCTTCATCGGCGGCCGCATCACGTCGTAGAGCACGCCGTCGATCCGGAACCGGACGCGGAAGTCCTTCTCGTAGGGCTCCACGTGGATGTCGGAGGCGCCCTTCTTGATCGCGTCCAGGAGGATCAGGTTCACCAGCTTCACCACCGGCGCGTCGTCCGCGGCCTTGGCGATGTCGCCGATCTCCTCCTCCTCCTCCCGCGCCACCTCCACCTCGTCCGCCACCTCGCCGACGATCTCGTCGAGCGACGGACCCTTCTCCGCGTAGTACTTCTCGATGGCCTCGCGGATCGACGGCTCCGAGGCGACCACCGTCTCGATGTTGTAGCCGGTGAGGAACTTGAGGTCGTCGACCGCGTAGATGTTCGAGGGGTCGCACATCGCGCAGATGAGCGACGGACCCGCCCGGTTGACCGGGATCACCAGGTGCTTCTCGGCCACGTCCTTCGGCACGAGCTTGATGATCTCGGGGTCGATGTCGAAGTCCCGGAGGTTGATCGCCGGAACCCCGTACTGCTTGGAGAGGAAGTCGGTGAGCTTCGACTCTTCGATCGCGCCGGACTTGATCAGCGCCGTGCCGATTCTCGTTCCGGTTCTTTGCTGTTCTTCCTGCGCCTTGCGAAGTTGTTGGACGGAGATGAGATTTTCACGAACGAGGAGTTCGCCAAGTCGCCCGGACATTCGGCCCCCTGAAAAGCTGCTTGAAGCGGCGGAATCCTCCCAACGGGATGCACACAGGTCAAGGAACGCCGGGGCGCCGTCCGCACGGCGATCGGGCGTTCCTCACCCGCCTCACCCCGCGTCGCGCAGCCGCGCGATCGCGGTGCGTGCGGCGTCTACATCCCGCTGGATCTGCGTGCTCAACTCGGTGACCGACCCGAAGCGCTGCTCGGGCCGGAGCCGTTCGACGAACTGCACCCGGAGCGAACGCCCGTAGAGGTCTCCTTCGAAGTCGATCAGGTGGACCTCGATGGTCACCTCGGTGCCGCCGAAGGTGGGCTTCACGCCGATGTTCGCCGCGCCCGCCCGCCACACCGGGGGCGGCGACGCGAAGACCTCGGTGGCCCGCGCGGCGGCGCCCGGGACCGGACCTGTGCCGAGTTCGCGGATCCATGCCCGCACCGCGTAGACGCCGGCCGCGGGACGCAGCTCGTTGGGCGTGTCCACGTTCGCGGTGGGGAAGCCGATCCCACGCCCGCGCCCCTTGCCGGTCACGACGATCCCATCCAGATCGAAGTACCGGCCCAAGAGACGCTCCGCAGCGGACACCCGCCCTTCAAGAATGTATTCGCGCACCCGCGACGACGAAACCACCACGCCGTCGACGGTCACCGGCGGGACCACGTGCAGCTGCGCCCCGCGCGCGGCCGCTGCCGCCCGGAGCGTCTCCACGTTTCCGGCGCGGCGCGCGCCGTAGGTGAAGTCTCCGCCCACTACCACGTGCCGGGCGCCCAGCTGGTCGAACAAGGACGCCTCGAACTGCTCCGGCGTGGTGGCGGCGTAGTCCCGCGTGAACGGCTGCAGCACCGCGGCATGAAGCCCGTACTGCGCGAACAGCTCGAGCTTGCGCCCCAGGGTGTTGATCAGCTTCGGCGCCAGCTCCGGCTGGAGCACCTTGCCGGGGTGCGGATCGAAGGTGACCGCCACCGGGGTCCCGTGGCGGGCGGCTTCGGCGAACAGCGCCTGGTGCCCTCTGTGGACGCCGTCGAAGTTGCCCAGCGCCACCGAGGCGCCGGCCAGCCCGCTCGCCTCCTCGATCGAATGGAAAACCCGCATCGCCGCGGGATATACCGCACGCGCTTTGATCCCGCGCGGGTGGAGATCCGGTTGGGTGCTGGCGGCGCTGATCTGCCTGTGCGCGCGCGCCTCGTCGGCGGAAAGTCCCGGCTTTCCCATCGATCTGCAGGCGGTGCCGGTGGGTTCGCCGAGGGTCCTGGATCTCGACGGCGACGAAGACGACGACGTGATCGCCGCCACGCGCGACGGCCGGGTGTTCGTGTTCTCGAAGCAGGGCGCGTCCTTCCCGGGTGCTCCGGTCGACCTGTCCCAGCTTCTCGGCCAAGCCGTCACCCTGAGCGCGCCGCCGGCGTTCGGAGACCTGGACGAAAGCGGCACGTTCCGGATGGTCCTTGTCACCGACGACGGCACGCTCGCAGTGCTCCGGGCCGACCTCTCGCTGGAGCTGGCGCAATCGCTCGGCGCGGACGCGCTGACGACTCCGGTCGTAGCGCAGAGCCGGGAGGGCGCGCGGCTCATCGTCCTGTCCGTCGATGGCGCGCTCCACGTGCTGGATGCCACGGGCGCTAAGACGAACGGCTCGCCCCTGCAGCTGCCTTCGGGGACCTGGGCGCCGGCGGTCGCCGTGGCGGACGTGGATCGGGACGGGGTGCTGGACGTGGCGCTCGCGCGCGTCGGCGACGATGGGCACGCGTACGCCACGCGCGTGACGTTGGGCACGTCCCCCGAGGTGGCTGCGGGCTGGCCGGTCGACCTCGGGCCCGCAACCCGGGTGCTGCCGCCGGTGGTGGCGGACTTCGACGGCGACGGTCAGTCGGAGCTGGTGTTCGGAGCAGAGGGTCAGCTCCCGGTGGTGCTGCGCGCCTCGGGCGATCCGGCGATCGCGCTGGCGGACGTCCCGGTGGGGAACGCTCCGGCGGTGCTGATGGCCGCGGCCGACCTGGACGGCGATGGCACCGCCGAATTGTTGTGCGCGGTGGACGATGGCCTGGCCGCGTTCGCGGTGGGCACCCAGCTGCGGCGCAACCGGCAGCTCACGCCGCTTCCTGCGCCGATGCGCGACGGCTTTCCGATCGACGCAGCACAGGTGGCGCAGTCCGGTCCCGCAGTGGCCGACGTCGCTGGCGACTCCGATCGCGATCTGATCGTCTCGACGGGCGATGCGGTCACCGTCCGGTCCCGCTTCGGCGCGGAGGCGCTCGGGTGGCCACAGCCGGCCGGCGCGCCGCTGGCGGGGGCGGTGGCCGTGGGCGCGCAGCGCGACGTGATGGTGATCGCCGCGGTCTCGGAGGACGGCGTCCTTCATCTATGGGATGGGGTCGGCCAGCCGCAACACGTTGCGTGGGACGGCTTTCAGCACGATCCCGGCAACACCGGCGCGCTCTCTACGCCGCTGCCGCCACGCACCGTCCATCCGATCTCCGGTGGTGGAGGCGCACCTCCGAAGGAACAGGGGTGCTGCCAGGGATCGATCGGCGGCTTCGAGCTGAGCGCGCTGTCGGCCCTGCTGGTGCTGGGGCGGCTGCGGCTTCGCGGTCGACTTCGACGGCGCTGAATTGTAAGTGCCTCGCCCCCCATGGCCCGCGGTCCCCGCCTCCTCCCCAACCCTGTCGGCATCGAGCTCGCCGCGCTCGAGTC
>JADGHL010000055.1 GCA_019686135.1 Myxococcaceae bacterium | reverse complement strand
GGCCGCGTCAGTTGGGTATCCGCCCCAGCCCCGGGGGCGCCTCCGCCGAAGGCGGTGGAGCCGGTACCGGTCCCCGGCCTGAAGCCGCCTCCCGCCGCCCCCGCGAAGCAGGAAGGCGTCAAGGAGGCGCCGCCGAAGAAGTCGCTGGCCAGCGCATTCGGGCAGTTCGCCCAGAAGCCGCCGGAGGAGGTGGAGGGGGTGAAGGACGGCGACATCCACGGCGACAGCGCAGTCCAGGAAGGCGAACGCTACTTCGGCGCGCTGAAGGCGGCGATCCGCCGGTACTATGACGTCTCCTCCACCATCTCCGAGCAGGAGCGGATGTACCTGCGCGCGGAGGTGGCCATCCGGATCGGCGCGCGCGGCGAGCTTCTGGACGTGCGCATCGCGAAGAGCTCGGGGAACGATCTCTTCGACGCTTCGGTGGTGTCCGCCGCGAAGAAGGCCTCGCCGTTCGGACCACCGCCCGACCACCTCCGCCCGGAGCTCTCCGGGCGCGGGATCATCCTGGAGTTCACGCCGTGACCATCCATACTCCTCCTCGTCTCCTCTCCGCCGCCCTGAGCGTGTGCCTGGTGCTCGGGGCCATCCCGGCCTTCGCGCAGATGCGCCTGGAGATCTCCGGCGCCAACTTCCGTCCGATGCCGCTCGCCGTTCCGGCGCCGCTTACCCGGAACGGTGTGTCGTCCGCGGCGGCCGCGGATTTCGACGCCGCCTGGATGCTGGATTTGAGCGCCTCGGGGATCTTCCAGGTGCTCGACCGCCGGAGCTACCTCGCGGACGCAAGCGAAGGCCTCACCGCAGGGTCCATCCAATTCGCGCGGTGGGTGGACGTCGGCGCGGATGCGCTCGTGAAGGTCCAGCTCTCGGTGGACGGAGACCAGCTGCGCGGCGAAGCGCGGCTGTTCACCGTGAGCACCGGGCGCGAAGAGCTCAAGGTGAACGAGTCCGCGCCGCTGTCCAACCCGCGGGCGCTGGCACACCGGTTCGCAGACGCGCTCTACCGGCACCTCACCCACGAGAGCGGCCCCTTCCAGTCGCACCTGGCCTTCGTCAAGCGCAGTGGCAAGGACCGCGAGGTGTGGCTGTCGGACTGGGACGGCCACAACGCGCGCGCCATCGCCACCGAAGGCATCAACCTGTTGCCTGCGGTGGTTCCGGGCGGCGAGGCGGTGGCGTACACGTCCTACCGGAGCGGCAAGCCGGACCTCTACGTGCAGCGCCCGGGTGGCGCGCCGGTGCCGCTCGTCCGGGCGGGAGCGATGGTGACCGGCATCGCGTACTCGCCGGACGGCAAGCGGATCGCCTGGGCGCAGTCCTCCGGTCAGGGCACGCAGATCTGGGTGGCGAACGCAGACGGCAGCGACAAGCGGCAGCTCACCGACACGCCGTACTTCATCAACTCCTCGCCCTCCTGGTCCCCCGACGGCAGGCAGATCACCTTCGTCTCCGACCGCGCCGGCAACCCGCAGATCTACGTGATGAACGCGGACGGCACGGGCGTCCGGCGGTTGACCTTCCAGGGTAACTACAACCAGACGCCGGACTGGTCGCCGCGGGGTGACCTCATCGCCTTCACCGCGCGCGACGAGCGCAACGCCTTCGACGTGTTCACCGTCGAGGTGGAGACGTCGAAGATCCGCCGCATCACCCAGGACCAGGGCAACAACGAGGAGCCCACGTTCTCGCCCAATGGCCGGCTGTTGATGTTCACCTCCACGCGCGACGGCGGGCAGAAGCTGGTGGTCAGCACCCTCGACGGAAAGACGCAGATCGTCCTGCCCGCGCCGAAGGGCAACTACGCCACGCCGGACTGGGCGCGCTGAAAGCACCCGGCGGACAAATGCGAGCCCGCCGTGCGCGGCTGGTCTTCGCACGGCGGGCCCGCGAGCCACGCCGTCATCCGGCGGGCTCCCTCTTTTGCCTCAGGCGCGGTTACTCGAACAGCGAGATCTCCGCCAGCCCGAGGATCTTCGGATCCTGGTCTCCGTCGACGTGGATCCGCACCGCGTTGACCGCCGGCGCCGTGCCATCGAGGTCCAGCTCCAGGTACGAGTGGTCGCCGTCCGGGAGCTTCGCCAGGGTGATCCAGCTCGCGCCGTTGTCGGCCGAGCCTTCGATCCGGACCTCGGCGGCGATGTTGTGGCTGAACCCGCGGAGCACCGCCTTCTTGAGCGTGTGCGCCTGCGCGAAGGTGACGGTCAGGTCGTTGGCCGCCTCCTCCAGCACCGGGGAGAATTTGCCGTCGGTGTAGGGGCAGGCGGTGTCGTGCTTCTGCGCGCCAAAGGTACAGGCGGCACCGCGGCTGACCGGCACCAGCTGCTTCTGCGGCAGGGTCACCTCGTCGCTCCGGTAGTGGAGGTGGAACGCCACGCCCGAACCCTTGACCTCGCGCTCCGCGCCGAGCTGCGCCGTCAGCGCCGCGTCCTCGAGCACGTACCCGCTGAGCGTCGCCGGGCTGGCCTCCGTCTGGGAGATCCACGCGATGTCGTTGCCGCTGCGCACGGTCACCGTGGTGTCGGAGTCGAAGCCGTGGGTCTCGAAGATCTTCTTGAAGGAGACCTGCGCGCCATCACTCTGCTCCGCCGCCGCGACCGCGCCGTTCCACACCTGCAGGTCGGGCACCTCCACCTCGGTCACCTGCATCAGGAAGTCGACCGACGCGGTGGCGCCCCTCTCAGACGGAGGAATCTGCAGGAGGAAGCAGCGCGCCAGATCGCCGTTCTTCGTCTCGGCGCCGGTCAGGTCGAGCGAGTACTTGCCGACCGAGTCCGTCTCCACGTCACGGTAGTGGTCGGGCAGGATGCAGGCGCTGTTCCGGCTGCGGTAGAGCTTGAGCGTGGTGTTGGTGAGCGGTGACTTGTTCTCGTTGAGCGCAACGCCGCTCATCACCACGGCGTCGTCGTCGTTGAGACCGCTCTCGACACATCCGACGAGACTCATCAGCGCTGCAGCCGCAGGAACGAGAATTCGTTTCATGGAAGCTCCGGGTGGGTGAGTCTGTTCGTCCCCAAGCATGCTCCAGGCCACCGCAAATCCGCGAGATCTGGACAAATTCGCGTTTTCCCGTGGCCCTGCTCGCGCGGGGGTCTGACGCAGATGCCACGCTCGCAGAGACCTCTGACACGGATGTCATCCCCTTCGACGATGGCGTAACCTCCCGCCCCGCATGGCGCGCTTGGCCGCCTTCGACGTAGGGACGAACACGGTCCTGATGGCAGTAGCCGAACGGCGGGACGACGGGCGCTTCGAGGTGCTCGCCGAACGCGCGGAGGTCACCCGCCTGGGTGAAGGGGTCGACCGCTCCCGCCACTTGAGCCCCGAGGCCATCGACCGGACGGCTGCGGCGATCGCCCGGTTCGCGGACGAAGCCCGCCGGCTGGGAGTCACCGCGTTCGTCGCCGGAGCCACCAGCGCGGCGCGGGACGCAGCCAACGCCGAGGAGCTGATTGCCACGGTGCTCGAGCGCGCGGGCATCGACCTGGAGATCCTTTCGGGCGAAGCGGAGGCCCGGCTGACGTTCCGCGCGGTGCAGGAGGACTTCGGCACCCCGGAGCCGGCGGAGGGTGGACCGCTGTGCGCGCTCGACATCGGTGGCGGATCGACCGAGGTGGTGCTCGGCCCCCATCGCGGCGCGCCCACGTTCCATACGTCGCTGGACATCGGTTCGGTCCGGCTCACCGAACGATTCGTGCCGGCGCACCCCATCCCCGAAGCGGCGCAACAGGCGCTGCGTGCCCGGGTGCGCGAAGCGCTGCAGACGGTCCCCTCCCCGGGCAGACGGTGCGAGGTGGTCGCGGTCGCCGCCACGGCGACGAACCTGTACGCGGTGTCGAGGAATCCGGCGGACGCAGATAAGGAGGTCCACGGAGGCGTATTGACGGTGAAGACGCTCGAGGCGTGGCTGCCCAGGCTGTGCGCGATGTCGCTCGAAGAACGGCGAAGGCTTCCAGGGCTGGAGCCGCGCCGCGCCGACGTCATCTGCGCCGGCGGGTGGATCCTCCTCGATGCCCTCTTGCACCTCGGCGTGGACCGCTGCCGCGTCAGCGATCGCGGCGTGCGCTGGGGGCTTTTGTACGAACGCTTCGGCGACCGGGCGGCCCACGCATGACCGCGGCGGTGTCCTCGCCCGCTCCCGGGCCTTCACCGGCGGCGCGCATCACGTCGCGGGGCGCGCTCTTCGGCCTGAGCGTGCTCACGCTCATCAACCTCCTCAACTACCTGGACCGGTACATCGTCGCCGGCGTGATGCCGAAGGTGCTGGAGGCCTTCCACCTGCGCAAGGAGGAGGGCGGGCTTCTCGGGACCGTCTTCATCCTCGTCTACATGGTGGCCTCGCCGCTCGCCGGCGTCCTCGGCGACCGCGTCCCGCGCCGGTTCGTCATCGCCGCCGGCGTGTTCGTGTGGAGCCTGGCGACGATCTTCTCCGGACTGGCACCGTCGTTTGCGCTCCTGCTCGTCGCGCGAGGGATCATCGGCGTGGGCGAGGCGGGGTACGGCACCGTCGCGCCCGCGGTCATCTCCGACCTGTTCCCACGCGAGCTGCGCACGCGGATGCTGTCCTTCTTCTACGTCGCCATCCCGGTCGGCGCAGCGGCGGGCTACGCATTGGGCGGGTGGATCGGCAGCACCTGGTCCTGGCAGGCCGCGTTCTTCGTCGGCGGCGCGCCGGGCCTGCTTCTGTCCATCGCCACCCTCTTCATGAAGGAACCCGCCCGCGGCGCGATGGATGAGGCGGGCGCGGCCGCGCCGAAGATCGCGTTCCTCGAGGGGCTCAAGGGGCTCGGGCGCAACGCGGTCTTCTGGCCCACCACGGTCGGCTACACCCTGATGACCTTTTCCATCGGCGGGCTCAGCTACTGGATGCCCACCTTCCTCGAGCAGGAGCGTTCGATGGACCCGGGCCTTGCCGGCTTCGCCTTCGGTGCAGTCACCGCGCTGGCGGGCCTGAGCGGAACGGTGGTGGGCGGGCTTCTGGGAGACTGGGCGGACCGGCGCGCCGCGGGCGGCGGTCTGCGGCTGTCCGCGGTGGGCCTCGTGGCCGCGGCGCCGTTCATGTTCTTCGCCGCCAGGGTCTCCAGCGCCACGTCGATCTTCGCGCTCACCTTCGTGGCGCAGTTCCTCCTCTTCCTCAACAGCGGGCCGATCAACGCGGCCATCGTCAACTGCGTCCCATCCAACTTCCGCGCGTTCGCGATGGGGCTGAACGTCTTGTTCATCCACCTGCTGGGGGATGCGATCTCTCCGCCGTTGATCGGGCTCGTCGGTGAAAGAAGGACGCTGGCGTTCGCGATCGAGGTGAACGCGCTGCCGGTCCTGCTCGGCGGTGTGGCGCTGTTCTTCGCCGCGCGGGCGGCGCTCCGCCATCTGCCCCAGGTCACGGCCCGGCCGGCCACCCCGCGCGGGTGACGCCCTCCACCTCCGCCACACGCCGGCGCCCGGCTCCGCGGAAGACGACGTGGTTCTCCCCGCCTTCGGTGACGACGTCCAGGACCACGTCCACGAAGCGCTCGCCGGTCCGAAGGCGCACCGAGACCTCCGTCCCATACAGCGCCGCCTCCTCCAGCACGTCGAGGAAGTCGCACGCGCCCAGAGCCGACTGTCGAAGTTCGCCGTTCTTCATCCAGCCACTGGCCTCGTCACCGGCGGAGCAGCGGGATCCACACGCGGGCGGTATTCGTCCGCGACCCGTTCTATCTCCCGGCTCAGCCGGTCCCCTTCCACGAGCAGGCTGGCCTTGAGGCGCGCGCGGCTCCCCAGGGTGAGGAAGACCTGCACGTCCCGGAGCACCGCGCGCCAGCGCTCGAGGAAGTAGCGGGTGAACACCGCCAGCGGGAGGCAGAACACGATGGTGGCGATCCCCAGCCACATCGACACGAAGTGCCACGCCAGCACGGTGAGCAGGGTCGCCCAGATCGGCGTGAGCAGCAGCGCGGACACCAGCTTCACCGTGGCCTGCTGATCCCACTCCACCTCGAGCGCGCGGTTCAGCCAGCGGGGGATCCAGAACGGCAGCGCGTAGAGCACCATCCCCGAAAGGAACAGCGGAAAGCCCAGAAACAGCGAGGCGAGGTTCCGCAGGATGAACCGGCACACGACCGGGCGGCGGTAGAGGACGGTGAGATCCTCCGGGTTGGCGCGGACCAGATCCATGCGGGTCTTGAATGAGACCACCTGTTCCCGAAGGGTGGAGAAGCGCTCGGGCTGTTCGGCGCGGAAGATCTGGATCCCAGTTGCAAAGCGCCGCAGCCGCTCCGGGTCCTCGGCCGCCTCGCCCAGGCGGAACGCGTAGAGCTGTTCGGCCACCTGAATCAGCGGCAGATCCTCCCACTGCGCCAGGTTCAGCGTCCCGGCGCGCAGGCCGGTGGCGATGGCGTCGGTGAGCCGGCGCACCTGTTCCGGCTCCTGTGCCTCGTCGCGCGGGAGGAAGTCGGACACGT
This sequence comes from Myxococcaceae bacterium, assembly GCA_019686135.1. GTDB lineage: Bacteria > Myxococcota > Myxococcia > Myxococcales > Myxococcaceae > JADGHL01. The sequence continues at coordinate 24,784 of JADGHL010000055.1, read as the reverse complement.
CGATCGGCGCGCCGATGTCGATCAGCACCCGGCTGCGGAACCGGTGCTTCTGCTCGTAGGTGAGCCCCACGGGGATGATCTTCGCCACCGCGCCCCGCTTCGCCGCGCGGAAGGCGATCCGCGCCGCGCCGGTCTTCAGCTCCGCCAACATGGGCTCGGAGTGCGAACGGCCTTCGGGAAAGAGGGTGATGGCCCCGCCGCTCACCAGCGCCGCCGTGGCCGCTTCGAAGGTACCCTCGTTCTTCGACATCTGCGTCGGATCGTCCTGCTTGCGGTACACCGGCAGCGCCCGGAGGCCTTTGAGGATCCAGCCGATCACCGGCGTCCGGAACAGCGGCGCCTTGGCGAGGAAGGTGACCAGGCGCGGGGTGATGACGAACACCAGCGCCGGGTCCACCAGCGCGTTCGGGTGGTTGCCCACGAAGATCACCGGACCTTCGGCAGGCAGCGGCCGCGCGTTCACCTCGACGCGATAGAAGAGCTTCAGCGCAAAGGCGACCACGCTGCGGACGAACGCGTAGAACACGCCCGCAGTCTACCCGGCCCCGTGACGGCCTGCCGCGCGCCCCCGGGTCGCGGACCTAGAACAGCCCGATGCTGAAGTGGGCGTTGGCGCGCGGCTCGTTCACCTGGAGATCGGGCACCAGGTTGATGCCGAGGTCCAGCGCGATGGGGCCGATCGGCGTGCCGTAGCGGATCCCCGTCCCCGCCACGTAGCGGAGCTGGTACCAGCTGTCCGCGGTGAACTGCGATTGGTCGAGCCAGAGGTTGCCGGCTTCGAAGAAGAGCCCCAGGTCGAACGCGCCGTAGATGGGGAAGCGCAGCTCGCTCTTGACGAGCATGAAGATCTCCCCGCCCTCCGAGGGCACCTCCTGGCCGGCGTTGATCAGATCCGCCTCGGGCGTGCAGCCGCGCGGCTGGGCGAGGATCCGGCAGTCGCGCAGGTCCGCGCGGATCGCCTTGCGCCGGTCCTCCGCCAGAAGGCCGTCCTCCCGGAACCCGCGCATGCTGGTGGCGCCTCCCATGAAGAAGCGCTTGGGCGCGATCGACCGTGAGTCCTCGGAGAGGTGGACGAAGGTGCCGCCGCGAACCGAGCTGGCCAGCACCACCCGCGGGGCGATCGGCACGTACCCGCTCAGGCTGCCTGAGAGCTTGAGCGAGTAGATGGGAAACTCCTGGCTGGTGTTGGCGCCCAAAAAGCCGAGCGCGGTGCGCAGGTCCTGGGTCAGCTCGGCGCTGCCGTTGAAGAGGATACCCTTCGAGGGCCGGGCGAAGTCGTCGCGGAAGTCCAGCGTCACGCTGGGGCGCAACGAGTGCAGCGAGAAGTTGCCGCTGGCGAAGCGGAAGCGTTCGAGCTCCGGGCTGCCCAAAGACGCGAGCCGCTGCACCGCCTCGGTCAGGTTCACCCGGTACTGTTCCGCCTCGTACTGCAACGAGAGCGTCATCCACTGCGACGCCGCCCAGTCCGCACCCACCACACCGGCGAGGCGGGCGAAGTTGAAGGTCGGGCGGTGGACGCGTTCGGCGATGAGGTCTCCGCGCACGCCCAGCCGCACCGGGAGCAGCGCGTGGATCCGCGGCTGCACCACCGCGACGTTGAGCCGCCCGTCGATGCCGTCGAGGCCGGTGAGCTCGTCCGGGTTGATCCGCGAGTCGGAGAGGATGAGCGCGCTCGCGCCGACGTAGTTGATCTTGGCGCGCGCGGTGAGGCTGGTCGCGCTGCCCCACAGGTTCGGGTAGGAGAGATCGCCCACCAGCCGCGGCCCGTCCACCAGCGAGTAGCCGCCGGAGAGCTCGCCGGACAGCCGTGGCCGCTCCTTGACGTCGATCACCACGTCCTTGGTGGCCTCCACCTGCTCGGGCTCGAGCAGCCGCACCGCCACCGACTTGAAGATCCCCAGGAGCACCAGGTTGCGCTGCGACTCGAACAGCTTCTCCGGATCCATCACGTCGCCGGGCCGCAAAAGCACGTTGGCGCGCACCATCGCCTCGTTGCTGCGCCGGAGCCCGCGGACGATCACCTCGCCCACCTTGACGTGCGGCCCGGCGTCCACGCCGAAGAACACGTTCGCGTTCTTCCCGTCGGGCGACACCGAAGACGAGGGCTCCACCCGGGCGAAGAGGTAGCCCTCGCGCCCGAGCGCGCGGATCAGCGCGCGCCGGGACTCGTCCACCCCGCTGGCGCGGAACGGTTCGCCCACCTTGAGGAGGATCGCCTTCGACGGATCGAACCCCGGAGGCAGGCCGCGGTACTTGATCTCCCGCACCACCGCCTGCGGCCCCTCCACGATCTTGAAGGTCACCTCCGCGGTGCCGTCGTTCACGTCGATACGGACCGCCGGGACCGACACCTGCGCGGAGAGAAAGCCCTGCTCGCGGTAGGCGTCGCGCATCGCCCGGGCCGCTTCGGCGTAGGCCTCGGCCACGAACACTGTCAGCGGCCGGGGCTCGGGCGCCGGCGGACGCGCGCCGCCCGAGGTGCGCCCCTCCACGTTCAGCGGATCCGACTGGAACGGCACCTCGGTCCTGGGCTCCGGCTCGCGGGAGAGGATCTGCTCGCGGAGGATCCTCCGGAGCGCCTGGTCGGTCATCGCCTTGTTCCCGACGAAGGTGATGGCGCGGACGTAGAGTGGCCGGCCCTCCTCGATGTGGAAGGCCACCACCGCCTCGCTGCGCGTCGGCGTCTGGACCTCGCGCGGGGTCACCCGGACGTCGTGGAAGCCGCGGTACTGGTAGAAGGACGCCACCCGGCGAGCGAGCCGCTCCATCACGGCCTGATCGAGCGCCTCGCCGCCGTCCCAGGCGAGGATCCCCTCGAGCAGCTTGTCCGGGAAGCTGCGGTTGCCGTGGAAGTGGAAGGTGTAGCGCGGCCCGGCGATCACCGGCACCGCCAGCACCACCCCGCCCTTCTCTCCGGGGAGCACCTCCGGTTCGCCCACCCGTGCGCGGTAGTAGCGCTCGGATCGGTACAGCGCCTTGAGGCGCTCCAGCCCGGCCTCCAGCGCCTCCATGTCCAGCACGCCGCCGAGCCGCGCGTTGAGCGCTCCCACGACGCGGGCGATCGGCAGGCCCGGGTTGCCGCCCACGGTCACCGCTTCGATCAGCGTGGGCGGCCCCTCCTGCACGGCGATCAGCACCTCCGTCCCCTGCTCCACCTCGTGCAGCTCGGTGGTCACCTTCGCCTGTCGGTAGCCGCGGCGGACGTACCGTTCTCGCACGCGCTCCGCTGCCCGCTGCAGAAGCTCCGGGTAGTACTCGTCGCCCACCTCCAGCCCGCTCGCGGCGAGCACCTCCGCCTCGCTGAGCACGCGCTCGCCGTCCACCGCGAGCGCGCCGATCCGCTGCTTGGGGGTGACCTCGAAAATGACCCGGATCCCCCCCGGGACCTCCACCCGGCGCGCCACCACGTCGGCGAAGCGGCCGGTGGCGTAGAGCCGTTCGATCGAACGGCGCACTGCGCGCAGCGATAGCGGCTGGTTCCGCGCGACGGCGATCTGTTCGGGGATGCCCGTGGGGTCCGTCCCCGGAGGCAGGTGCAGCTCCACGCCCACCACGATCGGCGGCGTCTCGACCTCCACGTCCCGGCCCGGCTGTTCGCCCGGATTCGGCGTGCCGGGCGCGGGCGTCCCGGGGCGTTCAGCCGGGACCGCCGGGCGCAAGGGCCCCTCCGGTGCGGCCGCCACAGCCCCGCCCCAAAGACACGCCCACAGGACCCACCGGAGCACGCGCCTCACTCCACCTCCCAGCGGAGCTTCAGGTCGACGCCGAAGTTGGGGAGGCTCTCGTTGCGCTCGTTGTCCCACTGCAGCTGACCGGCGAGCCGATCGTCGAACCGGTACTCCGCCTGCGCCTTGGTGCCCTTGCTGCTGACCACCGGCTGCGAGAGCTCGAGCTGCAGTCTGTCGGTGAGGAACTTCGACTCCAGCTGCGCGGTCGGCTCCACGTAGCCGCTGGTGGAGTTGTAGGAGCTGGCGATGTGGAATGACAGATCGCGCAGCACCGCGTTCCGCGGCAGGAACTTCTGCACCTGCTTGTCCAAGCCGGACGCGTTGAGCAAAACGTCGCCCACGATCGTCGCGCCGGTGCCCACCGCGTTGGTGGATTGATCGTGCGAGGTCACGCCGATGGTCAACAGCGACAGGATGTCCGCCTCGGGCAGGTCCGGATCGGAGCTGAGGATGATCTGCGGATCGCGGATGCGCCCGAAGCCGTGCAGGGAGACGAGGTACTCGCGCACCTGCGTCTGCGCGTGCAGGTCGAACACCGGGTCGATCTCCGAACGGTCCTTGAACTCAAGAAGCGCCTGGCTGACGGCGAAGGTGTTCCCGCGGAAGTAGATCTCCGAACCCTCCGCCGCCTCGAGCGTCCCCAACAGGCCGGGCTGCGCGTTGGTCCCGGTGAGGCGGACGTCGCCCCTCAGCTTCGCCCGAGCGAGGTTGTTGTCGATGCGGACGTCCCCGCTGGCGTGCACCGCCACGTCCAGCTGAAGCCACTCGTCCGGGCGCTCGCCGCCGGTCGGCACCACGCGCGCGGTGCGCAGGTTGCGCAGGAGCGCGTCGAGCGCGAGCTCCTGGTTGTAGCGGAGCTTTGTGATGTCCACGTCTCCGCTCAGCGTCAGCATCTGGTCCAGCCGGCCGGAGAGGTTGAGCTCGCCGCTGGCGGTGAGCGGCAGATACTCCACAGGCCGCGCCGACACCTCGTCCAGCTGCAGCCGCAGCTGCAGCGCCTTCGGCGAGAAGTCCGCGAGGCGGATGTCCCCGTCCAAAAGCACGCGGCCCTCGTTGAGCACCCCGCTCAGCTCGGGGATGAGCACACGCTGTTCGGAGAACTCCACCCGCCCGGAGAGCCCGCGGAGGGCGATGGGTTGATCGCGCACCTTCATCCGGCCGTCGGTGAGCGACGCGGTGCCGGCGATCGACGGGTGCTCCAGCGTGCCGTCCGCGGCGGCGGTGAGCTCCACCCGCCCCGAGGAGCGTTCGATCTGCGGCACGAAGGACTCGAGCAGCCGCACGTCGAACCAGCCGTGGACGTCGAGGTCCAGCTTCGAGGGGCCGGCGCTGCCCGCGAGCGTGAGCCGGGTATTCGGGCCGCGGAAGACGAAGTTCTGGATGGTCACCCGCCCACCCTTGAAGGTGAGGTCGATCCGCCCGTCGTTGGCGCCGGCGAAGTCGCCCCGGCTAAGGGTGAAGCGGTCGATGGTCGCGCTCCCCTCCATCGCCTTGAGGTCGCGCAGGTTCCCCACCGCGTCCACCGTCCCGGCGATGGAACCGGAGACGCCCTGGGAGATCGCTCCCTCCGGCAGCAGCGGGCGGATCTCCGGCAGCGAGAGCTTCCCCGTGAGCGCCCACGGATACGGCGCGCGCACCGTCATCTTCAGGTTGGCCTGGGCACCCTCGAAGGGCCGTCCCCAGACCTGCAGCTCCCGCCCCACCATCCGCCCCTCCAGCCGGGCGCTGCCGAGGCTCTTGCCGCCGAACGTGATGGCCGGCGAGGTGAGCCAGGCATTCACCGTGTATACCGTGGTGTCTCCGCCCACGGTGCCCACCATCGTCAGATCGCCGGCGATGCCCGACCGCCGCGCGCGCTCCTGTCCCACGAGCTCCGCGAGCGCGCCGTCGATCCGGAAGCGGTAGTCGAGCGGACCGTCGAAGTCCCAAGTGCCCTCGGCTTCGATGCGGCCAAACGGCCCGCGGAGCACGGTCTTCTCGAGGATAGCCTGGTCGCCGTCGACGAAGCGGAGCACCATGTGCCCATCGCCCAACCGGCGGCCGTAGTAGCGCGTGTCGCCAAGCCGCAGATCCACGTTGGCGGCGAACGCGTCCGACGGACAATTCACGTCTACCCGGCCGGCCACGTTGCCCTCCAGCACGTCGTCGAAGAGCGCAACGTTCTCGTGCATCGGCATCAGCACGTCGACGAGGTCCTCCAGCCGACCCTGGTCGATGGTGACGCTGCCTTTGGACCACAGCGGCCCGGGACCGAACGTGAGCGTCGCGCTGCCCTGGTACTGGGTGCGGCCCTTCTGCCCGGTGACGACCGGGAAGGAGAGCACCTTGCGCGCGTACTCCACCCGCCCCTGGGTGACCCCCAGCGAGAACCTCCAGAAGTCGAAGTCCCTGAGCGAGACGACCGCCGAGGCGCGGACGTCATGGTACGGCCCCACGACCTCGAAGGTGCCGGTGCCAGTGCCGGCCCATTGGATGCCCGCGAGCTGCCGGAAGTCGTCCAGCTCCAGCGCGGTGGCCTGGCCGCGGATCCACAGGCCCTTCTCCGGCGCGTACCAGAGCGTGGCGTCCCCCACGACCTGCGAGTGCGGACTGGAGAGCGTCACTCCGGACAGCTCCACCCGGTCGGTCAGGATCTGGAAGGCGCCTTTCGCCGCGCCGCGCTCGAACTCCAGAATGGTCCTGCCCACGCCCGGCGGCGCATCGAAGGCGCGCGAGGCGAGCACGAAGGCACCGGTCTGAAGGTCCGCGTCACCCTCCAGCTGCAGCGGCCACAAGAAGCCCGACAGGTGCGCCCGCCCCGACGCCGGGAAGTTCACCCACGCCCCGCTCAACCCGGCGCGCGCCAGAGCCGGGCCGAGCTCCGCGCCGTCGAGGCTGAGGTCCAGCGCCAGCGGGATCTTCGGCGCAAGGCCGATGGTGCCGCGCGCGCGCACGGTGCCTGCCCCCACCGGAGACTCGAACGACTCCACCACCACGCGCTCTTTGTCGATGGAGAGCCGGGCGTCGAACGTGCCGGGGCGGTAGCGGCCCAAAACCAGCCCCGAACCGGAGACGTCCACCTCGATCGACGGCTGCGCCGCCGGCCCCGAAAGCTCGACGTGGGCCCACAGGTGTCCATCCACCGGCGTGTCGGTGGCGAACGCATGCACCAGCGTGCTCGTGGGCAGAAAGGCGTTCGCCTCGAGCTGCAGCTCGGGCTCGCACAGGCTCTTGATGTCCCCCGACGCGGTGAGCGACGCGCCGTCCAGCCCGACCTCCGCGCGGGCCACCTCCAGCCGCAGGGCAGCGGGATCGAACCGCCCATCCGCCACCAGCGCGGTGAGCTCGAGCTCGCGGCCCGGGCCGGGCACGTAGCGCCCGCGGCCCGCCTGCAGGCGCAGATCCGCGCGGCCGCGGCGCATCCGCCAGCTCAGATCCGCGCCGAGGACCTCCACCGACCGCTCACCAGGCAGATCCACCCGCACCTCGGCGTTGCGGATCTCCAGCCGCGCCACCTCCACGCGCTCCAACACATCCAGGTCACAGCCGGTCCCGGCGGTCTTCGCGTGCGGGCGGCGGAGGTCCAGGTGCACCCGTGGCCGGTACAGCTTCACCGAGTCGAGCTCCACGCCACCGAAGAGCGGGTGCACCGCGGCCACCACCACCTCCGCCTCATCCGCGGCCACCAGCGGCGTCTGCGCGCCGGGCTCGAACAGCGACACGCCGGTGAGCCGGACGGTCTGGGTCACCGGGTCCAGCGCACACGCGCCGATGCCGACGTCCATGCCCAACAGCGAAGGCAGCTCGCGCCGCGCCAGGGTGCAGGCGGACTCCGCGGCGAACCGGGTGCGCAGGAACCCCACGGCGGCGCTCGCGAGGATGAACGCCACCCCGAGGATCTTCCACCGGAGTCGGAGGCCCGGACGGCCCGGCTGCGTCACGTCGAGAGCTTACCCAAGCCCTCGAGGTAGCGATCGATTTCGGCCAGGTCGATCCGTGGCGTCGCCCGGCTGGTCACCGGCCGTCCGCCCGCGTCGTCGTTTTGTGCCGCCATCACCTGTCGATTGGGCGCAAGACCCAGGTTGGCGCCGATCTGCTCCATCAGCTCACCGGAGACGTTCTCCTGACGCGCCAGGAATGCCTCGAAGAGCGCGTTGTCGCACAGGGTGTTGATGACGCGCGGCGTGCCTCCGGAGAGCCGGTGGATGGCGGCGACCGCCTCGGGGGAGAACGGCATCCGCGGACACCCCGCGAGCCGCAGGCGGTGCTTGACGTATTCCTCGGTCGACTCGAGCGTGAACGGCTCGAGCTTGAACTTGAGCGCCACCCGCTGCGCCAGCGGCGGATCCAGCTTCAGGTTCTGTTCGATCTCCGGCAGGCCGAAGAACACGAAGGAGATCAGCTTCCGCTCGGGGACCTCGAGGTTCAGCAGGCCCCGGAACTCCTCCATGATCTCCCGGGTCTCCAGCATCTGCGCCTCGTCGATGAGGACGACGGCCTTCTTGCCGGACTCGTAGATCTGCAACAGCCGCTGATAGAGCTGGGAGAGCAGCGCCAGCTTCTCCTGCGCCGGGCTCTCCACGCCCAGCTGCAGGGCGATGCGCCGCAGAAGCCAGTTGGCGGTGATTCCCGAGTGGATGATTACCAGGAGCGCGGCCTCGTACTCGGACTCGGGGAGCGAGTCGAGCATCCGGCGCGCCAGGGTGGTCTTCCCCGCCCCGATGTCACCGACGAGGATCGACAACCCCTTCATGTAGTGGACCGCGTGCATCAGGCGGGTGAGCGCCTGCGAGTGCTGCGCGGAGTTGTAATAGAAGCGACTCACCGGCGCGTTGGAGAACGGCTCGGTGGAGAGGTCGAAGTAGTCCAGGTAGGTCATTCGCGCGCCCAGCCCCCCGCCTTAGACGTACCCGACCTTGCCGGGCTTGGCGCCCGGTTTCGCCGGCTGTTGTGGACCCGTCGCCACCGCCGCGCCTGGCCGGCCGGTGGCCGCGCCGTTCTTCGCGGCCGCGTACGCTCCGTTCTTCGGCGCCCCGTTGGCCCCGGGCGCCGGGAAGTCGTCCGGTTCGGGCGTGACGCCGGCCAGACGCTTCACCTGCTCCGCCACGTCGCGGAACTTCGGGTCCGCCTTCTGAACCGCCTGGAAGTGGAAGAGCGCCTTGCCCGGGTTGCCGGCCGCATCCCACGCCAGCGCCAGCTCGAAGCGGAGCGCCTTGCCCGCCTCCTGCGTGGCGTGCTCGCTCCCCAGCGCCTGCTTGAAACACTCCACCGCCGCGGCCGCGTCGCCCTTCATGATCTGCAGCATCCCCATCATCGTCAGGCAGTCCAGCTCCTTCTTCTTCCCCACGCAGCCCTGCCGCGCGACCGTGAACTCGCCGATCGCGTCGTCGATGAGGCCCATCTCCTTGTAGGCGATGCCGAGGTCGTAGTGCGTGTCCACGTCCTCGGGCTTGACGATCTTCTCCAGGCCCTTCTTGAACTCGCTGAAGACCTCGTCGACGGAGACCTGGTAGTCGTCCACCCCGCTGCCGAAGGCGCCGGCATCCTCCGCGCCGAGCCCGCCCAGCTCCTCGGCCAGCTCGGCGGCGAGGTCGAACGCGTCGCGTCCGCCGTCGGCGGGTGGCTCGCCGCCTGCGGACACCGGCTGCACCTGGGGCGGCTCCACCTCCGCCGCCTGTTCCGCCGGCGCCGATCCGCCCTGTGCCTCGAGCGCCTCCAGCCGCGCCATCAGCTGGGTGGCGCGCGCGTGCCCGGGCCAGGCGATGAGCACGGTCTCCAGGATCTCCCGCGCCTCGTCGAGGATCCCCTGGTCCAGGAAGAACTGAGCCTCGTCGCACTCTTCGCTCGCGGGTTCGTCGTCCGGCGGCGCAGTGACCGGCTCCTCCACGACCTCGGACGAAGGCGGCGGAGTGAAGGACCCGGTGGGCGCGTCGTCGTCGTCGCCCAGCGCCATCGGCGGGGGCGGAGGGGGCGCGGCGATGTTGGTGCGGGTGACCTCTTTGCCCACCTGCCGCGGCGCGGCCGGCGTCTGGCCACGCGCCATCGCCGCCAAATCCGGGGAGACGGGCCTGAGCGTGGTGGGCGCCGAGTGCTCGTCCTCGTCCCCCAGCAGGGCCACCGGGGTCGGCTGGGTGGCCGGTTCCTCGTCGTCCTCCTCCACGACGATCTCCGCGGAGACCGGCTCGTCCATCACCAGCGGCTCGTCGTCGGCGACGGCCAGTGGCTCGTCGTCCATCGCGTCCGCCACCACCGGCGGCTCTTCGGCGAGGAGTGCCGGTTCTTCGATGACGTCCTCCGCCACCACCTCGTCGGTCTGCGCGGCCTGAGCGAGCGCGAGCGCGTCCTCCGGCGCGTCGGCGACGATGACCTCCTCGTCCGAGGAGTCCACGAGGATCGCGTCCTCAGCGACGGTCTCCTCCTGCGCGGGCGGGATGGCCGCCGTGGCGCCGGTGCGCAGCACCGCGAGGAACGCCGGCACCTCGGGGTGGTTCGGGTTCTGGGCGAGGATCGTGTTGAGGTACGGCTGCGCCCGCTGCACTTCCTGACGGCGGGTGCACAGGCGCAGCACGTTGAGCAGCTGTTCGGCGGCCGCCTGCGTGTTGTTGGCCGCGACGTAGATGTTGTACGCCTTCTCGTGCGCGTCGAGGTTCTCCGGGTCGACGGCGAACACGCGGCGCAGATGCTCCAGCGCTTTGTCGTGGAGCCCGTACTTCACGTAGACGTCGGTCTCGGTGAGCAGCTTGGCGAGCTGATCGCGCGAGAGCCCGCCGGGCGCAGCGGGCTGCGCGGCGGCCGAAGACGCGGGGGCCGGCTGCGCGGGCGCCGGCTGGGCCCTCGGTGCGGACCGCGCCGCCACGTCCGGATCGTTCGGATCCAGGAGCGCGATCTTCGACCACGTCTGGTTGGCCTCCGCGGCGCGGCCGAGGTCCTGGTAGACCTTGGCGAGCTCCTTGTAGACGGAGATCGTCTTCGAGGTCTGGTTCAGCCCCTGGAACGCCTGCGCGAGCAGGTGCAGCGTCTGGATGTCGCGCGGATCCGCCTTGAAGCAGGCCTGCAGCTTGGCGAGCGCGCGCTTCTGGTCTCCGCGGCTCAAATACTCCTGCGCCAGGTCGCGCGAGAGCTCCAGGTTGTTGGGCTCCATCGCCGCGAGGCGCTCGGCGACGCGGAGGTAGTCGTCGATCCGGTTGTGTCGCTTGAGGTACTCGGCGGCGCGCTTGTACTCCTGGCCCGCCTCCTGGTTCATCTGCTCGCGCGCGTAGAGGTCCGCGAGCTTGATCCGGGACGCGACGTTGTCCGGATCCAGGTCCACCATCTTCTTGAGGATGTCCAGCGAGGCCCGGACGTTGCCGCTCTTGTCGTAGTGGTTGGCGACCGCCTGGTAGTAGGCCATCGCCTCGCTCATCAGCTGGTGCTGCTGGTGCAGCTCGGCGAGCTTGAGGTTGACCTCGATCAGGTTGGGGTCGAGCTTGAGGACCTTCTTGTACTGGGCGATCGCCTTCATCGAGAAGCCGTCGGCGGCGTACCCGTCGGCGACCTTCGAGAAGAAGGCGGCGGCCTGGACGTTGTCGTTCTTGCGCTCGTAGAGCTCGCCCAGCTTCTGAAGGACGCGCACGTCCTTCGGGTCCACTTCGAGGACCTTCTGGTACTCCTTGATCGCTTTGTCGTAGGCGCCCTTGGCGACCAGCTTCGCGGCACCGTCGAGGATCTTGTTCTTGTCCATCGATCCGAGGGCGTTCGCCAACGCCAAAAACTCCAGCGAGTCTGCGGGCTTCTGCGGCAACGAAACGCGGTCGCAGGGGTTCCGAGGCTAACGGAACTCTGCGTCACCGGTCAAGGCGACTCTCTGGCGTTTTCTCTTTGCGTTTTGCGGCTTTGCGAAGCCTTACGGCGTCTCTTCGATGGCCTGGCGCAGCCTGCGCTTGCCGGTCTCCGACGCCAGCAGCCGCTCCACGATGCGCGTGTCGTACTCGCCCTGCACGAACCCCTCTTCGGCCAGGCAGGCCTTGTGGAAGGGGATGTTGGTCCGGATCCCCTGGACCACGAACTCGGAGAGCGCGCGCTTCATCCGGGCAATGGCGATCTCGCGGTTCTCCCCGTGGACGATCAGCTTGGCGATCATCGAGTCGTAGTGCGGGAGGACCGAGTAGTTCTCGTAGGCCGCGGAGTCCACGCGCACGCCGTAACCACCCGGCGCGTTGTAGGCGGTGATCTTCCCCGGCCAGGGCGCGAAGGTGATGGGGTCCTCCGCGTTGACCCGGCACTCGATCGCCGCGCCGCGCATCTGGATGTCCTTCTGCGAAAACCGCAGAGGTTCGCCCGCGGCCAGGCGGATCTGTTCGCGCACGATGTCCACGCCGGTGACCATCTCCGTCACCGGGTGCTCCACCTGGACGCGCGTGTTCATCTCCATGAAGTAGAAGCGGCCCTGCTCGTCCAGCAGGTACTCGATGGTGCCCAGGTTCGAGTAGCCGATCCGCTCCATCGCCCGGACCGAGACCCGCCCCATCTCCTCGCGCAACTCCGGGGTGAGCGCGCGCGAGGGGGACTCCTCGATCAGCTTCTGGTGGCGGCGCTGCACCGAGCACTCGCGTTCGCCGAGGTGGATCACCCGGCCGTGCTCGTCCGCCATGATCTGGATCTCGATGTGGCGCGGCTTTTCGACGTACCGCTCCATGTACATGTCGCCGTTGGAGAACGCGGACACCGCCTCCGCGCTGGCGGTGGCGAACGCCTGAGCCACCGCCTTCAGATCGCGGACGATCTTCATCCCCCGGCCGCCGCCGCCCGCCGCCGCCTTGAGGATCACCGGCAGGCCGATCTCTTTGGCCACGCGCTCGGCCTCCGCCGGATCCTTGAGCACGCCCGGCGATCCCGGCAGAAGCGGCAACCCCGCCTCCTTCGCCGCCTCGCGCGCGCGGACCTTGTTCCCCATCAGGCGGATCAGCTCCGGCCTGGGGCCGATGAACTTGATCTTGCAGGTCTCGCACACCTCGGCGAACTCGGCGTTCTCGGAGAGAAAACCGTAGCCGGGGTGGATGGCGTCCGCGCGGGTGATCTCCGCGGCGGAGAGCAGCGCGGGGACGTTGAGGTAGCTCTCGCGCGACGGCGGCGGGCCGATGCACACCGCCTCGTCGGCGAAGCGCACGTGCAGCGAGTTCGCGTCCGCGGTGGAGTGCACCGCCACCGTCGGGATGCCCAGCTCCTTGCAGGCGCGGATGATGCGGAGGGCGATCTCCCCCCGGTTGGCGATGAGGATTTTCTTGAACATCGCTTCGACCGCTACGCCTGCTCGATGCGGAAGAGCGCCTGACCGAACTCCACCGGCTGTCCGTTCTCCACCAGGATCTCGGCGACCCGGCCCTCCACCTCGGACTCGATCTCGTTCATCAGCTTCATCGCCTCGATGATGCAGAGCGGCTGGCCCTTCTTCACCAGCGAGCCGACCTCCACGAACGGCGGCTGATCCGGCGCGGGCGCACGGTAGAAGGTCCCCACGAACGGGGAGGTGACCAGGTGCCCCGGCTTCTGCGCAGCCGCAGCCGGCGCGGCCTCCACCGCCGGCGCCGGAACCGTGGTCACCTGCGGCGCCGGGACCGTCACCGACACCTGCGGCACGCTGAGCGGCTGCTGCGCGAGCGCGACCTGCGGCCGCGGAGGCGAACGGCGGATGTAGAGCCGCTCCTCGCCCTTCCTCCACACCAGGCGGGTGACCTCGGACGCCTCGAGGATCTCCACGATCTTCTGGAGCGCGTCGACGTCCAGGGTGGTGCCCTCGACCTCGGTATGGGCGGCACCGCGCACCGGCTCCGCGCTCTTATGCTGACGGGCCATCGCGCGGTTAACCTCCGGTGGCGACGCGGGTGAGGTACTTGCCGTCGCGGGTGTCGATCTTGAGGATGTCGCCCTCGTTGATGAACAGCGGCACCGACACGGTGTAGCCGGTCTCCAGCTCGGCCGGCTTCATCGCGCCGGAGACGGTGTCGCCGCGGACGCCGGGGTCGCACTTGACCACCTTGAGGTCCACCGAGTTCGGCAGCGAGACGCCGATGGGCTTGCCGTTGAAGAAGAGGATCGACGCGTTGATGTTCTCCTTCAGGTAGTTCTTCGCGTCGCCGAGGGTGGCCTCCTGCAGGTACGTCTGCTCGAAGGTCTTGGTGTCCATGAAGTAGTAGTCGTCGCCCTGCTTGTAGAGGTACTGCATCTCCTTCTCTTCGATGTCCGGGCGGCCGACCTTGTCACCGCTCTTGAAGTTCTTCTCCAGCACGCGGCCGGAGATCAGGCTGCGGTACTTGGTGCGGACGAAGGCGGCGCCCTTGCCGGGCTTCACGTGCTGAAACTCGACGATCTCGAACGGCTCCCCGTCGATCTCGATCTTCAGCCCATTGCGGAATTCGGACGTGTCGATGACACCAGCCATGTTCGGCTCCTGAAGGCAGAAAAACGCCCGCGCCGTTTAGCGCGAGGGCGCTCTGGCGGCCAGCGGATAGTGCGGGACGGAAAATGGGAAGCCGGCCTAGAGCTCGGCCTTGACCTTCGGCGCGGTGATCCGCAGGACGTAACGCCCCTTGCCGTAGTTGCCGTCCGGGCTCATCGCCAGCACGAGGAAGTAATCGGGCGAGACCATCCGCATGAGCGTGATCAGCCGTTCGGTGTTGATGCTGACCTCGGAGATCTCGCCGGTCTTGAGCAGCTCCGCCGCGCTCTTCATCTGGGAGAGCACGTTGGCGTACTCCACCCAGGTGTTCTGCAGCTCGATGTCCTCGGGGGACGACTTCGTGTGGGTCTCCACGGCGATGCCGTCGAACCCCATCACGCTGCAGGCGAGCGCGCCCTCCACGCTGTTCACCACCGCCTCGAGGTGCGTCAAGAACGACATGCCGGGGTCCTATGTCGCGGGCGCGCGGGGGGTCAAGGAAATGGTCTACTCGCTGGAGGCGCAGCCCGGGTTGTCGATCGGGCAGCACACCACCGGGATGCCGTTCACCCCGCCCGGCGTTTCGCAGGGCCCGTTGAGCGCCAGCACCTGGGTGGCGGGATCGCACCCGGTGAACCCCGAGTCGAACACGACGATCGGGAAGACGATCCGGTTGGTCTTCACCCGGCCACCGCCCGAACGGAAGCGGCCCTCCAACTGGATCCCCACGTTGACGGTGACGCCGGTGGCGTCCACGCCGGAGGTGGGCAGGCTCTCGCGCGCCTTGGAGCCGAAGAACGGGAAGTTGACGATCGGCGTGTCGCTGCCGGCGGGGACGAGCGCGTAGATCGGCTCATCCTCGAATTGGGTGGTGGTGGGCAAGGTGTCCGCGTTGGAGGCGTAGTCGTAGTGGATGGTGTCGAGGATGACGTCGTTCGGATCCGTCCGCTCGACCTCGGTGTTCACCCCGGCGCCCGGCTGGATCACCGACCCGGTCTCGGAGCGGAGGTCGAGCACGCCGAGATAGGTGGTGGGAGCGGACACGTCCAGCGATCCCCGGAGGATCCCCAGCTCGCCGGCGCTGCAGTTGTCCGCGGTGCCGGTGAGCCCCTTCACCTGGCGGATGATCACCGGCGCATCGTCGGGCACGCAGCCCGCCGTGACCAGGGCCATCGCCGTCATCGCCGCAATGAGAATGGTACGCATCAAGATCCCCTCGTTCCTGTCCGGCTAGAGCGTCGTCGCGATTTGCTGGCGGTTGATGATCCGCGGCGTGATGAAGATCAGCAGCTCCTGCCGCGCCTCGGTCTCGGTGGTCGTCTTGAACAGAAGCCCGAGCAGCGGAATCTTCGAGAGGAACGGCACGCCCGCCTCGTTGTTGGAGCCGCGGCGCACGTAGATGCCGCCGATCACCGTGGTGTCGCCGTCCTTCACCAGCACCTGGGTGTTGGCCTCCTTGCGCTGGATCGCCGGCTGGCCGTTGGCGCCGGTGTTCGAAGGATCCGGCTGATTGTTCTCCGCCTTGATGGCCATCAGGATGCTGCCGTCCTGGGTGATGTGCGGGGTCACCTCCAGCGACAGCCGCGCCTCGACGAAGGTGGTGTTCACGCCGGACGCGGACACCTGGCTGAACGGGATCGACACGCCCTGGCTGATCTTCGCGGTGTTGTTGTCCAGGGTGGTGACCTTGGGCGCGGAGATCGTCTTCACCGCGCCCTGGTTCTCCAGAGCGGAGAGCCGGAGGTTGAGCGCGAGCGCACCGCCCGCAGACCCGAACGCGAACCCGAGCGCACCACCGGCTCCCGTACCCACCGCGGCCGGGAGGTTCACCGCAAACTCCGGATTGGTGACCGTGCCGCCGTTCGGCGTCGCAGTGGAGCCACCGGCGACCGTGGCGCTATAGGGGAAGACCAGGCCGGTGGCGTTACCGGTGGCCGGGCTGGCGACGGCGTGGCCACCCCACTGGATGCCCAGCTGGCGCTGGTAGTTGGTCGACGCCTCCACGATGCGGCTTTCGATCAGCACCTGCGGCGTCTGGGTGTCGAGGCTGCGCACCAGAGCCTGCGCCTTGCTGATCCCCTCCGCGATGTCGCGGACGATGAGCACGTTGGTGCGCGTGTCCACCGTCACCGTGCCGCGTTCGGAGAGGACGTCCTTGACCCGCGCCGCCATGTCGTTGGCGACCGCGTAGTTCACCGGGATGAGCCGGACGTCCAGCGGCGCCTGGCCGATCTGCGCCTTGCGGCGCTCCTCGCGCGACTTCGCCTCCTGCTCCAGCGTGGCCAGCGGCGCAACGCGGATGATGTTGCCCAGCCGCTCCTGACCCAGGCCCTTCGACCGGAGGATCAGCTCCAGCGCCTGGTCCCACGGCACGTTGCGGAGCCGGATGGTGACGGTGCCCTTCACGTCGTCCGCCACCACGATGTTCCGCTTGGAGACCTCGGCGATGACGCGCAGGAGGTTGTGGATGTCGATGTCCTTGAACTCGAAGGAGACCTTCTTGCCGGTGTAGCGGCGCTGCCGCGGCGCGCCCGACTCGGCATACGCTGGCGCCTCACCCGAGAACCCGGCCACCTGCTGGGACACCTCCACCTCCTCGGTCTTCACGCCCTTCGCGGTCAGCCGCCAGGCCAGGCCGCGGGAGGTCTTCACCAGGGTGTCGTCGAACGGCTCGGAGGCGGCCACCACGATCCGGACCCGGTGCTCCGCGCCGGGCGCGGAGAAGGCGCTGATGGTCTTCACCGGGGTCTCCAGCGCGGAGGTGTCGAGGCTGCGCTCCAGCCGGTGCGGCAGCTTCGCCGACGCGAGCGTGAGCACCGCGCTGCGCGGGTCGGGGCGATCCACCTTGTACGCGGTGGTGCCGTCCAGCTCGATCTCGACCCGGCCGCCCGAAGGATCCTCGCGGAAGGAGAGGTCCTTCACCTCGGCCACTCCGGTGGTGGGCGGCTCCGCGGCCGCGGCGAGCGGCTCGGTCTCGGTGAGCGCCACCTTCTGTCCGTCGATCTCCGCCTCCGCGGCCTTCTCGGCGGCGGCCACCGCGGGCGCCTTCGCCGGCGCGGTCAGATCCAGCGCAAGACCGTGGCGCACCCGGCGCACGTCGTACCGGGGCATCTGCCCGCGCACGTCGAACACCAGGCGCACCTTGTCCCGGTGCTCGCCCACGCGGACATCGCGAACCAGCTTCGAGCCGCCCTTCGGCGCGCGCGCGGCGAGGGACACGCCGTAGACGTCCAGCGCCAGGCGCGGCGGATCCGCCAGCTCGAGGATCTCGAACTTGCGCACGTCCCCGTCGGTGAAGACGCGGAAGGAGCTGCCCTGGAAGCCGAGCCGGGTGATCCGCTGCGCGGGGTTCTTCACCTCGCGCTCGTCGACCGAGGCGTTGACCACGTTCTCGCGGGTCTCCTTCTGTTCCGAAGCGGTGTGCTCCGCCGGCGCCGGCGCCGCGGTGTCGGCCTTTGCGACCTTTTCCGCCTCTGCGGCCGCCGGCTTCGCCTCACTCCCGGACGCCGCGGCGGGCTCGGCCTCGGGTCCTTTCACCGGGGCCTGCGCATCGGCGGTCTTCTCGGCGGGCTTCGGCGGGTCTGCGTTGGCCGGCGCCTGTTCGGCCGCCTTCGCCGTGCTCGAGTCCACGGAGATGACCACGCGGTCCCCGTCGGCGCGGACGTCGTAGCTGCTGGCGTCCTGGAGGCTCACGACCACGCGGCCGACGGAGGCGCGCTCGTCGGAGAACTGGGAGGCCACCACGCCCGCGACCGGGCCGAGGCCCTCGTGGAAGCCTTTCACGGAGGTGGCGTCCGCCGCCGAGAGATCGACCACCAGGCGGTCCGGAGATCCGAGCCGGAACACAGTGAAGGTGGGAGCCCGCGAGCCCTGGACGACGACCTGGGCACCGCCGGCCGCCTCCTGCACCCGGATGTCTCTGAGCGTGTTCAGCTCAGATGCGGACGCCCTTCCGCCCGCCAGGGCGATCGCGACGATCGCCAGCCACACGTTGTTGCGCATTCCCAGGCCCCTCTTCCTGAAAAACCGTGA
Source organism: Myxococcaceae bacterium (assembly GCA_019686135.1). Taxonomy (GTDB): domain Bacteria; phylum Myxococcota; class Myxococcia; order Myxococcales; family Myxococcaceae; genus JADGHL01. The sequence goes on along the minus strand of JADGHL010000055.1, from coordinate 6,631 downwards.
ACCAGTCTGTGTGCGGCGCGCCCACGCGCCGATGTTTCAGATCACTCGAAGTGCTCGCCCACCAGCTTCCCGCTGAGCAGATCCATCTCGGGCTTGCCGGACTTCTCGTTCAGGAGCTTGAGCGGCTTCTGGATCGGCTTGGACTCCCCGTTGGGCTGTGTCCAGTACTCGGTGACGGTGATCCCGTCCCGGAGGATGCTGGTGACCCTTCCGCCCAGCTTGCCGATGCGCGAGTTGCGCTTGACCAGGTAGCCCACCCCCTGCGGGTCGGTGACCATGGCGATCGGATTGGCGTCGCCGGTGACCACCGCCACCAGCTTGAGCTGCTCGAGGTCCCACTGGCACAGCGGCTCGTTGCAGCCGGAGACGGCACCCGCGCCGGCCAGCCTCGAGGGAAGGAGGATCTCGTCGGGCGCCCGGAAGGGGTCGCGCTTGGAGATCGGGTTGTAGGAGTACTGGACGGTGGTGGCGATCTCGGTGCCGGTCGCCGCCGTCTGGGCCTTCGGCTTTGCGGCGGCCTGCGGCTTTCTGGGCGCCGACGCCGGTTGCGGGCTCGAGGAGCTCCCATCACAGGCGAGCGCGAGCGCGCAGAGGGCAGCGGTGATGAACGGTCCGGTCTTCATTTGCTGGCGCCCTTCTTCTTGCCCTTGTCGTCCGCTTTGGCGGCCTGATCAAGAAAACGGAAGGTCGTCGCCAGGAACTCGGATTTGAGGATCACCTTGTCGTTCACGAGTTCGGGCGACGAGAGCTTGATGTTGTTCACGTTGACGATGCGCCGCATGTTCGCCAGCTCCTGCATGAACATGGCGATCTCGTGGTAGTTGCCGCGCACCGCCATCTTCACCGGGATGCGCGCGAAGAATCCGGCCGGGGCCTCCGCCGACGGCTCGATCCGGGTGATCTCCAGCCCGGACTTCTTGCCGATGTCGTTCAGCTGCGCGAGCAGCTCGTCGATGTCCTTCGATTCGGGCAGCTCGGTGAGCGCCTCGGCGAGCTTCTGCTCGAGGACTTCCATCTCCTTGCGCCGCTCGTTGAGGTTCTGCGCAATCGACTGCTTCTCGCTCAGCTGCTGCTCGAGCTGGGCGAGGCGGTTCCAATTGCGCTCGATCTGGTCCTCCGCCGGCTTGACCAGGAAGAAGAAGTTGAGCGCGGTGACCGCGGCGAGCACGCCTACGATGCCGCCGTATTTGAGCGCGGGCGGTGCTTTGGAGATTCTGTCGATGAGCTGTTCCATTGTCCGAAGCCTCGTCCCGGCTACAGCGTGTAGTGGGCGCGGAGCGTGAGGTCGAACTCGACGCGCTTCACCTCGCCCAGGTCCGTCTTCACGGAGGTCTGATTCGCCTTCTTGAGCTCGATCGCGGTGAAGAAGTTGCCGACCTGCTCCGGGCTGAAGTCCTCGATCGCCCCGTTCTGGTCGATCAGCTCCACCCGCCGCGTCTTGGAGTCCCGCTTCTCCTCGATCAGCCGGCCCATCCCCTTGGAGGTCCAGACCATGGTGCCGAGCCCGCGCATGAACTCGGCGAGGTCCTCATGGGAGAGCGCCCAGCCGGAGATCTTCACCGCCTCCGCCTTCTCGTCGAAGTCCCGGATCCACACCTTCTTCGGGGTGGCCTCGGCGAGCGCGTCGAGCAGGCGGACCGGGCCGGTGCGTCCGCGGCGGAGCGTGGTGAGGACGGCCAGCTTGTCCTCCAGCTCCTTCTTGCGGACGTTGAGCGTGTCCACCTGGCCGATCACCTTCTGCAGCTCGGCGATCTTCTGCTCGGTGCGCTGGATCTTCGCCCGCCCCTCGGCGGCCACGGACTCGCGCCAGTCGTACCAGAGGTAGTTGCCGACCAGCGCGCCGACCAAAAGCACCGCGTAGAGGACGAGGATCTGCTTGCTCGCCTCGCGCTTTTTCACCTGCCGGACCGGCAGGAGGTTGATCTTGATCATCATGAGGGTGCGGACCTCTCAGCGTCAGTCTGGGTAGCGCGTCAGTTGAGCTTGTCGCCGGGCCGGCGCAGGGCGAGCCCCACCGCGACCGCCGCCATCGGCGCCACGTCCATGATGAACGCGGGGTCGAACTTGCGGTTGTCGATCTCGATGTTCTTGAACGGGTTCATGATCTCCACGGGCACGCCGACGCGCGCCTCGATGGTCTTGAACAGCGCCGGGATCTTCGCGGTGCCGCCGGACAGGTACACCTTGGTGAAGTTCGCGTCCGGCGCGGTACCCGCGTAGAAGTCCAAAGAGCGCTGGATCTCGCCGGCCACCTGTTCGGCCACGCCGGTGATCACCCGCTCCACCTCCTGGGGGACCACCGCGTCCGAGTCGTTGCGGCCGCCGCCGCACTTGAGCGCCTCCGCCTCTTCGTACGAGACGTTGAGCTGCTTCTGGATCTCTTCGGTGAACTGGTTCCCGCCGATGGTCACGTCACGCGTGAAGGTGGTGGTGCCGTTGGCGAGGATGTTGATGTTCACCACCGACGCGCCGGCGTTGATCAACACCACCGTCTCGGACGGCGGTGCGTCGTAGTTGGCGTCGAACATGTTCTGGACGGCGAAGGCGTCCACGTCCACCACGACCGGGTTGAGCCCCGCCTCGGAGACCACCGTGGTGTAGTCGTTGATCATGTCCTTCTTCGCCGCGACCAGAAGGACGTCCATCTGCCCGGTGGCGTCGTTGGCGTCGGGGTTGAGGATCTGGGTGTCGATGTTGACGTCCTTGACGTCGAACGGGATGTACTGCTCGGCCTCCCACTGGATCGACTCCTCGAGCTCCTCCTGGGTCATCCGCGGCATCGAGATCTTCTTGATGATGACCGAGTGACCGGAGACGCCGATGGCGACCTCCTTCTGCTTCACCTTCAGCTCGGCCATCAGCTCCTGGATCGCCTGGACGATCGCGGTGGAGTTCATCAGCGCGCCGTCGACGATGGCCTCGGGCGGGAGCGGCTTCATCCCGAAGCTCTGGAGCGCGTAGCTGAGGACGCCGCGCCTGCGCTGCTCCTTGAGCTGGATCATCTTCACGGAGGACGACCCGATATCGAGTCCGACCGCCAGCTTTCCCTTAGCCATTCCGTCGCGCTCCTTCGACCTGCGGCGAAGCCTATAGCGGCCTCGATTCCCTTCGAAAAATTCGGCTAGTCCTGCTTGCGCTTCTGGCTGCTCGTCGGGGCGTCACCGAAGACCTGGTTGCGCTCGCTGACCTTCATCCCGAGCGCGAGGATGATCTTCCGCTTCGTGTCCAGCCTGCAGGAAGCACCCCGCTCCACGCGGTCGATGGTGAGGACGGACACGCCGGCGCGGCGCGCCAGCTCCGCCTTCGACATCAACCGCTCTTCCCTCAGTCGCTGCACGTTGTTCGGCGTCCTTCTTCCGTTGGCCATTCCCCTCTCCACGGCGGCGGAACCCGCTCACAGCGCCGCCATATGACGATCGCTTGCGGGTGGGAGTCAAATCCCCGATCGCACACTGCGATCTCAGTGAGATCTCAATGACGTATCATTGATATGAAAATGCGCGCCATGCAGTGGGTGTGAGCCGGGCCCACCACCATTCGTTGGGGGTTGCCGATCAGCGCTCGGCTTCGGCGTCCGGGTCGATCCCGTACTCCTTGATCTTGTAGAGGAGCGCGCGGTGGCTGATCTCCAGCACCTCGGCGGCGCGGGTGCGGTTGCCCTTCGTCCGCCGCAGCGCCGCGCGGATGAAGGTCTCCTCGAGCTCACGCATCGCGCGCTTGAGCGACAGGTCCGGCTGGGCGGCCAGCCGGGAGATGTCGGCGCCCGCCGGGCACAGCGGCGGGCCCTTCTGCGCCCAGATCTTCTCCGGCAGGTTCTCGGGGGCGATGTGATCGCCCTCCGCGAGCAGCACCGCGCGCTCCATCGCGTTCTCGAGCTCGCGGACGTTCCCCGGCCACGCGTAGGAGACGAGCAGCGCCTCGGCCTCGGGCGACAGTCCCACCACCGGCGTCTCCCGGTTGAGTTCGCGGTTGAAGCGCTCGATGAACGAGCGCGCCAGAAGCGGCACGTCGTCCGGGCGTTCGCGCAGCGGCGGGACGCGCAGCTGCACCACGTTGAGCCGGTAGAAGAGGTCCTCCCGGAACTCGCCGCGTTCGACCAGCTTCGAGACGTCGCGTAGGGTGGCGGCGATCACCCGCACGTCGACCTTCTCGGCCCGGTTCTCGCCCACCGGGCGGATCTCGCCCTCCTGCAGGAACCGGAGGAGCTTCACCTGCGCAGGCATCGGCAGCTCGCCCACCTCGTCGAGGAAGAGCGTCCCGCCGTCGGCTTCGGAGAACAGCCCGCGCTTGCTCTGGCGTGCGCCGGTGAACGCCCCGCGGGCGTGGCCGAACAGCTCGCTTTCGATCAACCCCGCCGGGATCGCCCCGCAGTTCACTGCGACGAAGGGCATGGCCGAACGCGGGGAGAGGTCGTGCAGCGCGCGAGCGACCAGCTCCTTCCCGGTGCCGCTCTCACCGGTGATGAGCACGGTGGTGGTGACCGGCGCGAGCTTCTGGATCTGCCGGCCGAGCGCCTTCATCGCCTCGCTCTGGCCGATGAGCCGCTCCAACCCCAGGACACCTTCGCGCCCCTGGGATGCGCGCAGCCGCTTGTTCTCGCGCAACAGGCGCTGGCGCTCCTCCGCCTTCTTCAGCACCAGCACCATCTCTTCGGGCTTGAAGGGCTTGGGGACGTAGTCGTACGCACCCAACGAGACGGCCTTGAGCGGCGCGTCGGTGGAGCCGTACGCGCTCATCACGATGAAGGTGAGGTCCGGCCACTGGGGCAGCGCGGCCTGCAACAGCGCCAGCCCGTCTCTCTTCGGCATCCGCACGTCGCAGATCACCGCGTCGTAGGGGCGCGCCTGCAGCTCCTTGAGGGCCTCCTCACCGTCCTGCACCGCGCGGACCTCGTAGCCCTTCTCGCTGAGCACGAGGCTGAGGACGTGGCGGATCGACGGCTCGTCGTCGGCGATCAGGATGTTCCGGAAGGTGCTCATGTGGCGACGGAATCATCGCACGGCGGCGGTGGAAGTCCGCTCTGGAGTTCGGCGCGTGACCGGCGGGCAGGCGGGCATCACGAGGCGGCGTGTGCGGCCGCGGCGGGCAGTTCCAGGATGAAGCGCGCGCCGCCCTCGGGGCGGTTCTCGGCGCGGAGATCGCCGTTCATGCTGCGCACCAGGTGCAGCGACACGGCGAGCCCCAGCCCGGTCCCCTTCCCCGCGCTCCGGGTGGTGAAAAAGGGCTCGAAGAGCTTCTCTTCGACCTCGGGGGACAGGCCGGGGCCCGTGTCATCGATGTACAGCGCGATGACGTCCCCGACTGCGCTCGCGGACACCCGGAGCGTCCCGTCTCCGCCCATCGCCTGACCGGCGTTGATGAAGAGGTTGATCAGCACCTGCGAGAGCGGCCCCGCATCTGCGCGGGCGTGCAGCCCTTTGGGGACCTCATTCTCGAAGCGGACGTTCCGCAGCTCTGGCCCCGCCTTCACGAGCTGCGCGGCGGTGTCCACCAGCGGGGAGAGCTCCAGCGGCGCCAGCGTCATCTGCGGCGGTCGCCCGAGGTCGAGCAGCCCGCGGACGATCTGGTTGATCCGCTGCACCTCGGCTTCGATCCGGTCGACGAACTCACCGAGCTGCGGATCCTGTGCCCGTGCTTTGAGCAGCGAGAGGTAGCCGAGAATCCCCGAGAGCGGGTTGCCCACCTCGTGGGCGACCCCGGCTGCCAGACGCCCCACGGTGGCCAACCGTTCGGAGGCGACCAGCTCCGCCTGGGTGCGCGCCAGTCGTTCGTTGGTGGCGCGCAGCTCGTCGATCTGCCGTCGCGTGAGCGCCTGTTCGTCGGCGAGCGCGGCGGCCATCCGGCGAAGCGCGGTCTGGATCCGCGACAGCAACGGGCCGCCGCTGGGTGCCTCGACCAGGTTCAGGTTCAGCCGGGAGAGCTGTTCGACGGCGGCCTCGGTCCTGGCGAGCGGCCGCCCCAGGGTGAAGTGCAGGATGACGAAGCAGATGACGAGGATCGCCGCGAGATCCGCCGCCAGATAGAACGGCAGCAGCGTTCGCACGTGCGCAAGGAGCGTGGCCTCGGGCGAGCCCGGCACGGCCAGGTGGCGGAGCGCCGCGGTCACGCGGAGGAGGATGGGCAGCAGCGTCAGCCACACCACGCTCAGCGCCGCCGACCCGAGGAAGAACGACAGGCTGGCGATCCGCGCGCGCATCAGGAGAAGCCCAGTTTGCCCGTGGCGACCCAGCGGAGCATCGGCGGGAGCACTTCACCGAGCCACGGTCCCAGGAGCATCAGCTCCAGACCGGCCAGCGAGAGCCACGGCCCGAACGGGATGTTCGTCGGCCCCGGCACCCAGTCGTCCTCCTCCTCTTCAAGTCCGGGGTGGGTGTGGTCGCCGCCTTCTTCCGCCCGACCCTGCGACCCGTCCTGCACGTGCTCCACGTGCGCCCCTTCTCTCTCCGGCGGCGCTGTGGGCGCGGGGGTCGGGGACGACGCCGAGGGGCCCCAAGCCTCCTCCGCGGGAGCCGATGTCGGGCCCGGTCTTGCGCGCTCCGGAGCGGCCCCTTCCGTGCCGGGCCCCGCGGCGTCCGGCTGCCCGGGCACCGGTGCCGCGCCCTCGCCCTCCGGCGCCCGCGCGGTGGCCGGC
>JADGHL010000185.1 GCA_019686135.1 Myxococcaceae bacterium | reverse complement strand
TCTAAAAACTTCATATCGTCGGCAGCGTCAGATGTGTATAAGAGAAATACGCGAAAGGGTGGGCCGCGAAGTCCGGCGTCCGGCTCTACGAGGTGCCCGACGACGTGGACTCGCCGGAGGTCGCCGGCAGCACGGGCGGCGATCTCACCACGGCGTTCGGTGTCATCCGCGGCAAGCAGTACGCGGATGCGCATGGGCTCCGTTATGACGATCAGCCGGAGGATCCGCGCGCCTCGTTCGTGCAGTTCGCCACCACGCCGTCTGGCGACGTCCTCTTCGTCGGCGTCCTGAGCAGGAACTCGGACGGCGACTACAAGGTCGGGCGGACGAAGGCGGTGCTGGTGCGGCTGGACCCGAAAGGGAAGCTGCGCTGGCGGCGCGAGCTGACCGCGAAGGGATTCCTCGACTACGGGGGCGGAAAGGTGGCGGTGACCTCCGACGGCGGCTGCGTGGTCCAGGTGGCGTCCTATGTCCACCCCGGGCGGCACCCGGTCGTGCGGCTGGTGAGGCTCGACGCGAAGGGGAAGATCCTCTGGGACCGCCGCTTCCGCGGCTCGGGCGGCGTCGAGAGCCCCATCGGCGATCGCTTCGAGCTGTTGCCGGATGGATCGGTCTCCATCACCGGCCGGTACTACGAGGACCGGTACGAGCGCGTGAAGCACACGTGGAAGGGGAGGGTCGACGCGCAGGGCCAGATCGTGCTGGACCAGGTCGACCCCGAGGGGTGACCTTCCGTCGAGCCGCGCCTCACACGTCCTCACTGAGCAGGCGCGCGATCATCGCCATGACCCGCTGCGCAGACCCAGCTTTTCGCGACGCGCCTCTTCCCTCCAGGGGCACCGCCGCTACGGGAGGGTGAAGTCCACGCAAAATCCTCAACGATTGCAGTGCCTTAGAGAGCCACTCCGCCCATTTCGCGCCCTCCGTCGAATTTCCGCGCGCCCGTTCGACGCCTGGGTGCCGGGGAATTTCCCCCGGCCTTTCAGGAGTGCTTCACATGGACAAGGTTCGTCTCTGGGCAGGCCGGATCATGAGCGCGCTGGTCATTCTCTTCCTCGCCGTCGACAGCGTCGGAAAGCTGCTTCGGCTCGATCCGGTGGTGCAGGCGACCACCAGGCTCGGCTATCCGTCGCACGTGGTCTTCGGGATCGGTCTGGTGCTCGCCATCTCCGTGGTGCTTCATCTGGTGCCGCGCACCTCGGTGCTCGGCGCGGTGCTGCTCACTGGCTTCCTCGGCGGGGCGACCGCCACGCACGTCCGGGTCGACGACCCGATGTTCAGCCACACGCTCTTTCCGATCTACGTTGCGGCGTTCCTCTGGGGCGGTCTGTTCCTCCGCGACACGCGGGTCCGCTCGTTCTTCCCTCTCCGCACGGAGCGCTGATCATGGAACAGGTCATCTCGAAGGATGGGACGCGCATTGCGTATGAGCGCACCGGCTCGGGGCCGCCGCTGATCCTCGTCGACGGCGCGTTCTGCAGCCGGGCGTTCGGGCCGTCGTCGGCGCTCGCGCCGCTGCTTTCCCGGCGGTTCACCGTCATCCGCTACGACCGCCGCGGCCGGAACGAAAGCGGCGACACCGCCCCCTACGCGAAGGAGCGCGAGCTCGAGGATCTCGAAGCGCTCATCGCCGCTACGGGCGATCGCCCCGCGCTGGTCGGGCTCTCGTCGGGAGCGGGGCTCGCGCTCGAGGCGGCGGCGGGGCTGCCGATTCGGGCGGTGGTCGCCTGGGAGCCGCCCTACGTCGAGCCGGCCGGCAGCACCGCGGGACGGCGTCACGACGAGCGCATCCAGGAGCTGCTCCGCGACGGGCGCCGGGGCGCGGCGGTCGCCTACTTCATGCACGACATGGTCGACGCGCCGATGCCGGTGGTCTGGATGATGCGCCTGATGCCGTGGATCTGGCGCAAGTTGACGGCCGTGGCGCACACGCTCCCCTATGACGTGGCGGTGATGGGCGATTTCACCGCGCCCACCGAGCGCTTCTCGCGCATCTCCGTACCGGCATGGGTGGGCTTCGGCGGGAAGACGGTAGACAAAATCAAGTCCGCCGCCCGGGTGATCGCGGAAGCCATCCCCGGTGCGCAATTGCGCGAGCTCGCCGGTCAGAACCACGCGGTCCGGCCGGCGGCGCTCACCTCGATGGTCGAAGAGTTCCTCGCGGCCTGATCCGCCGGTGACCCGAAGGAGACGACATGCGTTACATCCTGCTGCACCGGACCGAGCCCCGCTGGGAGGCGGGCACCCTGCCGAGTCCGGAGTTGATTGCCCGCGTCGGTGAGCTGATCGGCGAGCTGAGCCGGGCGAAGATGTTCGTCGCGGGAGAAGGCCTCCGCGCCAGCTCGCTCGGCGTGCGCCTCTCGTTCCACGGCGGCAAGCGCCGCCTCACGCGCGGGCCGTTTCAGGCGACGGAGGTGGTGGCCTCCAGCTTCCTCATCCTGCGCACGGCGACGCTGGATGAGGCGGTGGACTGGGCGACGCGGGTGGGGCAGATCGCCGGCGATCTGCAGATCGAGCTGCGTCCGGTCACCGAGCCCTGGGACATCGGCCTCCAGCCGCCGCCGCCCGAGTCCACCCCGCGCCGGTACATGGCGCTCATCAAGGACCCCATCGCCGAGGCCGGCGGCACGCGCTCCCCGGAGCGGGAGGCACTCCACGCGAAGCTCGTCGACGAGATGACGCGCCGGGGCGTCCTCATCGCGACGATCGATCTGCAGCCCACCTCGAAGGGCGCGCGGCTTCAGCGCGAGGGCGACCGCTTCGCCGTCACGGATGGTCCGTACGCCGAGTCCAAGGAGCTCATCGCGGGCTACCTCATCGTCGACGTCCCGGGCCGCGACGAGGCGATCGCCTGGGCGCACCGCTACGCGCACGTCGTGGGCACCAGCGAGGTCGACGTGCGTCCGCTCCGCGCGGAAGGGCGCGAAGGCTACGGCTCGTAGCAGTCGTAGTTCGTGATGTGGCGGATCCGTCCGCCCTCGAGGCGGAACACCATCGCGACGTGGGCGCGCAGGGTGTGCCCGGCCGGGTACTTCGGCGTGTCCACCGCCGGGGTGGCCGACCAGTCGAGCTCCGCCAGCACGTTCTCCTCCTTCGCGAAGAGGTTGCGGATCTCGTAGCGCTGGTCGCGCACGACCTGGGCGCCGCGGCGCGCGGCCTCCAGCATCGACCGGAGATCGTGCTCGCGGCCCGACGGCGAGAAGGGGTTCGGCCACTCGAGCTGGCGGGACGTCCGGGTGAAGGTATGACTCCAGCGCTCCGTCCCGGGCACCTGCCTCTACTGCGCGGATGAACCCGCGGACCGTCTCTTCGGCTCTGTGTTCCGTAGGTATCTTGGTCAGATGCACAACCGTAGTTGTGGAACGGCGGGATGTGCAACTCCGGTTGCACAACCGAGGTGGTGCATCGGACGATGTCGGGCATGTCAGACGGTTTCGCGCTCGTAGACCTCGATCTCGCGTACCTCGCCCAGTTCGTCGGGCTTACGGTCGCCGAGCGTGTTCAACAGGCGCTCGCGAAATCCGGTCATCCGAAGCTCCGGTACTCGCACGGCTTCGTCGTCCAGCACCTCGTCGACGCCGAACGGAGCATCGGGGCGCTCGCGGAGCGCATGGAGGTGACCCAGCAGGCTGCCTCCAAGATGGTGGCCGAGCTGGAGCGGCTCGGCTACGTCGAGCGCATGCCCGGTGCGGATCACCGCGTCCGCACCGTGCGGCTCTCGTCCAAAGGGCGCGAGGCAGTGGAGCGGACCCGGCGGATCCGCGCTCGTCTCGACGCACGGATTGAAAGGGCTCTCGGCGCGCGGCGGCATGCCCAGGTGAAAGAGGCGCTGATGGAGGTGCTGAAGCTGCTGGGCGGCGCGGAGGCGATCCACCGCCGCCGCGTGCGGGCGCCGCGGTGAGCGGGAGGCGCCGGGCGACCCGATCAGGTCGTGCCTCCACGCGCCCCGCTCATCGCCAGGCGCTACTGCGTCTTGCCTGCGCCGCCCACGCCCCGCTGGTGCTGCTTCGTGAACGAGATGATCCGCCGCGTCTCGTCCTTGAACTGGTTGAAGTTGACCTGCGACCCGTTCAGCACGGTGCTGAAGAAGCGCGTGGTCGACGCCATCGCGAGCGCTTCGTTGATCTCCTCCTCGGTCGCGCCGGCCTGCTGCGCCGCCTTGCGATCCGCGTAGACGCAGAACTGGCAGGGCGTCTGCGCGGAGACCGCGAGCGACGTGAGGATCAGGTACTTCGACGGGACCGCCGTGTTTTTGGACATCTCGAGCGACTTCCAGCTGTTCCACAGGCCGGTCCGCATCTCCTCGGGCACGTGGTTCATGAACGTGGGCACACCGCCGAGCGTCGCGCGCATCTCACGCGTCGCCGTGGCCGCGTCGGGCGCCGGATCCGGCGGAACGTTCATCGATGTCTGCCCGGCCTGCGCGCTGCCGCCCACGCCGCCGTCTTCGGGCATCCCCGCTGCGCCGGCGCCGCCCCGTGCTTCGCCGCCCATCATCCGGTCGATCTCGCCCCGGAACGAGCTCATGTCCTGTCCGCTGCCGTTGAGGATGGCGCTCGTCGCCCGCGTCAGCGCGGACTGTGCGAGCACCTCCTTGATCTCCTGATCGCTGGCGCCCTGCGCGCGCGCGGCCTCGGTGTGGAAGTAGACGCAGTACTCGCACGGGATTTGCGCCGCAACCGCCAGGCCGATCAGCTCCTTGTACTTGTCCGGGATCGCGCTGTCCGGGTTCATCTGGGTCGCCTTCAACATCTGCCACGCGCCGACCTGCGTGTTCTCCGGCAGCGCGCGCAGGAAGCTGGGCACCGTGCCGAGCATCTGCCTCATCTCCTGCTGCGCCTGCTGCGGCGTCATCTTCGTCGCCGCGGCGCCCGGTTGCGTCGTCTGCGGCATCGCTTGCGGCCTGGCGAATGCGACCAGCGGCGCGCAGAGCGCGATCACCCCGGCCAACGTCGAGAGCTGTTTCATGGGTGCCCCTCCTTGATGGGCTCCCGGAAAGCTCTGCCCGGCCCGCCGCCCGGGAAGCCTGTCCGGTGGAACGGAAGCGGGCGCGGTGATGTCCGGCGGAAGATGGCGGCGCCGTCCGCGCGGCGAGTCGTCGCGTTCGCGGGCCGACGGGTGAGACGGCGTGGTCGCGCGAGCCCTGCCGTGTGCCCCGACCGCGACAGCTCATCACGCGGCATCAAGGCAATTCTCTCGATCCTCTTCGCAGTGTGACTGCTCTGCCCAGCCCCACCGTCGGAGTGAAGCGACGCCGGAGGCTACCTGGGTTCCGGACTTGCACGTTGCAGCGATTGCGTTGCATTCGCGCCAGCAAGCGGCACTGCGATCCGTTGCTGCGGGACATTCGCCAAGCTCGTGCCCTGCCGCGCGACACGCCCGCTGCGTAAGAGAATTCCATGGCCAGTTCGTTCTGCATTCACGCTGTGCTTTCAAAAGGAAAGCCTGACGCAGCGCGTGAGCTGGATGCTCTGGAAGTCACGCTCACGGTCACCCATACTCCGCCGGCCGCAAAAGGAGGGTCCTGATGAATCGGCCACTCGTCGTGCTGGTGTTCGTCGCACTGTTCTCTGTGAGCGGGTTCGTCGCCTGCAGCTCGGAAAGGCCGCCCGAAGGTGAAGATGCCGGGACGCAGCAGGACTCCGGGACCCAGGTGACCGAAGATGCGGGCGAGGGAGAGGACGGCGGGATCTCCGACGCAGGGACAAACGATGCCGGCACGGGCGATGCCGGGATCAGCGATGCCGGCGCGAGTGATGCCGGATCGGTCGAAGACGCCGGCGTGGAAGATGCCGGGATGGCGGATGCCGGAGAGATGGTGGACGCCGGAACGGATGCAGGCGTGGACGCTGGCAGCGTGGACGCCGGGAGCATGGAGGACGCGGGCACCCCGGATGCGGGTACGACGACCGACGGCGGGTTGTTGACGCTCACGTGCGACTTCAACCACTCGTGTGTGTGCCCCCCCGGGGTGACGTGTGACATCTCGTGTCCGGGGGGTGGCTGCGCGATCGACTGCGGCGACGGCGCGGCGTGCAACATCGCCTGCCTCGGCGGCTGCACGACCACGTGTGGCGTCGGCGCGTCGTGCACCGTCGGCTGCGGGGGTGGCTGCAATACCAACTGCGCCCAGAACGCGACCTGCCGGACGGACTGCGGCGGCTCCGGCGGCTGCGACTCCGATTGCAACGCCGACGGCGCGAACTGCACCATCGACAACTGCATCGGTGGGTGCAACGCAGTCTGCGGGCCGGCGACCTCGGCCTGCGACGTGTCCTGCCAGGCCGGCTGCAGCGTCACCTGCGGCTCGTCCACACAGTGCAACGCGACCTGCACCAATCCGCCGAACTCCTGCACCGTGATGTGATGGCAGACGAGGTGCCGCAGATCTCCGTCGCTGACGCCGGAAAGCTCGCGACGGAGTTCCTGCCGCTCTTCGTCAAACCGAGATGGTTCGCGGGCCCAAAGACCCCGGCAAGGCCCACCCGCAACCCCTCCGAGCCTGCGGGCATGACTGCCGCGACACGAAGAAGTCCGTTCTGCATCGCGCGGTACGCGAGGGCGATGGCGAGGTGCGGGATCTCGTGGCGCTTGAGCAGGGGCAGCATGTCCCCCACATCGCGCCCGCCCTCACCGCGCGCGGCCATCGTCGCGTGCATCATGGCCGCTATCACCGTCGCCAGCATCATCGTCCGCGCTCCTTCCTCCGGCGCGGCTCAGAGTTTCCGGAAGGCGACCCGATCAGATTTTCTGGAACCACCAGAAGTTCATCGCTGGTGGCGACAAGGTTACCATCGGGCGCGACCAGCAGCAGAGTCGGGTACTCGTCTACGCCAGAACTTGGAGAGCAAGGGAGACCATGCGGGAGTCGAGCATCCAAGATTCCTGTCTTGGCGCCCTCCCCTCTTTTGATTTTAGTTTCAAGTGCTCCATGCGCTCCGCTTCATCTGCGACTTGCACCCTCAAAATGCGAAGTTCAGATTCCGGGTACGATCGCCGAAGCTCCTCAATCTTAGGAACGAGCTTCCTACACGGGACACACCAGTCGGCCCAACAACAAGAACTGGTTTGCCGACCCAACAGGGCTGATCGTCCTTTCTCCGACCATCGCAAACTCAGCCCATGCGACTGTATCGCCAATCTTAAGATGAACGCCCTTCTTTGAGCCCCAACTCCGCTCTCAATTCCGGCAAATCCGGATGCTCTGCCAGCAATTGGTTTCAAAAGGGCATTCTTCTTGGCCCCTGAAGGACTATCATCGTTCGCGTGATGGTTGATGATCGCCGCACGGGCGTTTGCGCGGACAGCCCGATCGGGAGCAGTCCTACTCGACTCGAAGGAGCGCCGTCGGCGGCACGTCGACCCAATGCAGTTCCCGACCATCCTCGTTGCGGCGGTCCCCAGTGCCGACTGCAACGAACGCGGCGTCCACCAGGTTGAAGGTGCCATGGGCAGAGCCCGGGTCGCGCTTCACGGCCTTGCTTGAAGCGTTGGCGATTGACTGGCTGAAGGAAACGAACATCGCCGGGGTCGCGCGGCTTCTCGGCATGACCTGGCGCGAGATTGACGGGATCATGGGACGCGCTGTGCGACGAGGATTGGAGAGGCGACGACTCGAGTTGCCAACGTAACTGGGCCTGGACGAAAGCTGGGCTGGATCGATTGACCAATTTCCTTCTTGAGGGGACGGTCCGGTGGCGGGCCTGGCCATGTCGCTAACGGACAGAGCCCTGCCCGGTACTGCGCACCGTCGATGGCGACAGGGGACCGGCGGCAGCGGAAGAGGGAAGACGAGCGCACAGCTCGAGCGCGTCGAACGGCGCACGGATGGAACGGACCCGCTGGGAACGAAGCGCGCTGCGTGTGAGCAGTGAAAGGGCAGCGGCGGACTGCCCAGGCAACCCGAGCAGGGAGGGACCGCGGGGCCCCCCGGAGGGGCGTGTGCCGCGAACGATGCGGGGGACGGGCGTTGGGAGGACGGAGCGGAGCGCACTGCGAGCGCGCGGCGACTGGCATGGGG
>JADGHL010000054.1 GCA_019686135.1 Myxococcaceae bacterium | reverse complement strand
TTCGGACTCACCTTGCCCGCCCCCTCCCTCTGAAATAGAGGGACCACGCCCCTGCGTTGGCCCCCGTTATCCCATGCGCGCGCTGAACACCGACATGAACGCCCCCACCTTCACCCCCGGCATCGAAGGGTTCCGCTTCGAGGACCTGTACGATCCGAAGGGGCTGCGGCGGCTCACCGAACGCTTCTATGCCGAGGTGGAGGCGTCCGATCCCGCGCTGTGGGCGGAGTGGGTGACGTACCGGGATTCGGTGGACCCGCTCACCGGGACCTCTTCGTTGCCCCCCACCCGGGTCTCGGACGTGCTGCTGAAGATGGCGGCGAAGCTCTCGCCGTTCGTCGCGCGGCTGTTCAACGTGGGCGACGCGGTCGAAGGCGTCTCGCGCAAGCTCCAGCGCGAGCTGCGCCTGTTCGAGTTCAAGCGCGAGTTCATCACCCGCCGCGTCTTCAAGAAGGGCGCGCAGGACCGCCCGCACGCCGGCGAGTTCCCGGAGCTGGACGCGCGGATGCGGGTGCTCTTCAAGCTTGGCTTCCCCGAGGCCTACGAGGCCGAGGACGAGGAGCGCGCGGTCGCCGAGTCGATCCTCACGTTGATGGAGATCGAACGGATGTTCGCCGGGCAGCTCCCGCCGGGTCCCGACGCGCCGGCCCGCGCACAGGAGCTGCGCGAGCGCTGGTCCCGCCTGCGCGCCGCGCTCGTCTCCACCGAGGAGGGGAAGGCCGCCTTCGGCGCCACGCTGGTCTCCCACGGCGACGACGCCGCCGAGCTCTCGGCGGTGCGGGGTCTTCTGGCGCTGGCGGACCGCTGGACCTACGCGCGCGCGCTCCACCCGGAGGCGTCGCGGAAGATTAAGCACTGGGTCACCCACCATCAGCCGAAGCCCCTGGCGTTCGATCGCCTCGTCGAGCTCAAGCAGCCGGAGCCGGAGACGATGGCGGAGGCGCTGGAGGGACCGGACCATCACCTGCGCCGCCGTGACGGCTTCAAGCTCACGGACCGCCGCGGCACCACGCGCCAGGTGATGAACGAGGTCGAGTACTGCGTCATCTGCCACGAGCGCGACAAGGACTCGTGCTCGAAGGGCTTCAAGGCGAAGGACCCGGCCCAGGAGGGTCACACCTTCAAGAAGAACCCGCTGGGGATCCCCCTCACCGGCTGTCCGCTGGACGAGAAGATCTCCGAAGCGCACGCGCTCAAGGCGAAGGGCGATCCGCTCGGCGCGCTGGCGATGGTCATGCTCGACAACCCGATGTGCCCGGGGACCGGTCACCGCATCTGCAACGACTGCATGAAGGCCTGCATCTACCAGAAGCAGGAACCGGTCAACATCCCGCTCGCCGAGACGCACACGCTCACGGACGTGCTCGAGCTGCCGTGGGGATTCGAGATCTACGGCCTGTTCACGCGGTGGAATCCGCTCAACGCGCGCCGCCCGCACGCGCTCCCGTACAACGGCAAGAACGTGCTGGTGGTGGGCCTGGGGCCGGCGGGCTACACGCTCTCGCACTACCTGTTGAACGAGGGCTTCGCGGTCGCGGGCATCGACGGGCTCAAGGTGGAGCCGTTCCCGAACGAGCTCACCGGCCACAACGGCGTGCCGATGCGGCCCATCCGCGACTTCCGGGAGATCACCAGCGAGCTGGACGAGCGCGTGCTCTCCGGCTTCGGCGGCGTCTCCGAGTACGGCATCACCGTTCGCTGGGACAAGAACTTCCTCACCCTCATCCACCTCACCCTCGCGCGCCGGCGCAACTTCCGGATCTACGGCGGCATCCGCTTCGGCGGCACCCTCACCATCGAGGACGCGTGGGCGCTGGGGTTCGATCACATCGCCATCGCCGCGGGCGCCGGCCGCCCCACGATCATCGGGATGAAGAACAACCTCATCCGCGGGATCCGCAAGGCGTCCGACTTTTTGATGGCGCTGCAGCTGACCGGCGCGTTCAAGAAGGACTCTCTGGCCAACCTGCAGGTGCAGCTGCCGGCGGTGGTGATCGGCGGCGGGCTCACCGGCATCGACACCGCCACCGAGCTGATGGCGTTCTACCCGGTGCAGGTGGAGAAGATCCTCGAGCGCCACGAGCGCCTCGCGGCGGCGATGGGCGAGGACGCGGTGTTCGCCCGCCTCGACGCCGAGGAGCAGGCGGTGTACCGCACCTTCCTCGAACACGGCCGCGCCGTCCGCGCCGAACGGGCCCGCGCCGCGCGCGACGGGGACGAACCGGACTTCGTCCGGCTGGTGCGCTCGTGGGGCGGCGTCTCGCTCTGCTACCGCCGGTCGATGGTGGACTCGCCGGCGTACCGGCTCAACCACGAGGAGATCGCCAAGGCGCTCGAGGAGGGCATCCGCTTCATCGAGCGCGTCTCGCCGGTGGAGGCGATCCCCGACGCGCACGGCGCGGTGAGCGCGGTGAAGTTCGAGCGGATGGCCATGGTCGACGGCCGGCTCAAGGGCACCGGCGAGTACTACACGCTGCCGGCGAAGACGGTGTGCGTGGCCGCGGGCACCTCCCCGAACGTGACCTACGAGAAGGAGTACCCGGGCACCTTCGTCCTCGACAAGGACCAGGAGTACTTCCAGGGCTACTGCGCCGTGGAGGATGGTGAGGGCGGCTTCCGGCTCGAGCCCTGCGACAACAAGAAGGATCTCGGCACCCCCGCGGGCTTCTTCACCTCCTACGCCTCCGGCGGGCGCTTCATCACCTTCTACGGCGACAACCACCCCACCTACGCCGGCAACGTGGTGAAGGCGATGGCCTCCGCCAAAGACGGCTACCCCGAAGTGGCGCGGCTGTTCTGGCGCGAGACGAAGCCCACCGTCGACGACGAGGCCGGCCAGCCGGCGCGGGACGCGAAGATGGCCCGCTTCTTCGCCACGCTCGACGACGCCTTCCTCGCCACGGTGGTGGCGGTGAACCGGCTCACGCCCACCATCGTGGAGGTGGTGGTGAAGGCGAAGTACGCCACCGTCCACTTCCAGCCCGGGCAGTTCTTCCGGCTGCAGAACTTCGAACGCAACGCGCCCTGCGTGGAGGGCACCCGGCTCACCATGGAGGGGCTGGCGCTCACCGGCGCGTGGGTGGACAAGGAGAAGGGGCTGATGTCCACCATCGTGCTGGAGATGGGGTCGTCATCGCGGATGTGCGCGATGCTCCAACCCGGCCAGCCGGTGGTGCTGATGGGCCCGACCGGCGCCCCCACGGAGATCCCCGAGGGCGAGACGGTGCTGCTCGCGGGCGGCGGCCTGGGCAACGCGGTACTCTTCTCCATCGCCCGCGCGCTCAAGGCGGCGCGCTGCAAGGTCATCTACTTCGCCGGCTACCGGAAGAAGGAAGACGTCTTCAAGCAGGACGAGATCGAAGACGGGACCGATCAGATCGTGTGGTCGGTGGACTCGGGCGAACCGATCGCCCCGCGAAGGCCGCAGGACGCCACGTTCGTCGGCAACATCGTGCAGGCGATGGTGGCGTTCGCGGAGGGCCGGCTTCCGGTCGCGCCCGTCGCGCCGCTCAAGGAGGTGGACCGGATCATCGCCATCGGTTCGGACCGGATGATGGCGGCGGTCAAGGCCGCGCGTTACGGCGTGCTCAAGCCGCACCTCAAGGAACGGCACGAGGCGATCGGCTCCATCAACTCGCCGATGCAGTGCATGATGAAGGAGATCTGCGCGCAGTGCCTGCAGAAGCACGTCGATCCGGTCACCGGCAAGGAGACGGTGGTGTTCTCCTGCTTCAACCAGGATCAGCGCCTCGACGCGGTGGACTTCGCGCACCTCAACACGCGGCTGAAGGCGAACAGCGTGGTCGAGAAGCAATCGAACCTGTGGCTCGATCAGATCCTCAAGCTCCGGCCGGAGCTCCGGCGGATTTGACTGGGCAGCGTCGCGTTCAGGCTTGATGCACTCGCGCCGGGCCTGCATCGTCGCCCGGCGTGGACGGTCGACGTCTTCTGTGGATCGGCATCGCGCTCGCGGTCGCGCTCCTGGTCGGTGCTGCGGCGTACGTTGCGTTCCGTCTCCGCAATCGCCGGCTCGAAAAGCGCGTCAAGAAAATCCCGCCGCGGCTGCGCCACCCGGTGGTGCTGGCCCACGGGATCCTCGGATTCGACAAGGTCGGCGTCGGTGGCCTGGCGGAGGCCGCCTACTTCCGCGGCGTGGCGCCCCGACTCACCAAACTCGGCGCGAAGGTCTACGCGTTCCAGGTGCGTCCCAGCGCCTCGGTCGCCGCCCGCGCGGAGGATCTCCGGCTCGCCGTGCAGGCTCTGGGCGAGGAGCGGGTCAACGTCATCGCCCACAGCATGGGCGGGCTGGATGCGCGCTACGCGGTGGCGAAGCTGGGGCTTGCGGACAAGGTCGCGTCGATCACCACCATCGGTACGCCGCATCACGGGACCCCGCTGGCGGACCTCGGCACGAACCTGTGGGGGCTGGCGCCCGCCGCGCGCCGGCTGCTCGAGGCGATGGGCGTGGACGTCAGCGGCTTCTTCGACCTCACCACCGAACGGATGCGGCAGTTCAACGCCGAGGTCCCGGACGTGCGGGGCATCTTCTACGGCAGCTACGTCGCGCGGACCTCCGGCGGACTGGCCACCACCCACCCGCTGCTTGTGCCCACCTGGAAGCTGATCCGCGAACGCGCCGGCGACAACGACGGGCTGGTGCCGGTGCACTCCCAGCAGTGGGGCGAGCGGCTGGGGGAGATCGAAGCGGACCACTGGGCGCAGATCGGCTGGTCGCGCGCGTTCGATGCCCCCGCCTTCTATGAAGCGCTGGTCCGCGAGCTGATGCAGCGCGGGCTCTGACCGGCACTCGCCCCATCGCATTGTCGGATCCCGCCCGGCTGCCCACGTTTGCCGAAAGGAGCGAAGCCATGCATGAGGTCCCCGTCGGCGTGCAGGCGTTGGAGCGTTTCGTCCCCCTGGTCGGCGCCGAACCGGTCGAGCGCCTCAAAAAAGCCGCGCGCGCGCTCCGCGAACGGCTGGGCGAGAACGTGATCTGGAACATCAACTCCACGGCGCGCGGAGGCGGCGTGGCGGAGCTGTTGCGGCCGCTGGTGGGCTACGCGCGCGGCGCGGGCGTGGACACACGGTGGATGGTCATCGACGCGCCGCCGGAGTTCTTCCGGGTCACCAAGCGGCTCCACCACGCGTTCCACGGTTCCCCCGGAGACGGCTCGCCCCTCGACGGCCGGGCGCACGCCATCTACGAAGCGGGGCTGCGCGCCAACGCCATGGCGCTGGAGGGGTTGATCCGCCACGGCGACATCGTGGCGCTGCACGATCCGCAGGTGGCCGGGCTCGCGGTCCCGCTGGCGTGGATGGGGGCTCGCGTCGTGTGGCGCTGCCACATTGGCAGCGACGTGCCCAACCCCGAGGTGGAGAAGGCGTGGGCGTTTCTGTCCCCCTACCTGCGCCCGGTGCAGCGGTTCGTCTTCACCCGCGCGGCGTTCATCGCGCCGGAGATCCCGCTCGAACGCACGCACATCGTGCCGCCCACCATCGACCCGTTCTCCACCAAGAACCAGGACCTGACGCCCGAGCAGGTGCGGGCGATCCTCGCGCGCGCCCACCTGATCGCCGAGGGGCCGGAGACGCACGGCCCGCCCACCTTCACCCGGGACGACGGGACGCCGGGGCGCGTGGACCGCCACGCCACCGTCATCCGGCAGGGCCTCCCGCCGCCGGCGGACCGGCCGCTCATCGTCCAGGTCTCGCGGTGGGATCCGCTGAAGGATCCGGTGGGGGTGATGCACGGCTTCGCGCGGCTCGTGCCCCAGCTCGCCTCGCCGCGCCCGGATCTGGTGCTCGCCGCGGCGGAGGTCTCCGCGGTGTCGGATGATCCGGAGGGCGCGTACACCTTCAGCGAGGTGGTCGAAGCGTGGGGCCGGCTGCCGGACGAGGTGCGCCGCCGCGTCCACCTCGCCAACCTGCCGATGCAGGATCCGGAGGAGAACGGCGTGATGGTCAACGCGCTCCAGCGCCACGCCGCCATCTTGGTCCAGAAGAGCCTCTCCGAAGGCTTCGGGCTCACCGTCACCGAGGCGATGTGGAAGGGCCGCCCGGTCATCGCCACGGCCACCGGAGGGATCCGCGATCAGATCGAGGACGGCCACAGCGGGCTGCTCCTCGACGACCCGAACGATCTCGACCGCTTCGCCGAGCTGGCGATCCGCGTCCTGCGCGCGCCCGACCTCGCGCGCGACCTGGGCGTCAACGCGCACGAGACGGTCCGCCAGAGGTTCCTCGCGTTCAACTCCCTGGTCGCCTGGGCACAGGTGGTCGCCGGCCTGGTCGAAGCGCCCGTCCCGATCGCTCCGGCGCGGGCTACTTTCGCCCCACCACCCGCTTGAGGAAGCCCCAGAACCCGCCGCCGCGGGACTGGAGCTCCTTCGCGCGCGCCGCCTCCACCTGCGCGGCCTTCTCGGCGGAGATCCCCAGCTTCCGCTGAACCTCCTCCGAGGTGTAACGGGTGGCGAGCGTGGCCACGACCTTCTTGTGCGTCTTCATCTCCAGGGCCTCGGCGTGGAGCACGCACTCGGCGTCCAGCCGCAGCGTCACCGCCACCTGGACCACGCCCTTCGGCATCTTCGGCAGCCCTTCGATGCGCACGGTGCCCAGGTACTCGTTCCCCGCGATGTTGCTGTCCTCGCCCTGGAAGATCGACAACTCGATCGAGGTCTCGTTGTCCCGCGCGGTGCTCACCGCGAAGGAGCGCTGCGCGGGCAGCGGGGTGTTGCGTTCGATCACCCGCTTGAACGCGCCGCCCGGGAGGCCCACGCCCACCGTCATGGGGAGCACGTCGATCAGCGTGACGCTGCTCACCTTGTCCACCGTGCCGCAGTACAGCGCCGCGCCGAGCGCTACCGCCTCGTCCGCGTTCACGCCCGCGTGCGGCGATTTGCCCATCAACGCCTTGAGCTTCTCGCGCACGAGCGGCATCCGGCTCATCCCGCCGACGAGGATGATCTCGTCCACGTCCTTCGCCTTCACGTTCGCGTCGAGCAGCACGTCGCGGACGGTGTCCAGCGTCCGGTCCACCAGCGGCTCGGCGAGCGCCTCCAACCGCTTGCGGTCCAGCGTGGCGCGCAGATCCCGCGGCTTCATCTGCGCGTCCATCATCAACATCGGGATGTGGATGTCGTAGGTGGTCCGTTCGGACAGCGCCACCTTCGCCTTCTCCGCGGCCTCCGACACGCGGGACAACGCCACCTGGTCGCCCTGGAAGGGGATGCCCTCGCGCTTCTGGAACTCCTCCAGGAGGTAGTCGACGATCAGGTTGTCGAAGTCGATGCCGCCGAGGAACACGTCGCCGCCGGTGGCGAGCACCTCGAACACGTTCTTCTCGATCTTGAGCAGCGTGGCGTCGAAGGTGCCGCCGCCCAGGTCGTAGACGAGGATCTTCTTGTCGAGGTCCTTGTTGAGACCGAACGCGAGCGCCGCTGCAGTCGGCTCGTTGAGGATGCGCTCCACCTTGAGCCCGGCCAGCCAGCCGGCGCGGCGCACCGCCTCGCGCTGCGGCTCCGAGTAGTACGCCGGCACCGTGATGACCGCGCGCCCCACCGGCTGCCCCAGGTACTGCTCCGCGAGCTCGCGACACTCCTTGAGGATGAGCCCCTGCACCTCCTCCAGCGAGAGCACGTGCGGGCCCAGCCGCACCGCCGCCCGGCCGTGATCGTCCGGGACCACCTCGTAGTGGAACCGCTCGCGGACCTGTCGCACCACGGCGCTGTCGTACGGCCGGCCCACCAGCCGTTTGGCGCCGTAGATCGTCTGCGACGGGTTCATGATCAGGTTCGACTTCGCGCGGTGGGCGATCTGCACCTTGCCCTGGCTGCTGAGCGTCACCAGCGAAGGGAGCGTGTTGTAGCCCTCCTTCGAACGGATCACCGTGGGCCGTGCGCCCTGGAGGATCGCCACGCAGGAGTTGGTCGTCCCCAGGTCGATGCCGATCACCGGACCGGTCTCGAGCAACTTCTCGGGCGGCGTGAGGAACACCGGCCCGGCCTTCGGCTTCGGGGGCGGCGCGGCCGGTTCGGGCTTGAGCAGCGTGGGCGTGGTGACCGCCGGCGGCTCCGGAGGCGCGACCCGCCGCACCTCGGGGAGGGCCGACGCCTGCGCGGGCGCCTTCGATTCCGCCGAAGGCTCGGCCACCTGCGCCGGCGACGACGCCCCGGCGGGCGGAAGCGGCGGCGCGTCGGCGATGTCCAGATCGAGCTCGACGCCTTCGTCGGCGGCTCCCGCGTCGAGATCCAGGATCGGGATGTCCAGCTCGATGCCGGAGTCACCCGTCCCGGTGTCGAGCTCGATGGGGATCTCCTCCTCGTTCGGCGCCGGCGTGTCCGCCACCAGCGCCTCGATCGGGATCTCGACCGCGTCGCGCGCGGGGGCCGGGGGCGTGGCGAAGGCCAGATCGAGCTCGGGGGGTAGCTCGGAGGAGCTCGGGTTCACGAAGGCGGGATCCAACTCGGGCGGCAGGCCGGAGAAGAGATCGTCCGCGGCCGTGCTCGCGGCGGGTGCCGCGCTGGCAACGGGAGTGGCGGGCGCGATGGGCGGAACGACGGGCGCCACGGCCGGCGCCACGGGCGGAACGACGGGGGCCACCGCCGGCGCAACGGGCGGAATGATCGGCGCCACCGCCGGCGCGATGGGCGGCGTGACGGCCGCCACCTGCGGGAGCGCGGACCGGCTGCCACCCACCGCGGGCGACTCTCCGTAACGCGCTCGCAGCTCCGCCTCGAGCGCCGCGACCTCCGGTGGCAGGCTGGCCTGCGCCGGCGGCGGCGCCGCGGGCGCGCGCGCCTTGAGCATCCGATCGACGAGCGCGCGGGTCGCGTCGTCGAGCTGTTCGAACTGGACGCCCATCCCCGGACCGCCCTCCGGATCGCCGGGGAGACGGATCCACCGGACGACCGCGGTCCCGCGCATCACCCGCTGCCCGCCGGCGAGCTGCACCTCGAACTTGAGGTGCGTGCCCACCGGCTGGGGCGTCCGGGAGCGGATGAACATCCCGCCTTCGCTGAGGTTGGTTGCGAACTCTTCTTCGAAGGTGGCGACGTTCTGGTGCTTGAGCGTGACCAGCAACGACACCGACTTGCGTTCAGCCTGCCGACGACCGCCTTCCATGCGGTCGCGCAGCTTACCCCCCGTCTGCCGGCCCGCCTACGCCATCAACTCGGAGATCACCGTGGTGCTCAGACCCTCGGCGCCGCCCACGCTGCTGACGCCGGTCCCCGCCGCCCGGAGCACGGTGAGCAGGATGTCGCTGGTGTTGCGGCCGTTCGGGGAGCGGTAGTGGATGCCCGGGTACTTGAGGACCCCTCCCCCGCGGCCGGCGATCACCACCGGGTAATCCTGAATCGAGTGGACCCAGCCCTCGGCGACGTCGGTGGTCATCATCAGCACCGAGTTGTCGAGCAGGTTGCCCGGACCTTCGGGGGTGGCCTTCAGCCGTTCGCACAGGTAGGCGAAGTTCTGCACGCAGAACGTCACGCACCGGTTGATGTCGTCCTTCCGGGATGGATCGTGGCTCAGGTCGTGCTCGTTGTCGGGGATGCCGATCATTGGGTACGCGGTGTCCGCCACCGACCCGGAGAACTGGACGCTGACCACGCGGGTGAGATCGCACGCCCACGCCAGAGCGATCAGATCCGCGAACGCGCGGTGCACGGCCTCCATCGGCTCGGCGCCGCCCTGGTCCTGGTTGGTCTGCGTCACCGGCGTCTTCGGCGCCGCGCAGGCGGAGGTCACCGGCGGCGGCAGCGCGCTGATCTGCTGACGCAGCTCGCTGATCGCCGTGAGGTGCTGGTCCAGCCGCTGGCGGTCCGCCGCGCCCAGGCGCTTGATCAGCCGGTTGGCGTCGTCCTTCACCGCGTCGAGCACGTTGAGGCGGAGCGCATCGCGCGGGTCGGTCGGGTTGCTGGGCTCGACGAAGTTGCCGAACAGCTTCTGGTACAGCTTCGCCGGGTTCATCTCCGGGGGCAGCGGCGCGTCCGGCCCCTTGTGGGAGATGTACTGCAGCGTCGGGCCTTCCCCAGTGGTGGCGCGCTTGGAGACGGCCAGCTGCAGCGACGGGAAGGTGGTGGTGGTCCCGATGATCCCCGCCGCGACCTGGTCGATCGACGGACCGCCGAACTTGGACGCGTAGTTCGCGCCGTTCGCCGGGATGGGGATGAACGGGTAGCCGGACATCATCGCCCCGCATCCGTTGTGGTGTCCGCGCAGATCCGGCGTCTTCACGTTGCAGCCGGAGACCACGTTCACGTAGTCCTTCACGTTCTGCAGCGGAGAGAGCGCCGGCGAAAACGCGTAGTTGGCGCCGGTGGCGCTGGGCGTCCACATCGGCAGCACCACGCCGTTGCCGAAGAACCACGTCAGCAGCCGCTGCGGGAACGCCCCGCCCTCGGCATAAGCGGTGCCGTGGCTGTTCAACATGGCCTCCAGCGTGGGCAGCGCCACCAGCGCGCCCGCGCCCTTGAGGACCGTCCTGCGGCTGAGTCGGAACGTCATGGCTGCACCTCCTGCGCGCTGGCGAAGCGGAAGGCGTCGCTTGCGGCGAGCTCCACCAGGAGTGACTTGAGTCGGTAACCGTTGGCGATGAAGGACTGCTCGGCGGCCTTGAGCGGAGCCACCTCGCCGTACGTGTCCACGTGCCCGCTGGCCATGCGGAAGAGGTTCCGTACGAGGCAGCTGGGCACCCGCGGATCGTCTCGCAGCATCCGGCCCAGCTGGAGCGCGCCGGTGAAGCTGCCGTGGTCGCCGAACGTGGCCGACGCGTCGACCGGCTTGCCCTTGTCGGTGAACTGCAGCTGGCCGATCGCGTCGAAGTTCTCGAAGCCGAACCCAATGCTGTCCACCATCTTGTGGCAGCTGGCGCAGCTGGGGTTGGCCACGTGCGCGGTGAGGCGTTCGCGCATGGTCATCGTCTCGGTGGACGCGTCCTCCAGCGAGGTGTTCACGTTCGGCGGCGGCGCCGGGACGTTCGCGCACAAGAGCCGCTCGAGGATGAACTTCCCGCGGTGGGTGGGCGAGGTCGTGCGCGGGTGCGCCATCAGCGACAGGAACGCCGCGTGGCCCAGAAAACCGCCGCGCAGCCCGTTCGGATCCAGCTCCACGCGCCCGAAGCCGGAGCCGGGCGCGCCGTCGATCCCGTACAGCTGCGCGAGCGCGAGGTCGACGAACGTGTACGTCGCGTCGAACACGTCGCGGAAGTCCGCGTCGCGGTCCCAGACCACGTCGTCAATCAACAGCCGCGTCTCCTGCTGCATCGACTTCGCGAGCGCCGGCGTGAACTCCGGGAACGTCTCCGGGTCTTTGGCCACCTTGTCCAGCTCGCGCAGGCGGAACGCCTCGTCGAAGAAGCGGTTCAAGGCGTCGCGGGCCTCGGGCTTGTCCACCAGCCGCAGCGCCTGGGCGCGGACGGCGTCGGCCGAGGTGAGCGCGCCGGACTCGGCCGCCGCGAGCAGCTCGTCGTCCGGCAACGTGCCGGTGAGGAAGAACGCGAGGCGTGCCCCCATCTCCAGTGAGGTCAGCCGGAGCCGCGAAGGATTCTCGGGATCGGGTTCGCCGACCTCGGGGAGGTAGAGGAAGTTCGGAGACTGCAACAGCCCCGCGAGCGCGAACTCCACGCCCTTGTCGAAGACGCCATACGCGGCGCCGGCCATCTGGCCGACGGAGACGTACGTCTGCACCTCCTCGTCGGTGAGCGGCCGCCGCCACGCGCGGTGACCGAACGTCCTCACCACCGTGGCGAGGCAGCCCGCGTCGTCCGGCGCCGAAGGCGTGCAGGGCACCAGCGCCTGATGGCGGACCGGATCGGCCAGCCCCGCCTCCACCGCGGCGTAGGACGCGGCCTCGAACTGTTCGACCGCCTGCGGGGAGATCGCCAGCTGCGAGGCGCCGATCGCGTCGAACCCGTTCACCGCCGCGTCGGCCGGGACGGTGATGGCGCTCGCGGCCGCGGCGCCGAGGAGATCATGAATCGCGTTCTGGTACTGCCACCCGAGCAGCCGGCGCATCCGCAGCGGCGCGGGGTGGAAGGGAGGCGGTTCGACTTCGGGGGAATACGGATCGACACCGGGAGGGGGCTCGGTGGGGAACTCCGACCCGGCGCTGCCGTCGTCCCCGATCCGCCCGGTGCAGCCGGAAAGGACGAGCCCGACGCCGGCGAGGATTGCCAGCGCGGTGCGCCCGGCTTCGGCGCGAAGGTGATTCTGTCGCAAGGGTCACTCCGGGTTTTGGGAACTGCGGACCCGATGAGACCCCTGTGAATGCAAACGATCCAGCAAATAAATAACACGTCAAAACAACCCGATCGGAGAGCGGGCGGCCAGCCAGACGCTTGCAACAATGTGACAATAAAATCACACACGCGCCCGGCGGAGCGCGCGGACCCCGGTGAGCGCCGCCATCACCGCGGCCACGCCCAGCGCCACCTTCGCGCGGATCATCGCGCGCCGGGCCCCGTGTGCGTGTCGTCGCGGCGATCCCGGAGGCAGCCGCCGCTTTCGCCAGAGGCCCTCGCGGATGACCTCGGCGAGATGGTCCGCACGGAGCCCCACTCCGTGCTCCAGCTGGGTCCGGCACGAGAACCCGTCGGCGATGAGCTCTGCGCCGGGCGGCGCGGCGCGGACGGCCGGGAACAGCACCTGTTCGCCGCAGGCCATCGACACCGCGTACTTGTCCTTCTCGAAGCCGAACGCGCCCGCCATGCCGCAGCAGCCGGTGTCGGGGAACTGGGCGTCCAGCTTCATGTCTGAAATCAGCTGCTTTTCGTCGTCAAACCCGAGCACGGACTTGTGATGACAATGTCCGTGCACCACCGCCGGCCCTTCGAGCGCCGGAGGCACGAAGCCGGGCGCGTGCCGCCGGAGCAGCTCCGACAGCACGAAGGTCTGCCGCGCGAGCCGCTCGGCGTCGAGATCATGCGGGAAGAGGTTCTTCAGCTCGTCGCGGAACACGGACGCGCAGGAGGGCTCCAGCACCACGAAGGGAACGCCGCCGCGGATCTCCTCGCGGAAGGTGTCCAGCACGCGGCGCAACTGGCGCCGGGCCTCGCCCAGCATCCCGTAGTCGTAAAGCGGCCGACCGCAGCAGGTCGCCTGACGCGGGACGTGCACGTCGAAGCCTGCCGCCTCCAGCACGTCCAGCGCCGCCATCGCGGTCTCGGGGTGGAAGTAGTTGTTGAAGGTGTCCGGGTACAGCACGACGCGCGGTCCCCCTTCGTTCCGCCGCGCCCGGCGCCGCACCCGGCGCTGGAAGGACGGCGCTCCGAACAGCGGCAGCGCGCGCTCGGGCGCCACATCCAGCACCCGCTTCATCCATGCGGAGAGCCCCGGCGTGCGCAGCCCCAGATCGGCCAGCCCTGGCACCCGGCCGGCGACGCGCGCGGCGTACATCACCAGCCCGAAGGCGTACGCGTTCAGCGGCCGCGGGTGATGCGCGTAGTAGTGCGAGAGGAACTCGGCCTTGTACGTGGCCATGTCCACGTTGACCGGGCAGTCCGACTTGCACCCCTTGCACGCCAGGCACAGGTCGAGCGCGTCCTTCACCGCCTCGCTCCGCCAGCCGTCGCGGATGACGTCTCCGCGGAGCATCTCCCAGAGAAGGTGCGCGCGGCCGCGGGTGGAGTGCTGTTCGTCGCGCGTCACGCGGTAGCTGGGGCACATCGTCCCGCCCTCGAGCCGCCGGCACTTGCCCACGCCCACGCAGCGCTCGGCGGCGCGGATGAACGAACCGTCGTCCTCGCGGTACGCGAAGTGGGTCTTCGGCTCCTTCGGCGCGTAGCCCACGCCGAAGCGGAGGTTCTCGTCCAGGCGGTACGGGAAGACGACCTTGCCCGGGTTCATCTTCCCGTGCGGATCCCAGATCGCCTTCAGCTCGCCGAAGGCACGCACCAGCCTCTCGCCGTACATCTTCGGCAACAGCTCCGCGCGGGACTGGCCGTCCCCGTGCTCGCCGGAGAGCGAACCTCCGTAGCGCACCACCAGGTCGGCGGCGGCCTCGACGAACGCGCGGTAGCGGCTGATCCCCTCGGCCGTCTTGTAGTCGAAGTCGATCCGGCAGTGGACGCATCCCTGACCGAAGTGGCCGTACAGCGACGTGTCGTAGCCGAAGTCCGTCAGCAGCCTGCGGAAGTCGCGCAGGTACGCGCCCAGCCGATCCGGGTGGACCGCGGCGTCCTCCCAGCCCTCCCAGCTGTCGGGCCGGTTGGGCACGCGCGCCGTCGCGCCCAGTCCCGCTTCGCGGATCTGCCAGATGTCCTGCGCCTCCGCCTCCACGTCGAAGCG
This sequence comes from Myxococcaceae bacterium, assembly GCA_019686135.1. Classification (GTDB taxonomy): domain Bacteria; phylum Myxococcota; class Myxococcia; order Myxococcales; family Myxococcaceae; genus JADGHL01. The sequence continues at coordinate 17,110 of JADGHL010000054.1, read as the reverse complement.
CTTGAACGGCGGCCGCCGCCCCAGCCGTCGCTCGAGCAGGTCGATGAGGTCGAGCGCCTTCTGGTCCGCCTCCTTCTGCGAGTCGCCGCCGAACTCCGCCATCAGCCAGCCATCGCCGGGCGGAAGGTCGGGGATGGACTCTGGGTTCATCCGCTTCAGCTTCTCGAACGCGATCAGCTTCCCGTCGATCCCCTCCAGCGCGATCGGCGCGCTCTCCAGCACCATCGGCACGTGGTCCGCCGCATCCTCAATGCCGTCGAAGCCCACCACGACCAGCGCGCGCGCCTTCGGTTCGGGGATCAGCTCGAGCTCGGCCTCGAGGATCGTCACCAGCGTGGACTCGGATCCGACGAGTAGGCGCGCCACGTTGAAGCCGTTCTCCGGCAGAAGCTGCTCCAGGCAGTAGCCGGAGACGCGCCGCGGGATGTTCGGGAACCGCGCGCGCACCTCGTCGGCGTAGCGGTCGCGCAAAGCGATCAACCCCCGGTAGATCTCCGCACGCCGTCCGCCCGCGCGCAGGATCTCCTGAAGCATCTCGTCCGAGGTGGGTCCCACCTTCAGGCGCAGCCCGTCCCAAGTGAGGACCTCCAGCGAGCGGACGTTCTCCGCCATCCGCCCCGCCTGCTGCGCGTGGGTGCCGCAGGAGTTGTTGCCCAGCATCCCGCCGATGGTGCAGTGCGTGTGCGTGGCGGGGTCCGGCCCGAAGGTGAGCCCGTGCGCCCGGGCAGCCTTTCGCAACACGTCCAGCACCAGCCCCGGCTGAACCCGTGCGCTCTGGCGTTCGGGGTCGATCTCCAGGATCCGATTGAGGTGCTTCGACCAGTCGATCACCACCGCCACGTTGCAGCACTGCCCGGCGAGGCTGGTGCCGCCGCCGCGCGAGAGCACCGGCGCGCCGAACCGTCGGCAGGCCGCCACCGTGGCCACCACGTCCTCCACCGTCTTCGGCACCACGACGCCGATTGGCACCTGCCGGTAGTTCGATCCATCCACCGCGTACATCGCGCGCGCCTGCGCGTCGAAGCGGACCTCGCCCTGGACCACCCGGCGCAGCGCCTCCTCCAGAGCCCGCTCGTCCGGCCGGGACGGGCCCACCACCGGCCTTTGGCCTCCCCTCGGTCGTTCGGTGCCCGGCTGTAGCTGATCCATCCCACTCTCCTCCGCTCTCAGACGGCGTACCGCTCCGCGTCCTTCCGCTTGAGCTCCAGTCCCAGCCCGGGCCGCGTCCGGTCCGGCCGGAGCACGCCACCGCGTGGCTCGACGAAGCCATCGAACACAAGCGCCTCGATGCGTGCGTGATCGAAGAAGTACTCGAGGTGCCGAAGCCGCGGCGCGCAGGCCCCGAGAGACAGGTGCAGCATCGGCGCGCAGTGCGCAGACAGCGGCACACCGAACGCGTCACAGAGCGCGCCCGCTGTCAAAAATCCGCTGATGCCCAGGCACCGGGTGGCGTCCGCCATCAGCACGTCGACGGCGCCGGCCTCAAGCAGCGTGCGGAAGTACTGCGGGTGATAGCCGTACTCGCCGGCGGCGATCTCCATCTGCGCAGGGGCGCGATCGCGCAGAAGCCGCAGCCCCTCGCGGTCGTCGCTCGAGACCGGCTCCTCGAACCAGCGCACGTCTGCGTCGGCGGCGAACGTCTCCGCCAGACGAAGCGCGCGCTTCCGGTCGTAGGCGCCGTTGGCGTCGACGAACAGCTCCACGTCCCCACCAATCGCCCGGCGGGCCGCGCGCACGCGCTCCGGGTCCGCGGACGGATCGCGCCCCACCTTCATCTTCACGCGCCGGAAGCCCTGGGCCGCCCAGCCGCCCAGCTGCGCCTCCAGCTCCGGAAGCGTGTAGCTGGTGAACCCGCCGCTGCCGTAGAGGTCCACCGCGTCTCGCACCGGGCCCAGAAGCGTCGCCAGCGGCACGCCGAACAACCGCGCTTTGAGATCCCACAGCGCCACGTCCACCGCGGAGATCGCCATCGCCGCCACGCCCTCGCGGCCGTGGTTCCGCACGGCGACGAGCAGCTCCCGCGCGACGGCCGGCACGACCATCGGGTCGCGGCCGATGACGTGGGGCCGAAGGACCTCCTGCACGAAATGGGCGGTGGCGCGGTCCGCGTACGTGTAGCCGAGGCCGCTCGCGCCACCCGCGCGCAGCTCCACCACCACGAGCGTGGTGAACCGCCACTCGGCGGTGCCGTCCGACTCCACCGGCGTGGCGGTCGGGATCCGGAAGGCGGAGACCTCGAGCGCCTCCACCGGCGCCTCGCCCCCCTGTCGTCCGCGCCGGACCATCGGGGCGGCGCCTCCCTACGACCTGCGTGGCCGGACGCCGTCCCACCAGTCCCGGAAGATCTGGCGGATCATGTGCCGCGTCTCCGGGTCGCCGCGGGCGATGGCGGAGGTGAGCGCGCGGGCCTGTTCGAGCGTGATGTGCGGCGGCAGCGGCGGGACCTCGGGATCGGTCACCGCGTCGATCACCACCGGTCGGTCGGACTTGAGCGCCTCCTCCCACCCAGGCACCACGTCTTTGGGTGACTCCATCCGGATGCCCTTGAACCCGAGCAGCTCGGCGTAGGCGGCGTAGCGGAAGTCCGGCAGCTTCTGGGAGGCATCCAGCTTCGGATCGCCCTCCATCACCCGCTGTTCCCAGGTCACCTGGTTGAGGTCGCAGTTGTGCAGCACCAGGACGATCAGCCGCGGGTCCTTCCACCGCCGCCAGTACTTCATGGCGGTGACCAGCTCGCTGTTGCCGTTCATCTGCATCGCCCCGTCGCCGACCAGGGCGATCACCGGGCGATCGGGGTACGCGAACTTGGCGGCGATCGCATACGGCACCCCGCAGCCCATGGTGGCGAGGTTCCCCGACAACGACGCCATCATCCCGTGGCGGATCTTCAGGTCGCGGGCGAACCAGTTGGCGGACGACCCCGAGTCCGATGTGAGGATGCAGCGTTCGGGCAGACGCGGCGACAGCTCCCAGAACACCCGCTGCGGGTTGAGGGGCGCAGCCTCGTTGAAGGCGCGGCTCTCCAGCACCATCCACCAGTCGCGGACCTCGTTCTCGATCCGCTCGCGCCAGCTCCGATCGGTCTTGCGCTTCAAAAGTGGAATCAGCGCCCGCAGCGTCTCCCGGCTGTCGCCGATCAGGTTCACCTCCATCGGGTACCGGAGCGAGAGCATCCGGCCCTCGAGGTCGATCTGCACGCCGCGCGCCTGGCCGATCTCCGGCAAGAACTCCGAGTACGGGAAGGACGAACCGACCATCAGCAGCGTGTCGCACTCGTCCATCAAGGTCCAAGACGGCCGCGTCCCCAGAAGGCCGATCGACCCGGTGACGAAGGGCAGCTCGTCGGGCAGCACCGCCTTGCCGAGGAGCGCCTTGGCCACGCCCGCGCCCAACAGGTCCGCGACCTCGATGAGCTCGTCCACCGCGCCGAAGGCGCCCGCGCCGACGAGGATCGCCACCTTCCTTCCTTCGTTGAGCACGTCCGCGGCGCGGCGGAGGTCGCGTGAGGTGGGCACCACCAACGGACGCGTGATGCCGATCCCGGTGTGCACCGTCCCGTGCTTCTGCGGCGGCTCCCGGAAGGGCATCTCCTGCACGTCGTTGGGGATGATGACGCAAGTGACCGTCCGGCGGTCGAGCGCGATCCGCACCGCGCGGTCGATCAGATGGTGGACCTGCGTGGGAGCCATCGCCAGCTGGCAGAACTCGTGGGCGACGTCCTTGAAGAGGTTCGTGAGATCGACCTCCTGCTGGTAATCGCCCCCCAGCGCCGAACGCGCCTGCTGGCCGACGAGCGCCACCACCGGCTGGTGGTCCATCTTGGCGTCGTACAGCCCGTTGAGCAGGTGGATCGCCCCCGGCCCGGAGGTCGCCAGGCACACGCCGACCTCGCCCGTGAACTTGGCGTGGCCCGCGGCCATGAAGGCCGCCATCTCCTCGTGCCGGACCTGGATGAGCTCCAGCTCCTTCACCCTGTGAAAGCCGCCGAGGATCCCGTTGATGCCGTCTCCCGGGTACCCGTAGATGCGCCGGACGCCCCATGCCAGAAGGCGCCTGAGGATGTATTCGCCGCACGTCGCCGCCATGGCGGAAAGGTCCGCACCTCATGGCGTGGGTGCACCGCGCCGCGAACGCAGGCCCCCGGCCGCCGGGCCGCCCGGCGACAGAGCAGACGTGGCGTGCAGCCTCTGGCCGCGCTGCCCACCGTTTCGGGCGGAGGCGGCGCATGGTCGACGAACGGACGTGGGATGAGATCGTCATCCCCGGAATCATCGGCGGGGTCGTCGCCGGGCTCGCCGCCACCGTGCCCGCGTGCGTGGCGTCCGCGATCGCCGGCCAGGGGCTCTTCCGCCCGCTCGAGCTCATCGCCGCAGCGGTGCTCCCGGCCAACACGCCGCTGCACGCACTCTGGCCCATCGTGACGGGGCTTGCGCTCAACCTCCTCACCGCCGCGGCGCTGGGCATCCTCTACAACGCGATCGTCCCGCGCGGTGAGCCATACCCATGGGCCGCGCTGGTGGCGCTGACCTTCGCGATCTCCGTCTGGCTGCTCGTCACGTGGCTCCTTTTGCCGTGGCTGGACGAGCCGCTCTACCGCACGTACCCGCCGCCGCTCACGCTGCTCTACTTCCTCGTCTACGGCGCCGTGCTGCCCCTCACCATCGCCGTGCGCCGCACCGTCACCGAAGACATCGCCCACCGCCCGCCTCGCGAGATCGAGGCGTGAAACCGGAACTTCCTGGAGGCTCCGATGAGACTCTTCCGTCGCCGTCACCCCGCGAACGCCGAAGGCGCGCAGACTGACCATCCCCACCCTCGTGGCGGGGCGCTGCGCCACCCGTTCCACGCCGCGTGGCGCTACCGGTCGATCGCCGACGAAGGCGAGGGCCGCAGCTTCTATCTCGACGTGCTCATCCCCGGAGGCGTGGCGGGCACCGTCGGCGGCGCGCTGATGGCGCTCGTGTACATGTCCCTGAGCGCCGCCTTCGGGAACGGCTTCTGGACGCTGCCGAAGATGATCGGCGCGGTCATCTATCCCTACGCGCACACGGCCGATCTCGGCATCGGCTCGCTGCTGTTCGGCTTCGTCGTGCACTTCGCCGTGGCCGGCGCGCTGGGGACCACGTTCGCGCTGATGCTCCCGAGGCGCGGCACCACGATGTTCGCGGTCGTGCCGCTGGGGATCTTCTACGCGTTGATCATGTACGTGGTGATGAACGCCTTCGTCGTGGACGTGGTGGACCCGACGATGCGGCGCGAGCTGATGCACCCGGTCTGGTGGGTCTCGCACCTCGCCTACGGCGCGGTGCTGTCGATGATCCAGCCCATGCGCCTGGGCCGCGCCGCGTTCCTGGAAGGCCGGCCGACCTTCTGGCAGCGCGAAGCCCGTGCCTGAGCGCACGGCCCTTGCGCGACTGCGACTGCGTGGAGGCGCGCAACTCAGCACTCCACCGCGAGGTGCTGCTCGCCGGCAGCCGCGCGGAGTCGGGGCGTGGCGCGCCCGGTTGCGGCGTCCTGCCGCGTCGTGACGGCCGCGCAGCGCTCGGCGCCAACGTCCGGTCCCTGCCCCTTGTCGCGCCGCACCCTGCCCGCGCGGCGTGCTAGCGCCCGGCGTCCGGTGTCCCGGCATTCTGTGGGTCTCCGGCATCCAGCGGCGTGACGCTCCCCTGCCCGGCATCTGCCGAAAGCCCGCCGGCCTCCGGTGCGCTGCGCCTCCGGGGCGCGGTACCAGCGAAGGCGGCGATGGCGTCGTTCCAGTTGCGGGTGAGATCCGCCTCGCGCGCCAGCACCCGATCGACGTTCTCGCTGCCGAACCGGCGCCGCACGTCATCGAGGGAGTGCAGCGCCTCCCGTTGCTGCTCGATGCTGGCGATCGCCGCCTCGAAATCTGCGCGCTGCTCTTCGGGGAGCGTCTCGGCGAGCGCCTTCATCTGCCGGATGGACTCCGCCTCTTCCGGGCCGGCGACGTCCGCGCGGCGGGAGATCACCTCGCCCACCAGATCCTCGAGCACGCGCACGTCTTCTTCGGTGAGCCCGAGCTCCTCCCGGAGCCGCTCCTGCCCGGACGCAAGGCGGCGAAGCTCGGCCACAGCTTCTGGCGAAGGCATCCCACCGTCGAGGCCGCTCCCTTCCTCGCGCGCGAGCGCCTCCAGCATCTGCGCTGACGACGCAAGCGTCCGGCGCTGATAGCGGATGAAGCGATCCAGCTTGTCGGGGTCCACCACGTAGCCGCCGTCCACGGGAGGCGGCGCGGGGACGGTCGCCCGGGCCGACCCGCCGTCGGGCGCAGGGGCTTTGGCCGGGCGCTCCCGGCACGCAGCCAGGCACGCCACCCACACCACCAGTAAGAGCCCGGGTCGCACGAGAACACCTATACCTGAAACCTTTGACCCCATCGGGTGCGCTCGTGTACGAGAGGCGGTCCAGCGAGTGGCGGAGGAACCTTGCGGATCTATCTGGTGCGGCACGGCGATGCGGACGCGGAGATTCCCGAGGGGCTCGGTGACGAGGCACGAGCGCTGACCGCGAAAGCCCGCCAGACGACGTTCGCCCACTTCCAGTCTCTGGCCGAGCGGATGGAGAAGATCGACCTCATCCTCACCAGCCCGCTGGTCCGCGCAGTCCAGACCGCGTCGCTCTTGTCTCTGGCGCAACGTCACGAAGGCCCGCTCCGCGCGCACCGCAGCCTTTTGCCGGACATGCCGGTGGGCGCGCTGGACTCGGTGCTCACGGATCACGCGGGCGAGAATTTGGTGCTCGTCGGCCATCAGCCGTCGATGGGCGCGATGGCGGCGCACCTGTTGGGCCTGCAGACGTTCCCCAGGCAGGTGAACCCGGGCACGGTGATCGGCCTCGAGCGGCCGGACGGCGAACCGGGCGCTTTGGCGCGGCTGCTCTTCTTCGCCGCGCCCCAGCAGCCGCTCGTCGAAACACTTTGAGCCGGACCGATGCTGGACGAAGCGGACTACAACCAGAAGGTCGCGCAGGTCTTCAAGCGGATCCTCGCTGCCGCGGATCGGCTGGACCCGGACGTGCTCGAGGCCGAGAGCACCGGGGACATGGTCACCCTCACCGCCGCGTCGGGAGAGAAGTGCGTCGTCAACACCCAGCGCGCGGTCCGGCAGATCTGGGTGGCGGGCAAGTCCCAGGGCATCCACTTCTCCTGGGACGACGCCACCGGGCAGTGGCGGGACGACAAGGGCAAGGGGCTCGAGCTCTTCGCCTGGGTCTCCGAGGTCGTGGAGGCGATCGCCGGGACGCCGCTGCCGTATCCCTAACCGGCGCTCAGCCGATCGAAATCCGGTCGCGCTTTCTCTCCGCCGCCGAGTTCGCCTCCACCGCGTTGCCGCCCCTCGCCTGCGCGCGCTTGAGCGCCTCGGTGGCGTCCTTCATCAGCGACCCGAAGCTCACCTGCGCGTTCGCCGCCGCCACCGCGGGCTCGAACGCCGCCACGCCGATCGACGCGGTGCACTCCGGGAGCGACCGAAGCTGCGCCAATGTGGTGCGCAGCCGCTCGGCCACGATCAGCGCGCCCTCCCGCGGCGTGTGCGGGAGGAAGACCAGGAAGCGCTCGTCGCCGAAGGGGACCGACAGATCGATGTCCCGGGTCCCCCGGGCCACCGTGCCGAACGCCTCGGCCAGACACGCGGTCCGCTCCACCGGCGACATGTGCGCGGCGCGTTCGGCGAACCGGTCCAGCGCCACCATGAGGAAGGACACCGGATACCGGTAGCGCCGCGAGCGCTTCACCTCCATCAGGAGGAAGCGCTTGAAGAACTCGAAGTCCTTGGTGGCCGCCCCGCCGGAGGTGGTGGGCGCCGCCGCGGCGCGGGCGGCTTCCGTCTTGTGCCGCAGCTCCGCTTCGAGGCGCTCCACCGTCGCGCCCAGCTGCTTGATGCGCAGCATCGCCCGAGCGCAGGAGACCACGGAGGCGCGCTTGAGCGGCCCCACCAGCCAGGAGTCCGCCCCGGCGCGCGCAGCGTGCGGTTCGGGGTCCTCCTCCTCCGGCGGATACACCAGCACCACCGGAATGCCCGGCTGGAGCGATTTGGCCTTCTGGCAGAGCGTCTCGCCGTCGAACGTGGCGGAGGCCGCGGCGAACACCAGCTCCGGCTCGCGCGCGCGGATCCGTTCCACCGCCTCGTCGAGGTAGTGCACCACGCGCACCTCGAATCCCGCAGACTCCAGCTGCCTCCGGAGCGCGCCGGACACGCTGAGCGAGGGATCCGCGATGAGCGCGCGGGGCTTCAAACCTCCATCACCTCTTTTTCCTTCTTCGCCACCACCTCGTCGACGATCTTGATCCCCGCATCCGTCGCCTTCTGCACCGCCTCGGTGGCGCGCTTGAGGTCGTCCTCGGTGATCTTCTTGTCCTTCTGCATCGTCTTGAGCGTCTCGTTGGCGTCGCGACGGATGTTGCGGATGGCGACCTTGTGGTCCTCGCCCTTGCTCTTCACCTGCCGGGCGACCTCCTTGCGGCGCTCCTCCGTCATCGGCGGGAAGGCGAGGCGGATGATCTCGCCGTCGGATTGCGGGGTGACCCCGAGGTTCGCCTCGGCGATCGCCTTCTCGATGTCCTTGAGCGCGCTCTTGTCGTACGGCTTGAGCGTGATGAGCCGCGGCTCCGGAACGTTGATGGACGCGACGCCGTTCAGCGGGGTGGGCGTCCCGTAGTAGTTGACCCGGATCCCCTCCAGCATCGAGGTGTTGGCCCGGCCGGTGCGGACGCGCGCGAGCTCCTTCTTCAGATCCTCGATGCTCTTGTCGATCCGCGTCTTGAGATCCTTCATCACCTCGTCGGTCATCTCGTTCTTCCTTTCAGATCTACGACCCCGAGGCGCTTTTCAAGCCCAGGCGGTCTCGCTGGCCCCGACCACCGTCCCCACCTCGCTGGCGTTGAACACCGCGCGCTTGATGTTGCCACGCTGGGTGAGGTCGAACACGACGATCGGCAGCCCGTTGTCCTTGCAGAGGGAGATGGCGGTGGAGTCCATCACGTTGAGCCCATGCTTCAGCACGTCCATGTACGTCAGCGTCTTGTAGCGGCGCGCGGTGGCATCCTTCTTCGGATCCTTGTCGTAGACGCCGTCCACCTTGGTGGCCTTGAAGATGACCTGGGCGTTGATCTCCATCGCCCTCAGCGAGGCCGCGGTGTCGGTGGTGAAGTACGGGTTACCGGTGCCCGCGCCGAAGATCACCACCCGGCCCTTCTCCAGGTGCCGCACCGCGCGCCGTCGGATGTACGGCTCGCAGACCTGCTCCATCTTGATCGCCGAGAGCACCCGGGTGTGGACGCCTTGTTTCTCCAGCGCGTCCTGCAACGCCATGGCGTTGATCACCGTGGCCAGCATGCCCATGTAGTCCGCGTTCGCGCGGTCCATCCCCTCCGTGGATCCGGCGACGCCGCGGAAGATGTTGCCGCCTCCGATCACGATGCCGATCTCGATCCCGGCGTCGTGGACGTCCTTCACCTCGCTGGCGATTCGGGTGAGCGTGGACGGCTGGATGCCGTACTTCCCGTCTCCCATCAGCGCCTCGCCCGAGAGCTTCAGGAGGATCCGCTTGTACCCGCCGCCGGAGGAAGTCGTGTCGGACATGAGCGGATTGGGCTTGTAGCCCCCGCTCCGGGGGACGATCAACGCGCAAGTGCGCGAAGCACGGGCGGGACGACACGCGCGCGAGCGCCGCGGGCAAAGCGGCAGGGGCCCCGGGCACTTGTCAGCGCTGCGTCGTCTCGTCCCGGAGCGTCTCCGCGGTCAGCGCCAGCGCGACCTTGAGCAGCGCCCGGCCGAGCGTCCGGAGTTCCTCGATGGTCAGCCCCACCTCGACGGTGTCGCCGGCGCTGTCGAGCACCTCCAGGATCGCCTTCTCCCAGGTACGGGCGATCGACACGCGCACCACGCCGGAGCGGTTCTGCGCGCGAAGGACGATGCCCGGTCCTTTGCCTGCCGTGCTTTGAGCCACATGGGATTTTCCGTCCGAGCCGGCGGGAAGTTGCGCGCACGAAAAAGCGGGCCGCCCCGAAGGACCGCCCGCCGGAAGAATGGATCCGCCTTCGGCTCAGGCCTTCGCGGCGTTGACCTGCTTCGCCACCTCTTCGGCGAGGTTGTCGGTCTTCTTCTCGATGCCCTCGCCCACCACGAAGCGGGCGAACCGGCGCACGGTGATGTTCTCGCCGATCTTCGCCACCGCCTCGGTGATGATGTCCGAGACCTTCTTCTTGTCCTCGCGGAACCAGGGCTGCTCGAGCAGGCAGACCTGCTCGTAGTACTTGTTGATCTTGCCCTCGACGATCTTCTCGATCAGCGCCTCGGGCTTGTTCTGCTCGCGCAGCTTGTGGCGCTCGATCTCCTTCTCCTTCTCGAGCGCCTCGGCGGGGACCTCCTCGCGCCGCACGTACAGCGGGCTGGCCGCGGCGATGTGCATGGCCAGATCCTTCACGAGCGCCTGGAAGGCTTCGTTGCGGGCCACGAAGTCGGTCTCGCAGTTCACCTCCACCAGCACGCCAATCTTCCCGTTGTGCACGTAGGACCCGACCAGGCCCTCGGCAGCGACGCGCCCCGCCTTCTTCGCCGCGGAGGCGATTCCCTTCTTCCGGAGGTACTCCTCCGCCTTCGCGAAGTCGCCCTGGCACTCCACCAGCGCCTTCTTGCAGTCCATCATTCCCGCGCCGGTCTTCTCGCGCAGGTCGCTCACCATCTTCGCCGTGATCTCAGCCATGTCGTTCCCTTGAAAAATCCGGCCGCCTCGCCGCGCCCCGGAAAGGGCGCCGCGGGACGGCCAGACGTCAGACATCCGGTGCGTTCGGAGCCGCTACTCCGGCTTCGCCTCGGCCGCCGCCTCGCCGCCAGCCTCGCTGCCGGCAATCGCCTCGGGGGCCGGCGTCGGCGCCGGGTTGCGGATCTCCACGGTGGGGCCACGCCCACGCTCGCCAGCACGCCGCTCGCCGCGGCGCTCGTCCCGGCGGCCGCGCTCGTGACGCTCCTCGTCGCGGTCCGCCGCGCCGGAAGCCCGGTAGCGCGCCGCGCCCTCGATCGCCGCGTCGGCGACCTTGCTGGTGAACAGCTTGATCGACCGGATCGCGTCGTCGTTGCCAGGGATGACGTAGTCGATCCCGTCCGGGTCGCAGTTGGTGTCCACCACCGCGATCACCGGGATCCCCAGGCGCGACGCCTCGTGGATCGCCAGCTGCTCCTTCTTGGGGTCGATCACGAAGAGCGCACCCGGCAGGCGGGACATGTCCTTGATGCCGCCCAGGTTCTTTTCGAGCTTTTCGCGCTCACGCTCCAGCGAGGCGACCTCCTTCTTGGGGAGCCGCTCGAAGGTGCCGTCCTCGGCCATCTTCTCGATCGCCTTGAGCCGGTCGATGCCCTGCTTGATGGTCTTGAAGTTGGTCAGCGTGCCGCCGAGCCAGCGGCTGGTGACGTAGAACTGTCCGGCGCGGCGCGCCTCCTCCTGGATCACGTCCTGCGCCTGCTTCTTGGTGCCGACGAAGAGGATCGATCCGCCACGCGAGGTGACGTCGGTGACGAAGCGGAAGGCGGCGCGCGCCATGCCGACCGTCTTCTGCAGATCGATGATGTAGATGCCGTTGCGGGCCCCGTAGATGTACGGCTTCATCTTCGGGTTCCAGCGGCGCGTCTGGTGGCCGAAGTGGACGCCGGCCTCGAGGAGCTGCCTCATCGTGATGCCGCCGTCGCCCATCGCCTGTTGCTGGGTCTGAGTCTCGTTCGCTTCCATGTTCGGTTCTTTCTTTCTCCGCCACGTCCCGTGACTGCCCACCCCGGCCAGGGCGGAAAGCTCCGCCATGGCTTCCCCGATACGGGGACACCCGGGACAGGACTGGGGCGTGTGTGTGATGAACTACTGACAACCGCCTGACAGCCGCGGCCTCCTTACCCAAACCCCTGACGCCACGCAAGCAATCGCGGGGCGGTATGCTCCCGGGCAACGGCCTGCTGCCGTCGCCCGCGGATCGGCCGGCCGGCGGAGCGCCGGGTGCGTCGGCGATCGACGGGATCAGGGCCGGGCGGAGGCGTCCGTCGCCGTGGCCGCGCCGGATGGCGCGAGGTCGACGATGGTGGCGGTGAACTCACCCTCGACATCCGCCTTGAACCCGCCGGGGACGGTGCTCGCGCGCAGGCGGCCGCGCGTGGTCCCACCCTCGGGGATGATCGAGAGGGTGACCGACGCCGGGTCGATCTCGTAGACCTCCGCCGGCCAGGTGCGGGTCACCCGCATCAGGTAGCCGGCGCAGTTCTTCAGATCGCCCGGTTGATCCACATCCGCCGGGTCGCAGCCCAACGCCACTTCATAGAGCGCAAGGCCGGCCGCGCTGCCGCTGGCCACCTCTGCCGAGCGCACCGTCGCGAACAGCACGACGCCCGGAGCCGGCTTTAGCGTCCGGCCGGCGCGCATCAGCAACTGCGGATCGCCCCCGGACGCGGTCTCCGCCGCGTTCAACAGCTCGGCCGGCTTCTGGTGCCGCAGCCGCGCATGGCCGATCAACGTCGCGTTCAGGGTGAACTTCTCGTTGATGCGCTCCACCGGCGCAGCCTGCGGCGGAGTCTCGTAGAAGCGCATGTTCACCGCCGGCATCTGCGCGCTCCGGGCGCCACAGCCCCAAACCGAAAGCGCCGCGGCCGTCACGATCAGGGTTCGCATGGGCACGGCCGTCTACTTGTTGCTCGCGGTCCTGGGGGCCTTGACGCCGGGCGCGTGCTCCTCCGGCGCCAGCACGATTTCGATCCGCCGGTTCAGGCTGCGGCCGTTGGCGGTCTTGTTGGAAGCGATCGGGTGGTACTCCCCGTAGCCCACCGCGCTCAGCTTCGCCGGGTCCACGCCCTTCTCCTGCAGAAGCTTCACGACCGCGAGCGCGCGCGTGGTGGACAGCTCCCAGTTCGAGGCGAACGGGCCCTTCGGATCGGTCGGGACGTTGTCGGTGTGGCCCTCGACCTGGATGATTTTCCCCTGCACGTCCTTGAGCGCCTCGGCGACCTTGGCGAGCGCGGCCTGCCCCTCCGGGTTGATCTTCACGCTGCCGGACGAGAAGAGGATCTTGTCCTTCATCTTCACCACCATCCGGCCCTTGAGCTCGCTGAGTTCGATCTTCCCCGCCCGGATCTCCTCCTTGAGGCTCTGCGCGAGCTGCTCGTACTGCTGGGACTTCTGCTCGAGCTCCTTCTTCGCCGCGGCCAGCTTCTCCTTGTCCCGGGAGAGCGTCTCGTTGAGCGCGGTCGCCTCGGCGAGCTGCACCTCGAGCTGCTGCACCTTCTGCTCCGCCGCCGCGGTGGCCTCCTCCGCGCCGGCCTTCGCCTGGTTCGCCTCCTCCAGCTGCGCGGTCAGCGCCTGGACCTGCTTCGTGAGCTCGGCGATCTTCGCGTCCTGCGCCTTCGCCTGGTTGGACGCGTCCTCGTACTGCCGGCGGTAGTTCTCCGCCTCGAGCGCCTTGGCCTCGAGTTGCTCCTTCGGAACGCCGCACCCCACAAGCAGGCCCAGCGCCGCCAACGTCACGATCGTCCGGTTCATGCTTCCTCCTATGCGACGCGTCATTGCACCACGGCCGTGTGCGTGGAAACGGTCCATGGTGCGACGTGCAGCGGCGCCTGCGCAATCGCGGCGCAACGCTGCAACGTCAGCGTGAGGAAACATCCTGACAAGGCGGCGCGTCCGGGCGCCGCGGGCTCAGCGGACTTCGGCCGGCCGGCGCGTTCCCTCGAGGTGCGCCGACCTCGAGCGGAGCCTGGGGTACAGGATCGCCAGCACCACGCCGCACAGCCCGACGATGGCGTAGATGACCCGCGAGATCGCGCTGGTCGTCTCCCGCGCCCCGCCGCCGAAGATCGCGTCGATCAGGTTCCAGTTGAAGAACCCGATCAGCCCCCAGTTGATCGCGCCGATGATCGAGATCGCCAGGACGATCGCGGTCCACGGCTCGAGCGCCTTCCTCTCCTTCGCCAGATTCGCCATCTGCGTCCTCCTCCTCTTCTCCCCTCCAACATGGAGGCAGCGCGTTCCGGATGCGCGCCCGGCCGGCGGCCCCAAAGCAGAACCGCCACCCGGTCTCCCGGATGGCGGCCCTCACAACACGCGCCGAGGAGGCGCTCAGGCTGCGCCCGCCTCGCTGGCTCCGTGGCACTTCTTGTACTTCTTGCCGCTGCCGCACGGGCACGGGTCGTTGCGGCCGACGCGCGGACCGGTGCGCACCGCAGGGCGCTGCACCGGGGCGGCGGCCGCCTGGTCGACCCGTCCGTCTTCGGTCCCGCGCGCCTCCTGGGCCTGCCGCTGCCGCTGCGCCATCTGCCGCTGCAGCCGCTCCACCTCCTCGGCCTGGTTCTTCGGGACCACGCGGATCCACTGGGCGACGAAGTTGTGGTTGATCGCGGAGAGCATCCGCAGGAAGCCCTCGTAGCCCTCCTTCTTGTACTCCTGCTTCGGATCCTTCTGGCCGTACCCGCGCAGGCCGATGCCCTGGCGGAGGTGGTCCATCGCCAGCAGGTGGTCCTTCCAGAGCTGGTCGATGGTGGCGAGGTACCGGTACTGGCAGAAGCGGCGGAACTCGTCGCCGAACTCGGCCTCCCGCTCGGAGTAGACCTTCTCCGCCACCCGGAAGATCTGCTCCTGGAGCGCCTCCCGGGTGTCGGTGCCCGAGAAGTCCATCTCGAGGTTGAGGACGTCCTTGAGCCCGCGCTGGAGGCCCTCCATGTCCCACTGGTGCGGGGACCGGGTCGGAGCGTAGGTGTCGGTCAGCGAGAGGATCACGTCCTCCACCGCGTCCAGCACCATCTCCTTGAAGTCCTCCCAGGTGATGACCTGCTCGGTGCGGATCTTCTCCTTCGTCCTGGGGTTCTCCTCGAACTCCACCAGCGGCACGCCCGCGCCGGCGGCGAGGATCCGGCGGCGGAGCTTGTAGATCGTCTTCCGCTGCTGGTTCATCACGTCGTCGTACTCGAGCAGGTTCTTGCGGATGTCGAAGTTGTGCCCTTCGACCCGCTTCTGCGCGCCCTCGATCGCCTTCGAGAGCCACTTGTGCTCGATCTGCTCGCCCTCCTGCATCCCCAGCCGGTCCATCAGGCCGGCGATGCGCTCGGACCCGAAGATCCGCATCAGGTCGTCTTCGAGCGAGAGGTAGAAGCGCGACTCGCCGGGATCGCCCTGGCGGCCGGCGCGGCCGCGGAGCTGGTTGTCGATGCGGCGGGACTCGTGCCGTTCGGTACCGAGGATGAACAGGCCGCCCAGCGCCCGGACCTCCTCGCGCTCCTTCTCGGTGATCTCCCGGTACTTCGCCAGAAGCTCCTCCCGGCGCTTCTCCCACTCCGCCAGCGCAGCCTGGTACGCGGTGAGGTCGACCGCCGCGTCGCCCTGGGGTTCGGGCGGCACCGGCTTCGGCGGCAGCTCGTCCTCGGCCAGCACCTCGGGGTTGCCGCCCAGCAGGATGTCGGTGCCGCGGCCCGCCATGTTGGTGGCGATCGTCACCGCGCCCTTGCGGCCGGCCTGCGCCACGATGTGCGCCTCGCGCTCGTGCTGCTTGGCGTTGAGCACGTTGTGCGGAACGCCCCGCTTCTTGAGCAGCGCCGACACCGCCTCGCTCTTGGCAATCGACACCGTGCCCACCAGCACCGGCTGTCCCTTCGCGTGCAGCCGGGCGATCTCGTCGGCGATGGCGTTGAACTTCTCGCGTTCGGTCTTGTAGACCACGTCCTCCCGGTCGATGCGGATCATCGGCCGGTTCGTGGGCACCACCCGGACGTCGAGGTTGTAGGTCTGCGCGAACTCCTCCGCCTCGGTGTCCGCCGTGCCGGTCATCCCGGCCAGCTTGGTGTACATGCGGAAGTAGTTCTGGAAGGAGATCGTCGCCAGCGTCTGGTTCTCGTTCTCGATCTTCACCCCTTCCTTGGCCTCGACCGCCTGGTGGAGCCCGTCGCTCCAGCGGCGGCCGTGCATGAGGCGGCCGGTGAACTCGTCGACGATGATCACCTCGCCGTCCTTCACCACGTAGTCGCGGTCGCGCTTGTAGAGCGTGTGGGCGCGCAACGCCTGTTCGACGTGGTGCAGCGTCTCGATCTCCTCGGGCGCGTACAAGTTGGCGATGCCGAGGCGCTTTTGGACCTTCTCGATCCCCTCGTCGGTGAGTGACACCGAGCGCGCCTTCTCGTCGATGACGAAGTCCTGGTCCGGCAACAGCCCGGGGATGACCTGGTCCACGCGGTAGTACTTGTCGGTGGTGTCGTCGGTGGGACCGGAGATGATGAGCGGGGTGCGCGCCTCGTCGATGAGGATGGAGTCCACCTCGTCGACGATGGCGTAGTTGAGCTCGCGCTGAACGTAGTCGCTCAGGCGGAACTTCATGTTGTCGCGCAGGTAGTCGAACCCGAACTCGTTGTTCTGCCCGTAGGTGATGTCCGCCCGGTACGCCTCCTGCCGCTGCCGGTCGTTGAGCTCGTGGAGGATGCAGCCGGTGGTCATCCCCAGGAACCGGTAGATGCGGCCCATCCACTCCGCGTCGCGGCGGGCGAGGTAGTCGTTCACGGTGACGACGTGCACGCCGCGGCCGCTGAGCGCATTGAGGTAGGAAGGCAAGGTCGCGGTCAGCGTCTTGCCTTCGCCGGTGCGCATCTCGGCGATGTGGCCCTGGTGGAGGAACCGCCCGCCCATGAGCTGGACGTCGTAGTGCCGCTGGCCGATCACCCGGCGGGCGGCTTCACGGGTCAACGCAAATGCTTCGGGGAGCAGATCATCGAGGCTGCGCCCGTTCTGGACCTCCTGCTTCCACTTCGCCGTGAGGGCGGGGAAGTCCTCGTCCTTGAGGGCTCGCATCTTCGGTTCGAGCTCGTTGATGCGTGCCACGACCGGCCGCGCCTTCTTGAGCTCGCGGTCGTTCTTGGTGCCGATGATCTTCTTGATCGTCCATTCGATCATGTACGTGGGGCCTTCTTCTGCCTGGACTGGAGGGCGTGCAGGCCCCCTCTACCGCAGAGTCCGCACACACTAAGACGAAATCGGAACAGCGCAATGCCCGGCAGGCATGGAAACCGCAAATCGACCCGGAGGCCTGGCCGCCGGGCCCCCCGCCCCCCCGGGGCACCCCGCCCCGCCGCGCCCCTGGCTCCAG
>JADGHL010000184.1 GCA_019686135.1 Myxococcaceae bacterium | reverse complement strand
GGGGTGAGCGGGGCGGGCGGGCCTCCGCGGTGGTCTGGCCGATCAGCCGGCTTGTGGCCGTGATCGCACGAGCCGGCGGCCCACGCCGGTGACACCATTGACGCTCGTGGGGCTTCGGCTACTTGCTGAAGACGTCGAATTCGATCGACGTGCGGCGCCCAGGGCGGATCGTGACGACCTTCTCCAGGGTGCGCCGCGGGTGCACGAACTTCACCACGTACTTGCCCGGTGGCAGCGTCAGCTCGCGGCTGCCGGCGATGTCCCCGTGGCTGCGGCCGTCTATCGTCACGTTCGCCCACGGGGCCACGTTGATGACCAAAACGCCACGCGCCCGCGCGAGTCCGTCGTTCGGCGGCACCGCGTGCCCGGCATCCACCGGTTCCGAAATCCCCGCGTCTGGATGCGCGGGCTCCGTTGGGCCTGTGCCCGGATGCCCCGCGTCGACCGGGCCTGCATCCGGATGACCGGCGTCCGGCACGCCGGCGTCCTGCACCGGCACCAGCGGGGGCTGGACCGTTTCGAGACCGGCGTCGACCGTCTGCTCCGCCGCGTCGTGGGACGGATCCCGCTGGGTCACGAACGCAACGCCGACGCCGACCAAGACGAGGCCAATGGCGCCGGCGATCCACCCCCACTGCCTGGTTCGGCCCGGTGTCGGAACCGTCGACGGACGCTCGGGCGCTTTGGCGACCTTGACCGTGGGCGCAGACATCCCCTGCTCCACAGCCCGCGGTACGGGCGCTGGGGCCGTGGCCTTCGCGGGGGCGACGTTCTTTTCGACCATTGCCGGCACCGGCATGGGCAGGGTCGCTCGCGGCGACGGGGCGGCATCACCCGCCTCCGGCTCCAGGCGGCCCTTCACGTAGGTGGGGGCTTCCGCGTCCTCGTCCCAGGACGTCGGCCGGCGAGCGCTGCCGCCGGCGGACGGCATCACCGCGGTGGGTTCGCGCTTGCGTGGGCCGGTCCCGGAACCCCGCGTCTCGGGCGCCTGCAGCTCGAGGGGGACGTGCACGCCGGTGGCGGTCCGGTCGCGGCCCTCCTCGTTCAGCTCGTCGGCGAACGCGCGCCTGAGGAACCCGCCCACGTCGGTGTCGTCGAGGCTCTTTGCGTGGGAGAGGATGAACTTGCCGAGCTCGCGCTCCAGCTCCTGCGCGGTCTGGAAGCGCTTGTCGACGTCGCGCTCCAGCGCGCGCATCACCACCGCGTCGAGCTCGGCGGGAACGTCCGAATTGAGCCTGCCCGGCGGCGCGATCGTGCTCTGCTGGACGGCGCGCAGCACCGCGATGTCGCTGTCCCCTTCGAAGAGCCGCCCGCCGGTGAGCATCTCCCACAGCACCACGCCGAGCGCGAAGATGTCCGTGCGCGCGTCCACCTGCTCGCCGCGGGACTGCTCGGGGGACATGTACGCGAACTTCCCCTTCAGCATCCCAGGCGTGGTGAGCTTGTTCCCCGCCTTGGCGATACCGAAGTCGGTCAGCTTCACCGCGCCTTCCCAGCTCAACAGCACGTTGTGCGGGGTGACGTCGCGGTGGACCAGGCCCACCCGCTTACCCTTCTCCGTGAGCTGGTGCGCGTAGTGGAGCCCGCGCGCGACGTCGAGGCCGATCTGCGCCACCAGCGTGGGCGGCATGGGGATCAGCTGTTCGCGACAGCGCTTGCGCAGGTCCCACAGCGAGTGGCCGCGCACGTACTCCATCGCGATGTAGAAGCTGTCCTCGTGTTTGTCGAAGTCGAAGATCTGGACGATGTTCGCGTGGTTCAGCCGCGACGCCAGCCGCGCCTCGGCAATGAACATCTGCACGAAATTTGGATCGGTCGACATGAACGACCGGATCCGTTTGATCACGACTTCCTTCTCGAAGCCCTCCGGCCCCTGCGCGGAGGCGAGGAAGATCTCCGCCATCCCGCCCTCGGCGAGCTTGCGGCGGACCACGTACTTCCCGATCGGCGTTCCCGGTTCCACTAGTTGAACTTCACCGTGACCTTGGCCAGGTCGTTGGGTCGAACCTCCACCTTCTCGCGCCGGGTTCCAAGCTCGGGGTTGGTGAAGGTGCAGTCGTAGGTTCCGGCGGGCAGCTGCTTGTCGGGAAACGGCGTGGCGCCGAAGTGGTACGAGCCACAGGAGACCTCCGCCCAGGTGCCCACCGGCGTGATCGCGAACCGCACCGTCCCCATGCCGCGCGGCGGATCGTCCCGGCTGTCCGGCGGTTCGCGCTGTTCCTTCGGTTCGTTTCCGCCCGGCTCCTTCGCCAACGCCTGCCGCACCGTCCCCTCCCGCTTCCTGCGCTCGAGCGCGATCGTCTCACGCTGCGTGGCCGCAGCGCCCACGCGGATCGTCCGCTCCGAAGGGACGTAGCCGGCCAGCTCCGCGCGGACGTGCAGCTCGCGGTCCGTTTCGGCCTGCACCACGACCGGCGCGAGCCCGCGCGGCGTTCCATCGACCGTGATCGCCGCGTTCTTCGGATCGGAGTCGATGGTCAGCGACACCCGTACCGGCGCCGCGTCCCCGGCATCCTGTTCGGCGGGCCGTGCCACCTCCGTCCCGATGGGTTCGAGCCGCACCAGCGGCAGCGAGTGCTCGCCCGTGGCAGGAATGGTCACGCTCAACGTCCGGTCGCGGTACCGTTCCTTTCCCACGATCAGGGTGTACGTCCCCGCCTTCGTCGGCGGGAGCGTCAGCGGCGTGAGCCCGGCCACCGTCTTTCCGTCGAAGATCACCGTTGCCCCAGGCGGATCGGACGCGACGTGGACCACCGCGGACGTCCCTGCCTCTTCGTCGGTGGGGCGCACCGCCCAGACCACCAGCGCGGCCACGGCCACGAGCGCCGCCACCGCCAACGCGACGGTGAGCTTCCGCCGCGCGGGAGGCACGTCCGTGTCGGTGAGGCTGACCTCGGTCATCCCCGGCTGGTCCGCCAGCTCCGGCCGGGTGAGCGCCCTTGGGGCCATGCGGGTGGGCCCGGCGGAGTTGGGCAGCGATCGTTCGGAGACCGTCGCCCGCGGCTGGGCACGCGACGGCGCCTTCGGCGGCTTGAGCGAGGTGGTCGCCTCCTCGTGCCGCGGAACCGGGAGCGAGGGCGTAGGCACCGGTGGCGGCGGCGGCGTCACCGGCCGCTCGCGCCCCGGCACCGCGACGGTGGGCCGCGGCGCCCGGTATGACGCCGAGCGCCGGCGCGGGGAGATCTCCTCCTCGGCGCTCTTCACCTCGAAGCCCTCGTCGGGCACCGGCAGGCCGCTCCGCTCCTCCGCCGCGAGCCGTTCGGCGTACAGCTCGCGCATCTTCTCCGCCACGTGGGCGTTGGACGCGGGGAGCTGGTGCGCGGCGAGCCAGCCTTCGAGCGCAAGATGCAGCTCGCGACCCTGGGCGTAGCGATCGTCCGGAGATCGGGTGAGGGCCTTGAGCACGACCGCGTCGAGGTCCCTGGGCAGCCGCGCGTTGATCTCGGAGGGCGGCGCGACGTTGCACTCCATCACCGCGTTGAGCGTCTGGATGTCGTTGCCGCGCTTGAACAGGCGCGTGCCGGTGAGCAGCTCGTACAGCACGACCCCGAGCGCGAAGATGTCGCTGCGGTGGTCGATGTCGCGGCTGCCGGAGGCCTGCTCCGGGGACATGTACGAGTACTTGCCCTTGAGCACGCCGGAGCGGGTGTTCATGTCGGCGTCCGCCGCCTTGGCGATGCCGAAGTCCACCACCTTCACCGCGCCCTCGAAGGAGACGAGGATGTTCTGCGGCGAGATGTCGCGGTGGACGATGTTGAGCGGGCCAACCTCGGGGTCCACCTTGTTGTGCGCGTAGTCCAGGCCCGCGGCCGCGTCCGCGATCACCCGCAGCACGAAGGGGATGCTCAACGGCTGGCCGAGCTGCTCCGCCCGCTTCCAGATCCGCCGGAGGTCCTCGCCGTGGATGAACTCCATGGCGATGAAGAAGGAGTCGTCCTGCCGGCCGAGGTCGTAGATCTGCACCACGTTCGGGTGGTTCAGACGGGCGGCGATCTTCGCCTCGTGAAGGAACATCTTCACGAAGTCCTCGTTCTCGGAGAGGTGCGGCAGGATGCGCTTAATCACGCACAGCCGCTCGAACCCTTCGATGCCCTTGTGGCGCGCGAGGTAAATCTGCGCCATCCCGCCGGTGGCGAGGCGTTTGATCAGCTCGTACTTTCCGTACTTCTCGGACACGCCTTGGCCTTGCGATCGCATCCAGACGGACGCGTCGCCCCACCCGATGGATCAGAGGAAAAGCTGAGGAAAATCGTAGGCTGAGCGCCTTGTCAGGTCAAAGGCGCCGCGGATTCGGGTGGGGACGGCGACTCATCCGGCCACAGGCTTCAACGGCGCATGCGCCGGCGCACCTCGCGCGTCTCCTGCATCAGCGCTTCCAGATCGTCGAGCTGCCGCTGGAGCACGGGCATCAACATGGGCGCTGCGTCGACCTGATCGAACAGACGCAGGACGCGGTCGACCTTGCGTTCGATCTCGCCGGCGCGCTCGGGCGAGATGCGGCGGAGGAGCAGATCCGCCCCGGCCTCCACCAGCACGCGCACCACCGCGTCCCGCGACGCCAGCGGCTCCTGCTTGCGCTGGCCTCCGCCCTGGATCACCCGCAGACCGCCACGCGCAAGCGGACGGGGCGACGGGGGCGCGTCTTCTGCGGGCGCGAGATTGGGGCTTTCGACGGGGGCGGCGCGGCGCTGGGGCAGTGGCTCCGGCAAAGGGGAGAACAACGGCAGCTCGATCTGCGTGGGTCCACTCGGCTTCTTGCTCACGCGACCCAAGGTACTGTCCCCTTCTCTGCGTCCAATTTTTCCGCCAGCGTCACAGCCCGCCACAACGATGTAGCACGGCTCCCCGACACCGCGGTTGCGGGCCGATTTTCCGGCCTGACATCGCGATCGGGCCACCGCGCCGAAGCCGGCTCCACCCGGTTGGTTGGCACCGCCCTGCCGCACGTGCACCAGCGACGCAGCCCCGAAAACCGCCCCCGGTCTTCCGTCTACCGTCTTCCGTCGACGGCAATCCCAGCTGCTCCGAACTCCGCGCCCGGAACGGACCACGCCTGCTGCAGACGGTAGACGGCAGACGACAGACCGACGGCGCTCCGGTCAGTCGCACGTCTTCTGGTACCGCGCCTCGATCTGCGCGCCCGCCGGCGGATCCGCGTCGAAGACGATCTGGTTGTGGGCGCCGTCGTAGCCCCAGCCGCCGCCCTGCTCCACGCCGTCGACGAACACCTGCAGCGTTCCCGGCTGCGGGACGCTCGAGAGCGCGAACGTCCGCTGCGGGCTGAAGGCCTTCCCCGCGAGGCTGGCGAGCATGGGGCCGTAGTCGCCCGCGCAGATGCTGAGCACCTCGCCTCCGGTCTTCGCCGCCGCCTCCGCGTAGCGCGTGCCGTCGCCGCCGGCCGTGCCGCAGCTCTGCCCGTCGGGAGCGATGGCGTAGATCACCGATCGCGACGGCTGGCTCCGCCCCTTCAACCCGCGCAGCCAGCTCACGTAGTCCGACACCTCGCCCGGCGAGTGATCGTCCTCGTCGCCCACGAAGATCACCGCGAGGCCGGCGGACGCGCGGAGGAACCCGGCGTTGCCGTCGTCCGGCGCCGCCGTGCGCGCATCGTCGGGGTGATCGACGAGCGGCGGCGAGAGGGCGCGCTGCAGCGCCTCGAACCCCTGCTCCACGAAGGCGCACTGGCCCACCGCCACGTTCCGCTGCAGCACGCGCGTGACGTCCGGCGTGTCGAGCGTGAGCACGCGCGGGTTCGAGTGATCCACCGGGAAGAAGCGGCCGGCCTCACCGCCCATGGCGCCACCCGGACAGGCGTTGGAGGCGGGCTCGATGCCCGTGGTGGTCACCGCCACGTGCAGATCGACGTTCCTCGCCCGGGCCGCGTTGATGAACGCGGGGATCGCCTGCACCAGCTTCGGGTGCTCTTCGACCATGGAGGCGGTGTTGTCGACCACGAAGAGCACGTCGACCTTGGAGCCGTCCTGCTGCACGAAGGTATCGGTCACCTCCCCGTTCTGCGACGACTCGCCGATGAGCGGCACGAGGTACGGCCGGTCGAGCCCGGACGCATCCACGAACAGCGGCGAGAGATTCATCCCGGCCACGCTGCCCAAATAGCTCACGCTGATCGGCGTGGTCTCTTTGGGCTGCAGCACCAGCGGCATCGGCGCGAAGGCGGCGAGCACGAACTCCCCGTCGGTGGTGCCCGGGCCGATCGTCACCCCGCTCAGCTCCACGGGCGTCGAACAGACGTTCTCGATCACCGTGGTGAGCGTGTCCGCCCCGCAGCCCGGCCGGGTGATCCCGAAGTCCAGCCACCGCGGCTTCGCGGTGATGCACGAGGGCTGCGCGTTGCCGGAGAGCGGCACGAGGATCACCGGGTTGCCCGGATCGGACTGCTCGATCTGCAGCGCCCCGGCGAAGGTCCCGCCCGATTCGGGCGGCATGAACCGGACCATGAACGAGAACCAGTACCCCGGCTCGACGATCACCCCGTCGATCTCCCCGCCGGGCATGTCGAAGACCTCGCCGGCGTCGTCCGCCAACCGGATGTTTTTCACCGGGCACACGTCCGTGCCCACGTTGTTCACCTTCACGCCCAGCACGGCTTCGCCGCCCGGCACGACCGTGCCGAAGTCGACCGCCTCCGGGGTGATCGCCAGGCGGCAGGGCAGGTGCTCGCGCGCGCTGCCCTGCACGTCCACCCTCGCCACCGAGGCCTGAAAGCCATTCGTGCGCACGCCCACGCTGGCCCCGTGCTCGCCCGCGCGCGTGGGCTCGTAGAAGATCCGGAAGGTCAGCTCCTCGCCCGCCGCCAGCGTCACCGGGAGCTGGACGCCGCTCAGCGAGAACTGGTCGTCGCCCTCGATCCCTTTGGCGTTCGGCCCCTTCACGAGATCCGTGATGGTGAGCGGCGCCGCGTTGGACGTGCCGCAGTTCCGGACCGTGACGGTGACCTGGACTTTGGCGCCCACCGGCACCTCGGGGAAGGTCCAGTCGTCCGGCGAGATGCACAGCTCGGGCGCACCGCCGTATCCGGCCATCGGCACGGTGAGCGTGGGGTTGCGCTTCGATCCGATCGTCCACACCGCGCTGCCGAGCGCCTGACCCATGTGACCGGGGCTGAAGCGGAAGACGAACGAGCGCTCTTCGCCGCCGTCGAGCGTAAACGGCGTCGTTCCCTCCAGGTGGACGAAGGAGGGATCGGTGTCGGGCGCGAGCGAGAACCCGGTGACGTCCTGCGGCTCCGTCGAGATGTTGCGCAGCTTCACCGCCAGCTTCGCGTCGCGGTCGATGGGCACCTGGCCGAAGTCGAGCATGTCCGGGATCGCCACCACCGCACGGTCCAGCCCCTCCGCGGCGAGGGTCACCACCTCGTCCACGCAGCCCTCGCACGGGGTGATCGCCAGCGCGGCCTGCTTCACCCCGATGCGCGTGGGGGCGAACGCCACCTCCACCGTGCGCTTCTCGAACGGCCGAAGGACGAGCGGGTCGATCGCGAACTCGTCCTTGTCCGCGCCCACCAGGTGCGGGGTGACCGTCACCGGCAGCTCGCTCGGGTTCTCCAGCGAGATGCGCTTGGTCTTCGTGCTGCCCAGCTCGATGCGGCCGAAATCCAGGTGGGATTCGGCGATGCGCGCCTTCGCGTCCAGCCCCAGCCCGGAGAGGTCGACCCGGAAGAGCGGCTCTTCGATCGAATCCGAGCGCACGACGAGCGTCCCCGGGAACGAGCCCGGGCTCTTCGGGCTGAAGCGGATGACGGCATCACAGGTGCTGCCCGGCATCAGATCGTGCGGGCCCGGGTGATCGAACCAGGCACGGTACGCGCCGTGGCGATCCTCGACCCAGATCTCCAGCACGTTGAGCCGGCTTCGGCCGACGTTCATCAGCGAGACCTTCAGCTCGCGCGTCGCGTTCACCGCCACCCGCCGGAAGTCGTGCTCGCCCCGGAACATCAGGCGCGCGTCGGCGCTCGAGGGCCGCTCGCGATCCGCACAACCGACGACCGCCGCCAGCAGCGCCGCCGCCACCCCCACCCGCCTCAACATCTGAT
>JADGHL010000183.1 GCA_019686135.1 Myxococcaceae bacterium | reverse complement strand
CCCGCGGATCGCGAGCAGGAGCACGCCGATCAGCGCCCCCTGCAGCGAAGAGAGGAAGACGATGCCCAGAAGCGACCGCCAACCCAGAAACGCGCCGAGGAGCGCGAGCAGGAACTTGTCCCCGCCGCCGAGCGCCTCCTTCTGGAAGATCTTCTCGCCGACGATCTCCATCAGCCAGAACGCGGCGAACCCGGCCACGGCGCCGATCGCGGATTGGATCAGCTGGTCCATCCCCATCGGGATCGCCAGCACAAGGCCGAGCGCGATTCCCGGCAGCGTCAGCTCGAACGGCAGGAGCCAGTGCTCGAGGTCGATGAAGGTGAGCGGGACGAGCAGCACCACCAGCATCAGCGCGGGGACCAGCGGATAGGTCCAGTCGAAGCGCCGCAGGCACGCAAGGAACAGAAGCGCCGTGAGCACCTCGACCACAAGGTAGCGCGGCGAGATCGGCGCCTTGCACGATCGACAGCGGCCACGCAGCGCCAGCCACGAAACCACCGGGATGTTCTCGAACCACGCGAGCTGGTGGCCGCAGTGGGGGCAACGCGAACGTGGCGAGACGATCGATTGCCGGTGCGGCACCCGGGCGATCACCACGTTGAGGAAGCTGCCCAGGACGAGGCCCAGCAACGCGAGCGTGGCGGTGGCCCAGATGTCCACGAAGGCAGGCAGCTGCGACACGACTTCGAGCGTAGCAGCCGTCCTGCGCCGCACCTACGCCGAACTGGCTATCGCGCCGGATCGCCGGTTCCACCTGGAGCGCCCAAACGATTCGTCGTGCGCCAGGCCGCGCTTGCGGCGAAAGTGCGCCCATGGTCGGTGACGTGTCCCGGTTGCGGCCTGTCCACCGGGGGATCGTGTGAAGTTTCCGAGGCGGGCCGGCTGGACGGCGCTCGGCGGGGTCGGATTCGGCGCCGTGCTGGGAGCGCTCGTCGTCCGTGACGAGCCACGGCTCTCCGAGTACTTCGCCCTCGGGCTGTCGGTCGCCACCCTCGTCGCGCTCGCCGTGGGAGCCACGTTGCGGCGGCGTGCCCGGCGATCGACGCGGTGGGCGGTGGGGGTGCTGTTGTTCCTGGGCGGCCTGGGCGTGGCCGCGTCACAGAACTGGTTCCGCGGCCAGGGGCGCTATCCCGTCCACCCGACGGATTTCTTCCACTACTACGTCGGTGCCCGGTACTTCGAACAGGTTGGGTATCAGGACCTCTATACCTGTTCCGTCGCTGCGCTCCGGTCGCGGGGATTCAAGGACGACGATTGGGGGATCCGCGACCTCCGCCGGAACGTGGTGGTTCCGATCCGGGAGCTCGAACCGGCGATCCGGGCGTGTCCGGAGCGCTTCGCACCCGACGAGTGGCAGCACTTCGTCGACGACATCGACCACCTCGCCCGGCTGATCGGCCCGCGCAATTTCCAGCGCCTGCTGAGCGATCACGGCTTCAACGCGCCTCCATTCTGGGTCGTCGCTGCGAAGGCGGCGATCCGGGCCGCCGGCAACACCGCCGAAGGCGCGACCCGGCTGATCTGGATCGACACGCTTCTCGTGGCGCTCGGGGGCTGGATCCTGCTGCGCACGTTCGGACCGAGGACCTTCTGCCTGGCGATGGTGTTCCTGGGCTGCCACACCGCCAACCGCTTCGGCTGGGTCGGCGGGTCGTTGCTCCGGATGGACTGGTGGTTCTGGTGCGTCGTCGCCGTGGCGCTCCTTCGCACCCGGCCCTTCGCCGCGGGCGCCGCCTGGGCCTACGCCAGCGCGCTCCGCCTCTTTCCGCTGCTGCTCGGCATCGGTCCGCTCATACGGGGCGTGCTCCGCGATCGCCGCATTCCCCGCATCGCCTCGCGCCCCGCCTTTCGCATGCTCGCGGGAGCCATCACCGGCGGCCTCATCCTGCTCGCGCTCTCGTGGCCTCTGGGGAACATCGGCGCCTGGCGTGAATTCGCCGCCCGGATCCAGACGCACGGCGAGGCGCTCTCGTTCAACCACGTCGGACTGAAGTCGCTGCTGTCGGCGAGCCCGGACGCAACGCTCTCGTCGCTCTCGAGCACTCAGCACGGCGGGGACCTCGAGGCGCTGTGGCGCACGACGCGGGAGGAGGCCTTCCAGCGCCGCCGGGTGGCGCACGGGCTGGCGGTGATCGCCTTCGTGGCTGGGATGCTCTGGTTGGCGTTCCGCGGGAGCGCGCGCACGACACTCGCCACGCTCTCGCTCGCGCTCGTCCCGGTGGTGACCGCGCTGTCGTCCTATTACATGTCGCTGCTCGCACTGCTCGCCGTCCCCGCGCGCCGGCGGCCTCCTCTCGCGTGGGCTATGATGGGCGCCGTCGTGCTGACGCAGCTGCTCCAGCAGCGTTCGCACCGGCAGCTCGGAATCGACACCTACTTCGATCTGATCTCCGCCACCGACGTCGCGCTGGTCGCGTTCTTCTTCGCGTACCTGGTCGCCGCGTCGATCCGGTCCGAAGCCACCGTCACTCCACCGGACGACGGCGCGTGAGCACGAACAGAGCCACGGCGGCGGCGAGTCCGACCAGGGAGATCACCATCCCGGGCACCAGCCCCGGGTCATGAAACTCGAACCGGACGCGGTGCTCACCGGGCGGGACGTGGATGCCGAAGGTCGCACCGTTCGTGTGCACCAGCGGAACGGAGGAGCCATCGAGCAGTCCGGTCCAGCCCGGGTACCAGGACGTGGTCACCACCACAAAGCCTGGGCCGGAAGCGACCGCGCGCGCTTCGATCGAGTCGGGCGCCACCGCGACCGAGTCGACGGCCACCGGCGCGAGCTCTTGATCCGGTTCGCCCTCCACCACGGCGACCTTCGTGAGATCGAGCGGCTCCTCTTTGAGCCGATGGAGCGCGGCCTCGAAGTCGGCCGCCCCGAGGAGCCGTTCGACGCCGTGGATCCGCCCCGGGCAGGCATTCAGCCCGTAGAGCTGGACCCCAGGGTGAATGCGGCCAAGACGGGTCCAACCTGCGCGTTCGAACAGCCTGCTCCGGGAGGAGGCGATGGCGCTGCAGGCCGAGAACACCTGGGCCAGCCGCTCAGAGGTCCCGTACAGGCCCGCGCCCACCTCCTGCCATCTGCGGAGGATGACGGCGCCGTACCCGCTCGCTTCCTCCAGGCCGAAGACTTCGCCCACGTTGCTCTTGAGCGTCAACACGTCCCAGCCACGGCGCAGCGCCGCATGCTCGAGGTCGTCCTTCTTGGGCGCGACCGCGACGAGCGACTGGCCATCCCGGATGAAGCGGGAGTGATCGGCGGCAGCGCGTTCGCGCAGGACCTGCGCGAGGGGAGGTTCGCTGGTGAAGAGGATCCGCGGCGCGCTCCAGATGATCTCCGAGCCGGCCACGGACAGATCGACGGCGACCACCGCGGGAAAGAGCCACACCAGACGGCGGGCCGAGCTCCGCGTCACCAGCGCCCATGTGAGCCCCAGCGTCAGCGCTCCGAGGAGGACCGCGTGCTGGAGGCTGTCGTTCAGCCCAGCCCGGGCGACGAAGCCGGTCACACGCCACCCGAAGGCCTCGAAGGCGGCGGACAAAGATCGCTCCGACGGCCCTGGCGCAAGCCCCAGCACCAGGAAGGCCAGGACGAGCGGAACCATTCCAGCGCTCAGCCACGCGAGCCGCCGGATGCCGACGCGATTGTCGATGAGCGCCTGCATCCCTTCGGCCGCCAGCCACGCGGCGCCGAGCGCGGCCAGGAGCACGTACTTCTCCGGGTAGCGGAACAGGCTGAACGGTGGCAGGTGCGTCTGCACCCAGCCGAACGGCCCCAGAGCGAGCCCCAGGAGCAGGCCGGTCGCGACCAACACCCACGCCGGCGCCGCGCGGCGCGATCGGCTGGCGCCGAGGATCGCCAGCACGGCCACGGAGATTCCGAGGTACGTGCTCAGCGCGAAGGGCTGCTTCGACGGTCCGACGATGGTGAAGGCGCCCCAGTACCCCTCTCCGCCGAGGTAGCGACCCATCGGGAAGGGAGAAACGAGCTCGATCAACCGGAGCGGATGAAAGGCCCAGTCGATGATCCCGGGACGGGAGGCGCCGCCCGCGCGTGTCGACTCGCGCAGCAGATACCAGGCCGGCACCAGCTGAACGCCGCACAACGCCGCCGCGAGGGCGCCTCCCGCGAAGAAGGCTCCGAACCGTCGCCACGGACCCGCCTCGAAGGCGAGGAAGGCACAGGCCGCCAGCCCGGAGTACACGACGGACTGCGGATCGCCGCTGAGCGCCTGAAGGGCGAGCGCCCCGGCGACGAGCAGCGTCCGCGATCCCCACCGGAACGGACGCGCCAGCGCCCAGAGCACCCAGGGGATCCACGCCGCACCGCAGACGAGCGGACCGGCGGGGAGGAGGCTCAGCAGCGGGCCGCACGCCACCCAGGCCAGCCCACCCGTCCCGGCGCTCAAAGGCGCCAGGCCGCGCGCCCTGAGAAAGGCGTAGAGGCCGCAGGCGCCCAGGAAGAGGTGGAACCAGAGCACGAGCGGGTAAGCCCGCTCGAAGCTCAGGACCTGGTGGATGAGGTTGAACGGGTAGAAGACGCCGGCGTGGATGTTGGCGAGCAGTGGCAGCCCCGCCATCGTCCCCGGATCCCACTGGGGTGCGGTGCCCGCGGAGAGAAGGCGGGTGACGGCTTCCCGCATCGGCCAGTAGTAGTGGAGGACGTCGCGCGAGAAGAGCGCCTCGCCGCCCCACAGCGGCCGGGCCAGTAGCGCCAGCGGAAGGATGCCGAGTGCGAGGATCCACGCGAGATCGCGGGGAGGCAGCGGAGAGCGGAACCGCAGTGGCACCCGGTCGACCCTATCGGACGGGGGTCAGTTGCCCAAGCGCGTCCACCCGCGTCCCGGATGCGCGGACCGCCGATTGCGGTTGTCCTCGTCGAGGTCCTCGAGCCTGATCGGCGTCCTCGTTCGACGGCGCGACCCGCCCCCGGAACGATTTCGAGGAGACCATGTTTCACGCCACAGGGGACATCGCACCCGGACCTGACGAAGACCCACCTGCGACGCGCCGCCCATTCTGGCGGTCTCCCGCATTCGCGCTGCCTGCCACCGCGATCGGCGTGACGGTGCTCTTCTTCTACCGCGCGGTCTTCAGCGCAGAGGTCTTCATCTCGCGGGACATCCAGCGCGTCTACTACCCGCTGCGGACGTATTGGGTCGACCGCGTCTCGCGCGGCGAGATCCCCGACTGGTTTCCTTACGACGGCTTCGGGCAGCCGTTCTTCGGGATGGTGATCTCGGGCGGGTTCCACCCGACGAACCTGCTGTACCTGGCGCTGCCGATCGCGCAGGCGATGAAGCTCAACATCCTCATCTGCTACCCGTTCGCGCAGATCGGGACCTGGCTGTGCGCGCGGCGTTGGGGGGCAGGATGGGTCGCGGCCGCCTTCGCGGGGATCGTGTTTGCCTTCAACGGCTACATGATCAGCATCACCAACAACCTGCTGTACCTGATGGCGGCCTCGACCTTCCCGTGGGCGTTCTGGGCGGCGGACCGCTACTTCGTGCGCCCCGGAGCGCTGCGGCTATTGGCCGCTTCCGCGCTCACCGCCGGCGTGCTCTTCGCCGGCGACTCGCAGAGCTTCGCGCTGTGCACGGGGGGCGTTCTGGTCATCGGCCTGCTCCGGGCGAAGCGGACGGAGTGGAAGCGGACGCTCATGGCGGCGCTGGCCTTCGTCGGGCTGACCGCGCTGATCGGCGCGGTGCAGCTGATCCCGGCGCTTCACGTCCTCAGGCAGGGAGCTCCCGGAAACCAGTCGCTGTCGACGGCGCTCACCTGGTCGACGCATCCGGTCCGGGTTCTCGAGATGCTCATCGGCCCGCTGTTCGGCGTGACCGGTGGGGACATCGCCCCCTGGCTGCATGAGACGCTTCTGTCGACCGGCATGACGAGCCTGTGGGCGGAGTCTCTGCACCTGGGGCTCGCCGCGCCGGTCTTCTGCGGCTTCGCGTTGTGGCTCCGGCGCCGGGATTGGAGGACCTGGGTCGTCGCGGGCCTGGCGGGACTGTGCTTTGCGCTGATGCTGGGCAAATACGCCGGCGTGTATGCGCTTGTTTTCAAGCTCCTCCCGCTGTGGCGCCCGTTTCGCTACCCGGAGAAGCTCTTCCCCTACTTCGCCTTTCTCATCGCCATCGGAGCAGCGTCGGGGCTGGAGCGGATCCTCCGTGAGGCCGGGCTTCAGAAGCGGTGCGCGTGGGTGTTCGCAGGCCTGGCCGCGCTGTGTGGGGCGGGCTGGCTTCTCGAAACGTCGACCGATTTCTTTTCGACGCGGATCGTCGGCATGGCGTCGGGCGCGCCCAGCGGCACGGCGGAGGTCATCAGCGAGGCGTTCAGGTCGGGGACTTTTCAGACCGCGTCGGCGCTGGTGTTGTTGATGGCCGTGCTGCTGGGAATGACCCGGCGGGCCTCGCTGTCCCCGGCGATTCTCGTCATCGGGCTCATCGCCTTCTTCGCCGCCGACGAAAGTCATTACCACCTCACGTTCCCCTACGTGCTCGACACGCCCCCGCCCTTTGCAACCGACATCGCCAGGCTCGAGCACGGCCTGGGCCCGGGGAAGCCCCGGGTGATGTGCAAGATTGATGAATTCTATTTCCCGAAGGACGTGTCCGCGTCCGCGGATGACCGGTATGCAATGAGTTTTGCATCCGCGCTCAGCCCGGTGACGCCGGCCCTCTGGGGCATCGAAGGCGGCAACACCTATCTCCCGGCCACCAGCCACCGCATCATGGACATCCAGGGGACGGGGCAACTCTGGCTGACCCGCTACTCAGGGGCGCTCAACGTCAAATATTGGACCGTTGCGGCGCCGCTGTTCGACAAGATTGGCGGGCGGGCGGACGTCGTCGTCGCCGAGCAGGAATCATTGGCGCAGGTGCTCATCCGCAATCCCAATGCGATGCCCAGGGTGTATCTGGCGAGCCCCCGCTGCGTCTCCGGAGAGGACGAGTCGCGGCGGATCATCCTGCAAGGGTTTGATCCGCGCCGGGGCGCGCTGGTCGAGTGCCCCGCACCTTTCGTGAAGACTGAACCGGCGCCCGTCGAGGGGACCGCCACCGTGGCGACGTACGAGCCGGAGCTCATCCGGGTGGACGTGAACGCGCCCACATCCGCCGTGCTGGTGCTCAACGACGCCTTCTATTCCGGCTGGACGGCCACCATCGACGGTCACCCGGCGCCCATCGTTCCCGCCAACCACGCCGTCCGCGGGGTCATGATTGGCCCGGGCCCGCACGTCGTGGAGTTCCGCTATCGCACCCCGGGGCTCCTCGCAGGCGCATGGCTCACCGCGACAGGGCTCCTGGCGCCGCTGGCCTTTGCCGCGTTCAGTGACAGAAAGCGTCACCGCGGTGCCGAGGATCGTCGATCCGAAGCGGGTGCCAGCAGCTCATGATTGCCCAGATTCCGCGAGGTTGCAGATGTTGACTTCGGGTATCCCGCTTGCATAGGCTGCTTCGCCGCTTCGTTGAAGTGAAGCGACGACCCCACCCATATTTGGAGATTGAATGAAGACCCAGAAGAAGAAGGGCTTTACGCTCATCGAGTTGATGATCGTCGTTGCGATCATCGGCATCCTCGCCGCCATCGCGATCCCGAACTTCATCAAGTTCCAGGCGCGCTCCAAGCAGGGCGAGGCCAAGGCGAACCTCAAGTCTCTCTTCACCGCGCAGAAGTCGTTCTACCAGGAGAAGGACCGGTACTCCGAGTCGATCGTGGAGATCGGGTGGGCGCCGGAGCGCGGCAACCGCTATGCGTACCGCAACGGTACGTCTGACTCTTGGCGCGACCTGAGCAGCCAGACCGTCGTCAAGACCAACACCGACAACGCCATCGGGATCGACAAGTTCAAGTTCCCGGACGTGCAGACCACCAACCCGGCCGCCGACAAGCTCGCCAGCCTGCCCGTCGCGGGCGTGACCGGTGACTGCCCGCAGTGCGAGTTCGCCGGCAACGCGGTCGGCAACATCGACAACGAGACGACCGAGTTCGACCAGTGGTGGATCGGCTCGACCGACCAGACGGCCAGCGGCGCCTGCGGCAACACCGACACCGCCGCTCCCGCCGGCATCCCGTACAACACCAACAACGACGTCGAGTGCGACGGCTGATCGAGAAGCTCTTCAGCTGAAGCTTTCGTGACGAGGAGGGCGGCCCAGCAGTCGGGGCCGCCCTTCTTGCTCCGTCCAGAGGATCCGTCTGCTACGGTGCGCCCGCGCCATGCGCTGGTCCATCCCCGTCTTCGGCTTCTCCGTCGTGGCGATCGCCGCGCTCGCCCGGCCCCCGGTTCCCCCTCCAGCCCCGACCGCCGACACGAGGCCCTTGCAGCCTCGCAAGGAA
>JADGHL010000182.1 GCA_019686135.1 Myxococcaceae bacterium | reverse complement strand
ATCGGCGGGGGTGCGGCCGGAGCGCTCGGGCGGGGCGGCGGAGCCGGGACCTCCTGCTGCGCCGAGGCGCGCAACAGCTCCTGGGGAATCGCCGCTACCCGGGTGGCGTCGGGGTTGAAGTCGCCGTCGGCCGCGGTGGCCTCCGCTGCCTCCTGCTGCGCGAACAGCGCCGCGGCGTTGACCTGAGCCATGCGGGTGGGCACCTCCGGCGCGGGATCCCGGATGACGCCGTCCGGCGTTTTCATCAACAGGCCGTCATCCAACGGTGGCGGAGGCGGAGCGGAAGGCTCGGCCGCGGCCGGAGCCGGCGGGGGCGACTCCTTCCCGAACGGGAAGTCGTCCGGCGTGGTCTCCGGCGGCGGAGGGAGATCCGGCAACGGCGGCGGCACGGTGGAGATCCCATCGGCCACGACACGCGCCTGTTCGGTGGGCGGGGACGCGTCATCCTTCTTCGCCGCCTCGGCCTTCCTGTCCTCCGTGCGCTTGTCCTCCTTCGGCGCCTTCGCTCCCCCGCCGATGATGAGCAGGAACAAGAGCGCGGCCCCGAAGATCCCGCCGAACACGAACACCGCCAGCTTCTGGTACTCGGCGAGCGCGTTCATGAACGGCGCCACCGTGGCCACGGCGACCACGTCGAAGCCGCCGGCGCTCAGCGGTTCGCGCGCGGCGACGAAGAGCGGCGCCTGGCCACCGAGCGCGTCCTGCCCGCTGGTGAGGAGCGGCAGCTGCAGGGGCCCGAGCGCCGCCACCTTCCCGCGCACCAGCACGTCCGGCTTCCCCGGCGCGGTGGCGAGCGCTTTCTCGACCATCGCCCGCTGGGCGCCCGCGGCCTGGAGGACCTTCCCGTCCTTGACGAGTCCGAGCCCGCCGACGTGGGTCTCCTTCGCCACGGATTCGATCAGGTCCGACGACAGAAGCGGCGCGCCCACGAACACATGGCCCACCACCTTCGGCTCGCCCCGTTCGACCGCGGTCACTGGGAGCGCGAAGAACTCGTGCGCCTCGCCGAACGCCTCCACGGACACGCCATCCGGCCCCGCGCCCGAGGTGATCGCCGCGACATCCAGCCCGGCGCCGTCGGTGGCGGGCGCGTCGCCGCGGGCGAGGACTGTCCCCGCGTCATTGGTCAACCCGAGCACGAGCGACTTCGCCAGCGTGGGGGTGAGCACATCGCCCAGCGCGGACTTCACCGCCGCCAGCGTCTCCGCGGTGGGCACCTCGACCTTCGCGCCCGGGCGGGACGGCACGAGCGCGGACATCGCCTCCGGCGAGGCCGCGACCTTCAGGGCCACGCGTTGAAGCTCGATGCGCCGCTTCTGCAAAGTCGCCAGCACCGCGGCTGGGGTCCGGGCCGCCTGCTCCCCGGCCTGCGCGACGGCGCTCGCCGCGAGCTTCGGCGAGAGGAGATAGAGGTGAGCGGCCCAGGCACCGAGAACAATCAGCGCGAAGAGAAAGAACTTGAGGCGAGCCATCGCCGTCCTTGGACGAGGGAAAACGAAGGCTCGCTTATACCGCCATCATGGAGCGTGCAACCGGCCGCGTGATCCTCAGCGGACGGGCGGGAGATCGCCCACTGGCACCTCATCCCGGCGGCGGTCCTGCGAGCGCTCCAGCGCGCGCTTGGAGGCGGTCTCCAGCCGATCGCGCGCGAGGTCGATCGCCTTGTAGAGGTCGTCGTCCACCTCGGTCACGTGGATGGTGGCCGCATGCGGGAGGCGCACGGTCACGCTGCACTCCATGTCCGCGCCGCCCTTGGGCCCGTTGCGATCGCGCAGGTGGATCTCCAGCTCCGCCGCCTCGTCGTCGAAGAACCGTTCGATCGGGCGGATCAGGTGGGTCTGGACGTGCTGCTTGATCGCGTCGGTGAGCTCTAGGTGGACGCCTCTGACATTCACTTTCATGCACAACCTCCGCGTTGGTAACGTGCGACGTGCAGTTGCCGTGCGGAAGCTCGCGCGCCGTGCGAGGGTGGGACGTCCGCGGCCGAACGGTCACGCGGAGAGCAGCCGGGCACCCCCCGGAAAAGGAGCCCCAGATGAGGTACTGCACCGAATGTGGCGCCGAGTACAACGACTCGGTGACCGAGTGCGCGGACGACGGCAACACCGAGCTCGTCACCCGCGAACAGATGCACGAGCGCGGGCTGAGGCTCCCCGAAGAGCGGGACACGCGCGAGTTCGTCCGCGCCGGCACCGCGGACGATCCGCTTTCCGCGGAGCGCCTCACCCAGCTTCTGGATGCGGAGCGGATCCCCGTCTTCACACGCGCCCGGCGCTCCAACCCGGTCGACGCGCTCACCGTCCCCACCGCCACGCCGTGGTGGGAGATCCTCGTCCCCGAAGAGCACGTCGCCCGCGCCGCGCAGTTGATCCACGAGGAGAGAAAGGCGCTCGAGGCGGAGGCGGAAGAGAACGCGCGGGCGGCCGAAGAGGAGGCCCTGGAGTCTCAGCGGGCCGGGTCCACCGGCTCGTAGAGGGCCACACCGGAGACCTTCCACTTCGAGTACTTCGAGTTGCGGAGGAGGAAGTCGCGCAAATCCTCGTCCACCACGCGCCGGTAGATGTTGCGCGCCGCGTGCCGAAGGAAGGTCCGGCCGTCCTTCTGCACCACGAAGCCCAGGTGGGTGATGCGGGTGACCTTGTTCGGGCGATCCTCGCGCGCCACCATCAGCACGGTGCCCGAGGGAATGTCCCGGGCGTGGTCCAGCACCTTCTGCAGGGGAATCAGCTCGAGCGGGAACTCGCCCACCACCTGCCGGTCGGGTGGAAGCTGAAGCGCCTTCGATGACGGCACCTGCCACGCCGCCTTCGAAATCACCTTCTTCGTCACCACCGTGTCGGCGCCGCCGTACATGCGCGTCACGTCACGGAGAAACCCCTTGCGGACGTTGTTGGGCAGCCACTGCGCCTCCATCAGGTGGTTGCGGTCCTCAAAGGCGGGTCGGTCCGCGTAGCGCAACGCCACGAGCAGCGTGCGCACGTCGGACGGGTCCCTCGCGAGGGACAACGCCAGGGTCTCCTCTACGAAAGTCAGACAGTCCACCGCGTCGAAGCGGATGGTGGGGTCGGGGTCGATCCCCTCGCCCTCGCCGAGCGGGGAGTGCACGTAGGGCGTCCCCAGAAACCGCCCGCTCATCTCCACGATGCGCGCGCGCAGCGCGTCCTTCGGGGCGGTGTCGAGCAACCAGGAGGTGTCGAGCTCCTCCGTTGCCGACGTCTGCGTGGCGCTCGCAGGCACGGAGGTGCCCACGCTCGCCCCGGCCGCGAGGACCAGGGTCAGCCACCCTGCCGGCGTCACGGGACGACCCCGGCCTGTCGGAGGATCTCCTTGCGGCGCTCGTCGGTGAGCATCAACCGCTCGAGCTCCGCCTCGAAGATGAGCTTGTCCTCCGGCCGCGAGAGGTGGGAGGCCAGGACCAGCCAATCCAGCATCGAGGCATCCCCTCCCTGGTAGAGGATCCGCGCCGCGGCTGCGGAGACGTGCTTGTCCGGATCGCGCAGACGGGGCTCGAGGTACGGCTTTGACTGCTTCGCCGGCAGTCCCTCGAACAGCGCCACGCCCTGACGGCGCGTGTACCGGTCCTCGGATTCGAGGAGCGTCTTCGCGTACGCGAAGCCCTTCGGATCGCCGAGCAGGCACAGCCCCTGGGCGGAGGCGAGGCGGGCGCTCTCCGACGAATGCGTGAGGAACGACGCCAGCTGCGGCGCGATGCGGCGATCGCCGGACTGGCCGGCCGCCACCAGCATCGCCGCGCGCACCTCCGGTTCGCCCTCGGTCATCGCCGCGCGGATGAGCGGCCGGCCCACCTTCTTCAGGTGCGACACGCCCAGAGCGCGGGCGGCCTCGCGGCGCACGCCCAGCGACGGGTCGGACAGAAGCGGGAAGAGGACTTCCACCTTCTTCGAGCCGAGCCGCCCCAGCCCCTCCGCGGCGCTCATCCGCAGCGCCGAGTCGTCCGATGCGGCCAGCGACATGAGGAACCGCTCCGCCGACGGATCCTTCAACCCCGCCACGACCTGGGCCACGTTCCGTCGAAGCTCGATCGCGGTGATCTCCTCCCACGCGCGCGTCAGCATCGCCGCCGCGTAGTGCTCCTCGCCCAGATAGTGCAGGCGCGCCAGCGCGGCCTGGGGGTTGCCCCCCGAAAGAACCTTCTTCACCTCCGCGTGCGCTTCCAGCCGGTGCTGGGCGGCGCGGCCCTGGGCCAGCACCAGCGCGGGGACAAAAATCGGAAGCAGGCAGAACAGGCGGCGCATCGGGCGGGTGTCAGGATAGCGCGCTTCCAAACTCCCGTAACCAAAGGCTAAATCCTTGACCCCCTCGGGGGGCCCTGCTACGACCTGTTCCGCTGTCCGCAGGTCGTGCGACGGGCCGGCGCAGGTCCATGTCGCGCACTGAACGTGCTGGGAGAACCATGAAGCGTCTTTTGGCGCTCTTCACTGTCCTGTGCGGACTGGCGGGTTGCGGCCCGATCCAGTCCACGGCGTTCCTTCTCGATGCGGACGTCGCGCTCGAGGCCGCCCGCACCGCGCGTGCGGAGACCTACGCGCCGTACGAATACACCGCCGCACAGCTGTATCTGCTCAAGGCCCGCGAGGAGGTCGGCTACTCGGACTACGAGGTCGCGGTGGATTTCGCGAAGAAGGCCAGCAAGTTCGCCAACGAGGCCCGCGAGAAGGCGCTCTCCGCAAGCGCCAACGAGACCACCCCTCCTCCCCCGCTGCCGAGCGCCGAATGACCCGGACCCCCGTTTTCGCCCGGAGCCTGTTCATCCTCGTTGCCGCCGCCGCCCTGAGCTGTGTGAGCGGCAGCAAGATCCGCGCGGACGCGGAGGTGATCCGCGCCGATGTCGAACGCGCCCGGCGCAACGGCGCCTACCGCTGCGCGCCGAAGGAGCTGGCCACCGCGGAGGCCAACCTGGACTTCGCCGAAGGCGAGCTCTCCGAAGGTTCGTCCTTCCGCGCCGGCGAGCACATCCGCGAGGCCCGCACCTGGGCCCAGAAAGCGCTGGCGCTGTCGAAGGACTGCGCGCCCAAGCAGGTGCTGGTGAAGGAGAAGCCGGTCGAAAAGCCGGTGATCGTCGAGGTCCAGGAGCTCGACCGGGACAACGACGGCATCAAGGACAACGAGGACTCCTGCCCGGACGAGCCGGAGGACAAGGACGAGTTCGAGGACACCGACGGCTGCCCGGACCCGGACAACGACAAGGACACCATCTTCGACACCGAGGACAAGTGCCCCAACACGCCGGGCGCGAAGGAGACCCAGGGCTGCCCGCGTGAGGACTCGGACGGCGACGGCATCCCCGACGACATCGACCGCTGCCGCGACGTCGCCGAGGACAAGGACGGGTTCCAGGACGAGGACGGCTGCCCCGAACCGGACAACGACAACGACGGCCTGCTCGACGCCGCGGACAAGTGCCCGGTGGACGCCGGCCCGCCGCAGAACCTGGGCTGCCCGATCGTCGACAAGGATCAGGACGGCATCCACGACGACGTCGACAAGTGCCCGGACGAGCCCGAGGACAAGGACGGGTTCGAGGACGAGGACGGCTGCCCCGATCTGGACAACGACAAGGACGGCCTGCCCGACGGTCAGGACAAGTGCCCGATGGAGGCCGGCCCCGCCGAGAACAACGGCTGCCCGGACACCGACAAGGACGGCGACACCGTGGTGGACCGCCTCGACAAGTGCCCGGACGAGCCGGGCGTGGCCGAGGAGCAGGGCTGCCCGAAGAAGTACAAGATGGTCGTGGTCAAGAAGGACCGGATCGAGATCAAACAGCAGATCAAGTTCCGAACCGGCAGCCACAAGATCATCGGCCGCGAGTCCTTCGAGATCCTCGACGACGTCGCCCAGGCGCTGAAGGACAACCCCCAGATCAAGAAGATCCGGATCGAGGGGCACACCGACTCGGTGGGCAATGACCTCTACAACCTCAAGCTCTCGCAGCGGCGCGCCGATCAAGTGATGGCGGAGCTGCTCAAGCGGGGCATCGATCCGGGCCGGATGGAGGCGGTGGGATACGGCGAGACGCGGCCGATCGCCTCCAATGCGACGAAGGCCGGGCGCGCGGAGAACCGCCGCACCGAGTTCAACATCATCGAGCAATAGGTGCGCGCAGGGGTGCGTCCGCGAACCCTTGACGGAGGTACTCGTGAAGAGGCTGTTTCGGATCCTCCCCCTCGCCGCGCTGGCCATCTGCGCGCTGCCCCGCTTTGCGGAGGCGGCCGCGCAGGTCCGGCTGGGGCTGGGAGCCGACTACCACGTCTATCCGCGGCGGGGGCTCTTGAACCTCACCCTCGCGGTGGACGGGCCGATCGCCCGCCACCTGCGCGTGGGCGGACGGTTCGGCGCGCTCGCCACCAGCTCGCCCACCGAGTTCGGCGCGCCGCTGGACTTTGACCTGCGCGCGCACCTGGCCGGCGGGCGGGTGTACCTCGAAGGCCTGGTCGGCCCGTGGCTGATGTTCGGCGGCGGCGACTTTCTGCGTCTGCACGCAGCGCTCGGATTCGGGCTCCAGACCTCCGGGCTGACCTTCGGATTGGAGGTCGGCTATCTCGATCCGGGGCCGATCGCCGGGCTGCGCCTGGGGTTCCGGATCTGACGGAGGCGCGAAGAGGCGATGTCGGGATCAGGTGACGACGCGGCGAAGTGGCTGAGTGGCGAGCTGCCGAAGATGGAGGAGGCGCTCGCCGCGCTGGTGGAGGTGAACTCCTTCACCGAGAACCGCGAGGGCGGCAACCGCGTGGGGGCGCTGCTTCGGGACCTCTTCCGCGTGCCGGGAATCGTTGCCGAAGTCGTCCCGAGCGCGACCTTTGCTGATCATCTGATCTTCCGCACCACGGGCGCGCCGGGCACGCAGCCCGTGGCGATCCTCGGCCACCTCGACACGGTGTTCCCGCCCGGGAAGTTCGAGGGCTACCGCCGTGACGGAGAGCTGCGGCGCGGCCCCGGCGTCCTGGACATGAAGGGCGGGCTGGTGGTCATCGCCTGGGCGATCCGCGCGCTCGCCGGGACTTTTGGCCTCGAGGCCATCCCGGGCCTCCGGGTGGTGATCGTCTCCGACGAGGAGGTGGGTTCGCCCGAAGGCCAGGGGGTGATCCGCTCGGCCATCGGGGGCGCGCAAGCGGCGCTGGTGTTCGAGTCCGGGCGCGCCAACGATGCGGTGATCACCCGCCGCAAGGGCACCGGGGTCATCACCGTGGTCGCCTCCGGCAAGGCGGCGCACGCCGGCAACGCGCACGCGGAGGGCGCCAACGCGATCTGGGCCCTGGCCCGCTGGATCGACCGTGCGCAGCGGCTCACCGACTACGCGCGCGGTGTCACCGTGAACGTGGGCAAGGTGAGCGGCGGCCAGGGGAAGAACACCGTCCCGGACCACGCCGAGGCGGCGGTGGACATGCGCTTCTGCACGCGCGCAGAGGGCGAGGCGCTGTTACAGGCGATGCGGGAGGCCGCGGCGGCGTCGGCGGCCGAGGTCCCCGGCACGCGGATCGAAGTGGGCGGGGGCATCGCGCGCGAACCGCTGGAGCGTTCGGAGGCGAGCGTGGCGTTGATGAACGCCTACGGCGCCTTCGCCCGACAGAGCGGACTGCAGTTCTCGGAGGCGGCGCTGATCGGCGGCGGCTCGGACGCGAGCACGTCGTCGCAGATGGGGATCCCGTCGATCGACGGGCTGGGCCCGCGCGGCAGGGGCTTCCACACCCTCGACGAGCACATCGAGGTGCACACGCTGATCCCCAAGGCGCAGGCGCTGGCGCGCTATCTCGCCTCGCTGGCCGTTCGTTGACGCCCCAAAAGCCGCTCTGCTAGCGAGGTCGCATGCCCAGGTTCGAGGTCTTCATCCCCGCCGCCGACGAGAACGGCTTCAACGTCACCTTCCGGGTGGACGCCGACAACTGGATGGCGGCGCTGAAGACCGGGATGACCAAGCTCGGCGAGCAGGGCGCGAACGTCCGCAACATCCTGGTGGACATCCAGGACGACAACTCGGTGCACGTGACCGAGTCCGCCTCCGGCCGCGTGTTCCGGATCCGCGAGCTCACCGATTCGGAGGCCGCGCAGGCACAGGTGAAGAAGGGCGCCGCGCCCTCGCGGGCGACGATGCCGGCGGCTCCGCCCGCGCCCGAACCGGCTCAGGCACCCAAGCCCTTGCCGGAGCACAAGACGCTGGTGGGCCTGCCGTCCTTCGCGGAACCTCCGCCTGCACCGCCGGCGCCGCCGTCGGACGCCGCCCGGGAGACCCTTCCCGGCCGTCCTCCGGATCTGGAAGTCACCCCGGAGCCGCCCCCGGCCCGGGGGCGTATAAACATATCCCCGCCCCCCCGCCGGCGCGACAT
>JADGHL010000053.1 GCA_019686135.1 Myxococcaceae bacterium | reverse complement strand
GGCGGGGCGGGTATGAAGGTGGGCGGGGTGCGCCGGCTCACCATCCCGCCCGAACTGGGCTACGGCCGGCGCGGGTTCCCGGGGGTGATTCCTCCCGACGCCACGCTGTTGTTCGAGGTGGAGCTGCTTGAGGTCAGCGGGGCCTGAGCCCCTCCGTCACCAGCCGGTCCAGCGCGGCGGTGAGCGCGTCGTACTGGAGCGACGCGTGGAACAGGTTCTGGTGGATGATCATCCCCTGGTACGAACCGATCAGCGCGTGCGCCAGGACCTCGGCGTCGACGTCGGTGCGGAACTCCTTCGTCTTCTCCTGCCCGTACCGGATGATTCCGCGCACCACGCCGGCGTAGCGCGACAGCGCGTTGCGCAGCGCCTCGGCGATCCGCTCGTTGGTGTCCGCGGCCTCGGCGGCCACCATGCCGAAGAAGATGCCGTACTCGCGGTGGTAGCGCAGAAAGGCGCGGGTGCGCTGGAAGAACTGGACCAGCTGCTCGTGCGCGGGGAGCTTGCGGCCCTCGGTGATGAGCTCGTTGAACTCGTCGACGTAACGCCGGTTGAGCTCCTCGATCGCAGCGAGGAGCAGGTCTTCCTTGGTGGGGAAGTGCCAGTAGAGCGCGCCCGGCGTCATCCGGATCGCCTTGGCGAGCTCGGACATCGTGGTGGCCAGGATGCCGCGGCGGGCGAAGAGCTTGATCGCCGCCTCGAGGATCTCCTCGCGGGTCCGGGCCGCCCGCTCCTGCTTGATCTCGCGTTTGACGGGTTCTGGATCGCGCCGGATCGGGTCCTTGCTCATGCTGGAGGGGAGACCTTATCGCACCTCCGCCGTCAGGTCGTGAGGACGACCTTCACCACCTCCGGCGGGCTGCCTACGCGCATCGGCGGACCCCAGAACCCGCACCCGCGGCTGACGTAGATGTGCGCGCCGTCCCGCTCGTAGTGACCGGCGGAGTACTCCCAGCCCAGCCCCACCAGGAATGTCAGCGGGAAGAGCTGACCGCCGTGGGTGTGGCCGGAGAGCTGGACGTCCACGCCCTTCGTCCGCGCCACGTCGAAGTTGGCGGGCTGGTGCGCGAGCAGCACCGCCGCCTTGTCCGGATCCCTTCCGGCGATCGCCGCGTCCAGGTCATAGGTGCCCTCGCCGGTGAACCGCCCGCCCCGCCAGTCGTCCACGCCAATCAGATCGAACGTGCCGCCGCCATCGCCGATGGGAACGCGCCGGTTGCGCAGCACCTGCACGCCCACGCTGAGAAGAAACGCCGTCCACTCCCTGACGCCCGCGTAGTACTCGTGGTTGCCGGTGACGAAGTAGCTGCCGAAGCGCGACTTCAGCCCGCGGAGCGCCGCGACCGAACGCCCGAGCTCGTCCACGCCGCCATCGACGAGGTCGCCGGTGATCGCCACCAGGTCCGGCTTCGCCGAGTTGGCCACGCGCACCAGCTCGTCGAGGAAGCGGCGTTCGATCAGGTTGCCCACGTGGATGTCGGTGAGCTGGACGATGGTGAAGCCCTCCAGCGTCCGGGGAAGCTTCGGCACCTTGAGGACGACCTCGGAGATCGACGGCGGATGGTACGCGCGCCAGGCGCCGTATCCCGAAGCGCTGCTGGCGATGGCCGCGGCCGTGCCCGCAGACGCGCGCGCGAGGAACAGACGCCGCGACGGATCGACCGGATCGGTCACGCTCGCGGCGGAACCGGACGCGGCAGGCGTTGACGACGGCCGCTGCCGGGGGAAGCGGCGGACGATGTGCTGGACCCCCCTGACCGCGTCGAAGGACAGCAGAGTCAGGAACAGAAAGAGCGCGACCCCCATCCACACGTAGCCGACTCCGGCGACCACATCGCTGAAGGTGCCCGGAGCGAGACGCTGGAGGATGCGCCCGACGATGAGCACCATCGCGAGGAGCACGGTCACCAGAAGACCGAACCGCCTCAGGCGGACATCCTGCGTGGTGTCGCGGACCAGACGCCGGTACAGGTACACGTGCCCGGCCCCGAGGATGAGGAAGGCGAGGGTGAAGAAGGGGATGTAGCGAACCATGGCGGTGGGACCGGAGATAACACCGCCGTCTTCGGCGCGCTGCCCTCAGAGCTGGTAACCGGCGCCGAACAGAAGCCCGTACTCCGCCTGTGTCGCGCCACCGAAGAAGCGCAGGTTCATCGCCACGGGTTCGACCATCAGGACCAGGCCCTGCTTGCGGAGCGGGAGGATCTCCACCCCTACAGCGATCCGGAGCAGAATGGAGGTCCGCGAGTCGGTGTCGTGGGACTCCAGGTTGAAGATGCGGACCACCG
The DNA here is from genome assembly GCA_019686135.1 of Myxococcaceae bacterium. GTDB lineage: Bacteria > Myxococcota > Myxococcia > Myxococcales > Myxococcaceae > JADGHL01. The sequence goes on along the minus strand of JADGHL010000053.1, from coordinate 29,838 downwards.
TCTCGGTGGACGCGACCGAGAAGCCCGGCCCGAAGTCGAAGTACGGGCGCACGTATTCGTTGAGGGCGACGAGCACGCGGGCGGAAGGTGCGAGCTCGAAGAGGGTCGTCGAAATGTCCACGTTGCCCTGGCTTCGTCCCGAGAAGCCCAGGCCGAACGGCAGCACCAGGCCCAGCTCGAGCTGATCCCGCTCCATCGCCGTCAGCCAGCCGCGGAAGTTGAGCTTGAGCGCAGTGGGCCCACCGTTCAGGTCGATTCCGGGGCCGATCAAAAGGCCGCCGCCGACCGCCAGCTCCGACGAGCGAACGCGCGCCTCGGCCACACCGGTTGCGCCGAGGCAGACGATCAGCATCAAAGACAACGCAATACGCCGCACGATCATCTTCCCTCCCGGACTTGAGCATCGGCCGGGTCGCGGATCCGGCAAAGCGCGTTCAGCCGAGCAGGTCGTCCAGCGCGGCGGCGAGGGTGGGGAAGCGGAACGTAAAACCTGCCTCCTGCGCCCGCTGCGGGATGACGCGCTGGCCGCCGAGCAGGTTCTCCGCCATCTCGCCGAACAGCGCGCGGAGCGCGAGCGATGGGACCGGGACGATCGCCGGCCGCCGGAGCTTCCGGGCGATCGCCCGGGTCAGCTCGGCGTTGGTGACCGGCTTTGGCGCGGTGGCGTTGATGGGCCCGTGCAGGTCCTTCGCCTCGAGGAGGAAGACGAACAGGCCGAGCAGGTCCTCGCGGTGGATCCAGCTGACGTACTGCGCGCCAGTGCCCAGCCGTCCGCCGACGCCCAGTTTGATCGGCGTGAGCATCTGCCGGAGCGCACCACCTTCCGGGTGCAGCACCACGCCGATGCGCGGGGTCACCACGCGGATCCGATCCGACCCCTCGGCTGCGGTCCGGGCGGCGGCCTCCCACTCGCGACAGACCTCGGCGAGGAAGTCGTGTCCCGGCGCGCTCTCCTCCGTGAGCGCCTCCGCGCCGCGATCGTTCCCGTAGAACCCGACCGCCGACGCCGAGATGAAGTGCCGGACCGTGCCCGCCTCGCGCGCCGCCTTCGCCAGCTCCAGCGTCCCCTGCACGCGGCTATCGCGGATCCGCCGCTTCACCTCGTCGTTCCAGCGGACCCCCACCGTTTCGCCCGCGAGGTGGATGACCGCTTCGGCGCCGGCGATGCGCTCCGCGGGCAGCGGCCGTCCGGCGACGAATTCCACTGGGGTGGCGCCGTGCGGAAGCGAACGCTGCGCGAGCGGATGTCGTGTGAGCACCAGGCACTCGTGGCCGGCGGCGCTCAGGCGTTGCACCAGTGGCCGCCCCAGAAACCCCGTCCCGCCGGAGATCGCGATTCGCATCGGTGGGTCTCGTAGTTCAAACCGACCCGTCACCACCACACGTGTAGGGAATGCACCGCCCCGCGTCTGCGCGCGAACAGACAGTCGCGCTGGCTCGACGAGCCGGGGAGCAGGCCTTCCGCAGAGCGCATCGCCCGCGCGCGGCCGGCGTGATACGGGTGCGGCATGCGTCGCCTGCACCGTCTTCTCTTAGCTGCCGCGGTCCTCTCGTTGTGCGTGGGGTGCGATCGGCTGACCAAGGACATCGCCGTCGAACATCTGAAGTCGGTGCCGACACGGTCCTTCCTCGCGGATGTGTTCCGGCTCACGTACGCGGAGAACCCGGGCGCGTTCCTCGGGCTCGGAGGGCGGATGCACGGCACCGCGCAGTTCTGGGTCCTGACCGTCGGCGTGGGTGTGTTGCTGCTGGCGATGCTGGTGCTGCTCTTTGTCAGCCCGAAGCTGAACGCGGTGGCCACCGCGGGGCTGGCGATGCTGGTCGGCGGCGGGCTGAGTAATTGGGTCGACCGGGTCGTCAACGACGGGCGCGTGGTCGACTTCATGAACCTGGGAATCGGCTCGTTGCGGTCGGGGATCTTCAACGTCGCCGACCTGGCGATCATGGGGGGCGCGGCGCTGCTCGTCCTTTCCGGAATCAAGCGCCCGCCCGAACGCGCCACATCCGCGCAGCCGCCCGCGCCGCCGTCGCCGCCCGCCTCGCCACCGCCGACCGAGGTCTCCTAGCCGCACACGGCGCGTGGTATGGCCGGGCGGAGGTCTCCTGGCCGCACACCGCGCGTGGTATGGGACGGCGCCATGTCCGCTCCCGTTGCGCTGATCACCGGAGGTTCCCGCGGCGTCGGCCGCGCTGTCTCGCTCAGGCTTGCCCGCCGCGGTTTCGACATCGTCTCCACGTACCGGCGGGATGCCGCCGCCGCGCAGTCGCTGGAGAAGGAGGTCGGTGCGCTCGGGCGCCGGTGCACGACGCTCGTGGCGGATCAGCTCGAACCGGAGAGCCTCGGCCCGGTGTTCGCGCGCATCAAGGAGGTGCACGGCGGCCTGGACGTGTTCGTGGCGAACGCGGCGTCCACCGCCTTCGTGCCGCTGACGGCGATGAAGCTCCACCAGATGGACAAGACCTTCAACGTGACCGTGAAGGCCTTCCTCTACGGCGTGCAGCAGTGTCTGCCGTTGATGGCCGGCCGCAAGGGGAAGATCGTCGCCGTCTCCGGGATGGACTCGCGGATGCCCATCCCGTTCCACGGCTTCCTCGGCGCGATGAAGGGCGCGATGGAGGTGCTGGTGAAGTACCTCTGCAACGAGCTCGCCGGCGAAGGCATCCGCGTGAACGCGGTGAACCCCGGCTACATCGACACCGACTCGTCGCGCTTCTACATCGGCGAGGCGTGGCCCATGGTCGAGGCGAACATCGCCAGCCAGGTGCCGAGCGGCTACATCGCGCCGGCGGATGAGATTGCCGCCACCATCGAGTGGCTGTGTACCGACGAGTCGCGGTACGTGAACGGCCAGACGCTCGTCGTCGACGGCGGCCTGGAGACCGCGTACGGGATGCGGATGGCGGCGTCGCTCTCCGAGCCGAAGCGCTGACCGGCGGAGATGGAGGCCTCCGCGCCCGAAGAGCCGGCTGTGCGCGTCACGCCCGGCGCGGCCATCACCACCGCGTGGTTCTGGCTCCTGTTCGCCGTCACCGCGCCCATCTGCCTTCTGCTGGGGACGCTGATCTTCCTCTTCACCCTGCCGTTCGATCGCGACCGGCGGGCGATTCATGCGTTCATCTGCCGCTGGACCTTCCTGTACCTGCGCGCCTCCCCGCTGTGGCGGGCGGAGGTCCGCGGCCGCGAGCGCCTGCCGCCGGGTCCCGCGGTCCTGGTCGCCAACCACCAGTCGATGGCGGACGTGGTCGCGGCGATGGGGCTGTTCCACCCCTACAAGTTCGTCTCCAAGGCCTCGCTGTTCTCGGTGCCCGTGGTCGGCTGGCTGATGCGGATGGCGAAGTACGTCCGCCTCGAGCGCGGGAGCCCGGGCTCGACGCGCCGGATGATGGAGGCGTGCCGGAACTGGCTGCGGCGCGGGATGCCGGTGTTGATCTTCCCCGAAGGGACGTACAGCGGTGGGCGCGGGCTGCTCGACTTCAAGCGCGGCGCGTTCGCGCTGGCGATGGAGGAACACGTGCCCGTGGTGCCGGTGGTCCTCAAAGGCACCGCGCAGCTGATCCGGGGCGACGGACCCTTCGTGAATGCGCGCTCAGACATCCAGGTGGAAGTGCTCGAACCTATCTCCCCCGCCCAGTTCGGCGAGAATCCGGACGAGCTCGCGAGACGGGTACGGGCGCTGTTCGAAGCCGCACTCGCCGAACCCGGCGTCACCGGAGGCAGCCAGCGCTGAGCGCGAGTGGATACACTTGCGCGCATGGCGAAAGAGAAGCCCGAGACGATCGAGAACCGCGTCTACCTGTTCGAGTCATTGGCCTCGAGCTTCGTGACCGCTGCGGCCAACAAGCTCGCCTCCGGAAGCGACGCCGAACGAGCCAGGGTGCTGCAGGGCCTGGCCGATCTCGCCTGGGTCTCGTGCGTGGTCGCGGACTCGGCAGGCCAGACCCCGGACGAAGTGCGAAAGACCATCCTCGGCACCTCCAGGCGCACCCGCTAAGTCCGTCGCCCATCCGGCCGCGCGTCAGCGCCCACTCACGACTCACCCGCCACAACAAACGCGAAGGCGGTGTCACGCGAAGGCGACTTCCGGGTGGCAGCCCGTTTGCCGCCGCTCGACCCCGCATGGAATTCCTTCGGCGCGAAAAAGGGGAGCCCCGCACGAAGGAGCAGCTCATGAATTGCCGCCACCTCGTCACTGCCGCCGTCGCGCTCGCCGTCTCGTTGCTGGGAGCCTGCGGAACCGAGGCCGACCTCGCGCTCAGTGTGGGTTCGCCGGCCGCCACTTCCGCCGCGCCCGAGATCCCGGCGCGCGGGACGTCGAAGCTGGAGGACGCGTTCGAGCAGGCCGCTCGCGAGTACCAGGTGCCGATCGAAATCCTCAAGGCGATCGCGTACGTCGAGACCCGCGTCTCCAACCCCGGCCCGAAGGCGTCCATCACCGGCGGGTACGGGCTGATGAACCTGGTGGATCGCGCGGACTGGGAGGCGCTCCCGCGCGGCGCGGCGATCGCCGGCGTGGACGTGGGCCGCGTGAAGCTGGACGATGCCGCCAACATCCGCGCTGCGGCGGCGTTCCTGCGTGAGCTCGCCGACCAGTCTTTTTCCGATTACGGCGACCTCAACCCGAACGATCCCGCCGACTGGTTCCACGCGGTCTCGCTCTTTCCGGGCGTGGAGTCCGCGCTTCAGGGGGCCGACTACGCGGCGGACGTGTTCCAGACCATCGACCGCGGCTTCGTCGCCGAGCGCAACGACGGGACCGTCACCCTCAGGCCCAACCACTTCGACTGGATCCGCCACGCCCCCGTCGCCCAGCACAAGGACGCGGTGAAGGAGTACCCGGGCGCGTACCAGTGGAAGGCGTCGCCGAACTACACCAACGGCCGCAGCAGCTACACGTATGTCGTGATCCACACGATGCAGGGGTCGTATTCGGGGACAATCTCCTGGTTCCTCAACCCGAACTCGAACGTCTCCGCGCACTACTGCGTGCGCTCCTCCGACGGGCAGATCACCCAGATGGTGGAGCACGCGGACACCGCGTGGCACGCGCAGTGTTACAACTCGAAGTCGATCGGCATCGAGCACGAGGGGTACGTCTCGGCGCCGTCCACCTGGTACACCAACGCGATGTACACCGAGTCGGCCAAGCTGACCCGGTGGATCGCCGATCGCCACGGGATCCCCAAGAACCGCACGCACATCATCGGCCACAGCGAGGTCTCGCCGAGCTGCAACACCGGCGGTCACACGGACCCGGGCTCCGGCTGGAACTGGACCAAGTACATGGGGCTCGTGCTGGGCTCCAGCCCGGGCAACACCACCGGCGTGCTCAAGGGCGTCATCTACAAGAACGGCAACACGTCGGACCGCGTCTCCGGCGCGGTGGTCACCGCGAACGGCCAGTCGGTCACCACGGGCAGCACCGGTGAGTACAGCTTCACGCTGCCGCCCGGGACCTACGTCGCCAAGGTCACCAAGAGCGGCTACACCTCCAACCAGGTCACCCGCACCGTCACCGCGGGTACGACCATCTGGGGGTCGATGGAGATCAACCCGGTCTCCAACAACGGCACCCTCACCGGCATCATCTACGAGGGCGGGAGCAGCTCGAACCGCGTCTCCGGCGCGGTGGTGAAGGTGAACGGCCAGCAGGTCACCACCGGCAGCACCGGCGTGTACACCTTCAGTCTGCCGCCGGGCACCTATACGGCCACGGTGACCAAGAGCGGCTACTCCTCCAACTCGGTCACCCGCACCGTCACCGCCAGCGCCACCATCTGGGGATCGATGGAGATCAACCCGATCTCCAACCCGGGCACGGTGAAGGGCGTCATCTACCAGAACGGCAACACCTCCGACCGCGTGGCAGGCGTGACCGTGAAGGTGCAGGGCACCAGCCAGTCGATGGTCACCGGCACCGACGGCGTCTACAGCTTCAACCTCAACCCGGGCACCTGGACCATCACCGCGGAGAAGACTGGCTACCAGAACGCCAGCGTCACCCGCACCGTCTCGAGCGGCACCATCATCTGGGGCTCGATGGAGCTGAAGCCCGGCACGCCGATGGCGGACACCACCCCGCCGCAGGTGGGCATCACGTTCCCGGGTGACGGCGCTTCGCTGGAGGTGGCCATCCTCACCCTGCAGGGCGACGCCTCAGACGAGGGCGGGGCGATTGACCAGGTGACGCTCTCCATCAACGGCGGCACTCCGGCCAAGGTCGACGTCGTCAACGGGAAGTTCGAACAGCAGATCAAGCTCTCGCCGGGGCTCAACACCATCGAGGTGTCCGCGACCGACAAGGCCGGAAACACCTCGGTGGACAAGGTGGAGGCGACCTTCCACGCGGGCATCGCCGGCTTCGCGCACCTCGCCGACGACGAGGCGTCGCGGATTCCGGACGTGACCGTGCGGCTGTTGGACGTGAACACCCGGGAGGAGGTGGCGTCCACGGTGACGGGCCAGGACGGCAGCTACAGCATCGAGCTCACCGACGTGCCGCGCGACTACCTGCTCGAGGCGAAGGCGCCGGGCTTCCTCACCCACCTCGAGACCGTGTCCGTGCCCGACGACGAGCGCCTCAGGCTCCAGCTCCCGATGACCGAGGGCGAGGACCCCAAGCCGGCGGAAGTGGCGATCGAGTTCATCGATCCGAAGGACGGCGCCACGGTGAACGCGGAGAGCGTGACCATCTATGGAAGCGTGAGCGGCTTCGAAGTGCAGTCGGTCACCGTGAACGGGATCACCGCGGAGCAGGTGGGCGCGGGCGGCTTCGCAGCGACGGTGCCGCTGGCCGTGGGCGACAACACCATCGAAGCGCTCGCCACGGGGATGAACGGCGAGAGCGTGAGCGGCCGCATCACCCTGCACCGCGAAGCCCCGGCTCCGTCCGACAACGGCTCGGCAGGTTCGGTGAAAGGCACCTGCGCGTCGGTGCCCGGGCTCGAGCTCCTCGCCCTGTTCGCGGTGGTCCCGTTCCTCCGGCGCCGCCGCGCGTAACCCGGCGGCTCGCCGGCTACGCCGGGACCAAGACCTGCAGCGCGCCGGGGCGTACCTTGAACGCGACCGGCGTGCTGCCGACCAGCTCACCGTCGAGATCGATCTCCTGCGCCGGCTCGGCGGTGAGCTGTGCGCGGGCGCAACGCAGATGGAGCACCGCCGGGTGTCGCACGTGTCTCCCGCGCTTCAGCAGCATCGCCACGCGGAGCAGCATCCAGAGGTCCTTCGCCTTCGCGCCATCGGTCTGCGCGCCCGGTCTCGCCGCCTGGGCTGAACGGATGACGTAGACGTCCAATCGGCGATCGCTGTGCGACGCCTCCGGCGAGACCAGCCGGCCGCCCGCGTGGTAGCGCCCATTGCCCACCACCACCTGGTGCGCGTCCATCCGTTCGCTACCGTGGTCCGTCTGAAGGTGCACGGCGAACGGCCGGTGGCTCCATGCCTCGCTCGCTGCCGCCACCGCGAACGCCCCGCGCCCAAGCCGCTTCTTCAGCGCGTCGGAGATCCGCCGCGTGGCCGCCGAGCTCAGGCCGATGCTCGCCGCGTTGAGGAACACGCGCCCGTTCGCCACGCCCACGTCCACCCGCCGAACGGAACCACCCAGGGCGATCGCCGCCGCCTGTTCGAGGTCCACGGGGATCCGCAGCGAGCGCGCGAAGTCGTTCCCGGTGCCAAGCGGCAGCACGCCCATCCGCACGTCCTGTCCGGCCACCACGTCCGCAACCGCGCTCAGGGTTCCGTCGCCGCCACCCACCACGACCCGGCGCGCGCCGCATCGCAGCGCGGTTCGGATCCGGTCCGGGATCGTCCCCGGCACGTCGATCGCCTCCACCGCAACGAGCGGCGTACCGGAACGTTCGGCGATCGCCTTCACCTTGGCGAAGCGCTCCCGGCCGCCGCGCGACGCGGTGTTGACGAGCACCGCGGTGGGCTCGCCTGCCTCCATGCAGGGAGGATGCGTCCGGCCGGCGCCGTGCGCAGCCTAGGGTTGAGGCTGCGTCTGCCGCTTGAGCGTGTAGCCCTCGGGCAGCGGCAGCGTGAAAGCATCGTTCGGCAGGGAGACGTTGAAGTCGATCCGGGAGAGCGTGGTCACCGCGCCCGGCTGGGTGCCGTACTTCTGGGTGAGCTTCTTCGGCACGCACAGCTTCAGCCGCTCGTCGCACAGCTCCTCGTCGACGTGCAGGGTCATCGAGTTGCCGTTCTCGGTGAGCCGCTTCTCGAGCAGATCCATCGACGGCCACCGGTATACGTAGGTGACGGTGATGGTGTCCCCGCTCTCGTCCTTCGTCGCGCTGCTGATCTCGACCGCCTCGGGCGCTTCGGGCCGGGAGACCTTGCGCGCGTCGGCATGGGCCAGCTCCAGCACCGGGGCGCGGTAGCCCTCCGGCGCGAACTGGCCGAAGAGCTGGGTGAGCATCACCGCGCTCTGCTGGGAATCCTTCGGCAGCTCGCTCTGGACGAGCGTCTTCTCCTCCGGCGCCAGGACGAAGAGTCGATCGCCGTCGAACGAGTACGTCCGTTCGCTCTTGTCCTCGACCCGGACGGTCCCCTTCATCCGGTTGGGGGCGCGGTAGTCGAAGGTGAAGTCGGCCCGCTGACCGGCTTCGGCGACGGTGCCCTCGAGGTGGTAGCTGCGCAGCTTCTTCTCGCGTTCGGCCAGCGCGCCCTTGGCCCGGGCGAGCAGCGCCTCGGCGTCCTCGGCGCTCTGCTCCTCCTTCTTCGGGCAGCCGCAGAGCGCGAGCGCGCACACGCACGCGCAGGCGAGCGGAATCGTCAGCGGGGATCGGGCGGGGCGGCGCACGGCGAGAGCTCCTGAAAAGGAAAAGGGCCTCCCCGTCACCAGGAAGGCCCTTCGTTCCGGGAAGGAGGAGGACTACTTCACCGCGATGCCGGTTGCGATCGCGATCGGCGCGCCGATGATGCCGCCGGCGAGCGCGAAGATGCCGTGACGCGGAGTGGTCATCGCCGACTTGAGGTCCACACGCGAGGCGCCCATCGCCTTCGCCTCGGCGATCACGAGCTTGTTGACCGCCGTGTCGAGGTCGGACTGCACGATCTCGACGATGTGGAAGATCGCAGTAAGACCGATCGCGGTGCCCTGGATCACGGCGACTGCCTCGCCACCGTTCGTCGCGACTTCCGACGCAGAAACCGTGGCGGTCTCGACCGAGGTGCAGGCGGTGAGGCTCGACGCGGCAAGAACTGCAAGGAAAGCCTTCTTCATTGTGTGGATCCCTCCAGCAGACGTCGTGTGGACTTGGTTAGGCGATCACCGCTCTGGCGGCTAAGCCCCCCTCAAGCAGACCGGGGTCTTAGCAGGGGAGGGGGCGGAGTCAAGCCCGTGGAAATACGGAGCCCGGCCTGCTAGCCAGACCTCCGCTCCGATGGCGCGATCTCTCCTCCTCCCCGGTGACCGGCCGCTGGTGAACCTGGGCCTGGTCGCGGCGACGCTGGTGACCACCGTCGGCTGCTACTTCGTCTTCAACCAGAACTCCCAGGGCGACTTCACCGGGCCGCTGGCCTACGGGTTCTGCGCGGTGCTCATCCTCGGCACCCACGAGATGGGTCACTACGTGCTGGCGCGGATCCACGGGGTGCAGACGACGCTGCCGTACTTCATCCCCTTTCCGCTCAGCTTCGGGACCCTGGGCGCCGTCATCCGGATCAAGAGCCGGATCCCTTCGCGCAACGCGCTGGTGGACATCGGCGCTGCGGGGCCGCTCGCGGGCGTGGCGGTGGCGATCCCGGTCATCCTCTGGGGCCTGTCGATGTCCACCGTCGCCGACGCGCCGCCGGGGACGCCCGTGGACTGGTCGCTGGTCGCGCTCGCGAAGGATCTGATCCGCTACGTGACCGAGCAGATGGCGGGGACCTGGCAGCCGCACGCGGTGGGGCCGATGCCGGTCATCTACGGCGACAACCTGCTGATGCGCGGGCTCCAGTGGCTGGTGCTGGGGCCGCTGCCGCCGGGCAAGGAGGTCTACGTCCACCCGGTGGTGATCGCCGGCTGGTTCGGGCTTCTGGTCACCATGCTCAACCTCTGCCCGATCGGTCAGCTCGACGGCGGGCACCTGGCGTTCGCGGTGTTCGGCCGGCGCGCCGAGCTCATGGGTCGGCTCGTCTCGGCGGGGCTGCTGTACCTCGCGCTCTTCCACAGCGCGTCGTGGATCGTCTGGTTCGCGGTGACGGCGTCGGTGATCGGCTTCGGCCATCCTCCGGTGTTGCACCCCGAGGAGCCGCTCACGCGTTCGCGGAAGCTCGTCTGCGCGATCTGCCTGATCGTGCTGGTGCTGTGCATCGTGCCCATCCCGATGCAGGCGGTGCAGCCGTGAAGTTCCTCTGCGCATCCTGCGAACGGCAGGCGGCGGCTTCCTCGTTCCGCGTGGAGGGTGACCGGCTGTGGCTCACCTGCGCGCACTGCGGCGCCGAGGGCACGCTCGAGCTCGCCGGGAACAGCACGCCGGAGCCACGACCTTCCGCCAGCCCACCCGCGCCGGCTGCTCCATCCGCCCCGCCGTCGAAGCCGCCGGCAGACCCTCCAGCGAACTCCGCGGCGCGGGTCATCCCGCTGCGTGCGGTCGAGGACGCCGTCCAGCTCGCCGCCGAAGCCGCCGCCTCGGACGATCCATTCGCCGTCCCCGCGGACCGCTGTCCCAAGTGCATCGGCGTGCGGCGGCCGGAGAGCGAGACGTGCCCGCACTGTGGGCTGACGTTCGTGAACTTCCGGCCCGAGGAGGTGCTTCCCTCCGCCGAGGTGGCGGAGGCGTTCCGCACCGCCCTCGCGGCCTGGGACGACGAGTCCCGGCACGAGGCGCTCGTGCGACTTGCCAGGGAGCGCGGCGAGCTGGCCGCGGTCGGACGGCTCTACCGAATCCGGTCGGTGGTCGCTCCGATGGATCCGATCGCCCAGCGCGGGCGCGAGGAGATCCTCCGCCGCGCGACGGCCGCGGGAGAGGCGCTCCGGGGCGCTCGCACCGCGGCGCCGGGCCGCATCCCCCTCTGGCAGATCGTGGCCGCGGCGATCATGTTGATCGGCGCGCTGATGGCGCTCGCGCTGATGGTGCGGCAACTGGCTTGAGCGGCGCGCTAGCGCGCCACCGGCTTTCGAGACTCAAGGGCGCGTTGGAGCGCCTGCGTGTCGAACCCCGGTTTCGGATTGCCCTGGCCCTGGACGTTGAAGTCGCTCTGCGGATCCTGCTCCTCGGTCGCGGAGGGCACGCCCTGCGGAGGGGCGTTGTTCTGAGCGATTCCGAGTGGGCGCGGGCCGCCCGTCTGGATGTCCCCCGGATCGCTCAGGCCGCCGCCGGCGACGCTGCTGCCGCCCACGGCGTTCATCGGGAGCTGGTCGCGCGCCTGCTGCTCCCCGCGTGAGGCCGCCTGCACCTGATCGACCGGGCGCCGATAAGACTCGCCCGGCGGACCGTTGCACGCGCCGAAGCCGATCGCGCCGGCCGCGAACAAGGTGAGCAGGGCGTCATGGACGTTCATGCGCATGGCTGGTTCCTTTCAGGCGTCCGCCTTGACGAAGGTACGGACCGCCGGAGCGTTCCGTCGACCCGCGGCGGGGCGCCTGCCTGATTGGCCGGACGGTGGGCGGGGCGGAGCGCGCGTGAGCGCTGGCCACCTGTGCCCTGCGGTGTAGGCTCCCGCGCGCCCGCGGCGGCGTCTTTTGGCCGGCGGGATCTTCCCTTGAAGCCACTGCTCTCGGTCGACGGCATCCTCGGCGAACACGGCGCGCTCGCGGCCGCGCTCCCGGGCTTCGAGCACCGCCCCGAACAGCTCGAGGTCGCCCGCGCCGTGGAGGAGGCGTTCGCGAACCGCAGCTACCTCATCGCCGAGGCGGGCACCGGCACCGGAAAGACGCTCGCGTACCTCGTCCCGGCGATCCTCTCCGGCAGGCGGGTGGTGGTGTCGACCGCGACACGGAACCTGCAGGAGCAGATCTTCTTCAAGGACGTTCCGCTTCTGCGAGACGTGCTCGGGCTCGAATTCGAGGCGGCGTACGTGAAGGGCCGCGCCAACTATCTGTGCCTGCACCGCTTCGAGGCCCGGGCCGCGTCCTTGCGCTTCGACACGCCGGAGGATGTTGCCGCCTGGCCGCGGATCGCCGCGTGGGCGGAGCGGACCCAGACCGGCGATCGCGCCGAGCTCGATCTCCCCGAGGACCTCCCCGCCTGGAAGGACCTCTCCTCGACGTCCGAGACCTGCCTGGGCGCGAGGTGCCCGCTGTACGAGAGCTGCTTCGTGACGCGCATGCGCCGGCGCGCGGAGGCCGCGGACGTCGTCGTCGCCAACCACCACCTCTTCTTCGCCGACCTCGCGCTGCGCTCACGGCCGGGCGGGTCCGAGACCGGCGTGCTCCCGCGCTACGAGGCGGTGGTGTTCGACGAGGCGCACGCGATCGACGAGGTGGCCACCGACTTCTTCGGGTTCCAGGTCTCCAACTACCGCATCGAGGACCTGGCCGGTGACGCCCAGCGCGCGCTTCAGCCGGACGCGCCGGGCGCCGACACGCTGGGCGCGCTGGCCGCACGGCTCAAGTGGCACGCCGACGCCTTCATCCACCGTGCGAGCGTGCTCCTTCGCTTCGCGCACGACGGCGCGGTGCGGCTGGAGGCCCAAAGCCTAAAAGGCGCCGCGACGGAGCGGGCCCAGCTCGTCGACGCGCTTCAGAGCCTCCACGCCTTCTGCGCTCCGCGTGCGGAGGAGGCGCCCGAGCTGGCGTCGATCGCCCGGCGCGCTGGGGAGATCGCCGAACAGCTGGAGCTGCTCGCCTGCGCGGACGAGCCCGGCCACGTGTTCTGGGCGGAGGCGCGCGGGCGCGGGCTGTTTTTGCGTGCCGCGCCCATCGAGGTCGGCGACGACCTCAGGCGGCGCCTCTACGCGAACGTGGACACCGTCGTCTTCACCTCCGCCACGCTCACGGCGGAGGGCCGCTTCGACTACTTCGCGCGCCGGATGGGGCTGTCACCCGCGGACGAGGGCGTGCCGTACGCGACCGTCTCGGTGGCCTCGCCGTTCGACTACTCCGCGCAGGCCGCGCTGTACGTGCCCGATCATCTGCCCGAACCGAACGCGCCCGGCTTCGCGCGCGCCGTGGCCGACGAGCTGGTGGCGCTGTGCGAAGTCACCGGCGGCCGCGCGTTCGCGTTGTTCACCTCGCTTCGGAACATGGAGGCGGCGTGGGCGGCGGCGAAGGACCGGCTGCCGTACCAGGTGCTCCTTCAGGGCGAACGCCCCAAACGCGCGCTGCTGGAGGCGTTTCGCGAGCGGCCGTCGGTGCTGTTTGCTTCGCACAGCTTCTGGGAAGGCGTGGACGTGCCCGGCGAGGCGCTGTCGCTGGTGGTGATCGACAAGCTGCCGTTCGCCTCGCCCGGCGATCCGCGCGTGGCGGCGCGCATCGATCTGCTGCGCGAGCGCGGAGAGGATCCATTCGGCGCGTACCAGCTCCCCGAGGCGGCGATTGCGCTCCGGCAGGGTTTCGGGCGGCTCATCCGCTCCAGGCGCGATCGCGGCGTCGTCGCGATCCTCGATCCGCGGCTCCGCGCCAGAGCCTACGGGCGGACTTTCCTGAGGAGCCTCCCGCCGGCGCGCCGGGTGGATACGCTCGAGGCGCTCCGTGCATGGTTCGAAGGCGCCGGGCGAGCGACCGGCTGACCGGGAGCTCGCCATGTCTCCGCCGCGCGTTCGGGTGGTCGCTACGATGAAAGACGACGAACATGTGAGAGGGGACGCCGACGTTGGATGAAGTCGCCGCTGCACGCTGGATGAGAGGAGCCGCCCGGCTGCCGTTCGGGTTCGAGCGGTGGCGTCTGCGCTTCGAGCCGGACGCGCTCCACAAGGTGGCGACCGCGGATGGCTGCAGCGTGGCGCTGGCGCGCTATCACCCGCGAGGTCGACGCCGCTTCGTCGAGCCGGTCGTCCTCTGCCACGGGCTGGGAGCGAACCGCTTCACCTTCGACTTCGACGAGCGGTTCACGCTCGCGCGGCGGCTGGCCGAACGCGGCTTCGAGGCGTGGATCCTCGAGCTCCGCGGCCGCGGTGAAGCGGGCCGAGCGCACACCTCGAGCTTCGATCGCCAGGTCGATCACGACGTCCTCGCCGCGCTGAGGACGGTGCGGGAGGCGGGCGCGAAAGAGGTGCTCTGGGTGGGCCACTCCAAAGGCGGGTTGCTCGCCTTCGCGCACGTCGGGCGCAACCCCGCCGCGCCGATCCGGGCGATCGCCGCCATCGGCAGCCCCACGACCTACGCCGTGCAGAAGGGGCTCAAACCGTTCGCCCGGTTGGTGCGCCCGTTTCTGTCCGCGCCGTCGATACCGCTGGAGTCTTTGGCGAAGCTGGCCGTGGTGGTGCCACCGCCCGACTCGTTCATGCGGTACCTCGTGTGCCCCGAGAACCTCGACGAGGACACCCGGAAGAAGGCGCTCGTCAACGTGGGCGCGGACGTCGCGGGCGGAGTGGGGCGCCAGTTCCTCGACTGGATCACCACCGGACGCTGGCAGAGCGGCGATCGCAAGTTCGACTACGAGCGGGGCCTCGCCGCGGTGCGCGTGCCGACGCTCCTCATCGCCGGCGCGTGCGACCTGCTCGCGCCGCCGGACGCCGTCCGCCACACCGCGCGGTATGTCCGCGGCCCCACCGAAGTCGTCGTCGCCGGGCGCGAAGCGGGCTTTCGCGCGGACTACGGGCATGGCGATCTCATGCTCGGCCGGCACGCGCCAGAGGAGCTGTATCCCCGCGTGATGGAGTTCCTCGAACGGCACGCCACGCCTGCAAACGGCGACGCGTGACCGCTCTCAGCGTTTGTCGTCCCAGAGCTTCATGAGCGTCGCGATGTCGAAGGGCACGTACGAGGTCCCCTTCCACGCGTAGCCCTGCTTCCTCTCCGGCGTCTCCTGCAGGTCGGCCTCGCCCGCGCCGTGCAACCGCTTGAGCACCGTGTGGATGGCCGCCAGCCCGTTGGCGTACTTCGACAGATCGAACCCCATCGCCTGGAGCTGGTCGCGGATCTCCGTGGGAGTCAGCGCGCGCTTCGAGCTGCGCAATATCGCGCGGCACGCGTCGGTGATGCCCAGCTCGACCCCGGCCTTCAGCCCGCACAGCCGGCTGAGCGAGCCGATCGTCTGCGCGAGTTGCGCCATCCGCGCCTCGAGCGCGTCCCGCTCGCGGCGGAGGGACTCGTACTCGGCGATCGCATCCTCCAGCGCCTTCTTGTAGGACGGACGACTCATACGCACACTTATACAAAGTGTATAAGTGTGCGTCAAAGTGGACCGCCGAAAAGTCGAACGGCCGCCCCGTCTGTGGAGCGGCCGTCGGAACGTCGGAACGTGCGCCGAAGAAGTTACAGCTCGCGCGACATCAACAGCCGCAGCTTGCCGCTCTTCTTCGACACCACCGTGGCCACCGTGGTGAACCCGTTGGCGCGGTAGAAGCTGACCGCCGGGCCATTGGCGGGATCCACGCGCAGCGCGAGCGTGCGCCGGTGCATGTCCCGCGCGGTCTGCATCGCCTGCTCGAGCAGCCGGGTGCCGAGCTTGCGCTGCCGCAGGTCCGGCTTCACCACGATGTTGCGCATGTAGGCGGCCCCCTGAACCGGGCCATCCCGCTCGACCGTGACGTAGCCGACCACATCGCCCCGGAGCTTCGCGACCTGGATAAACGGGCGGAGCTTGGTCAGCGCCTCGAGCGATTGCTCAGGCTTCTCGCCCCGGCTCGCCCACGGCTCGGACGATGCCCGGAGCGACGCGACCTGGTTCATGTCCTCGTCGGTCGGCGGGTGGAACGTCAGCTCCGCGGCCAGGTCCGGCTCGTTCCCCAGATCAGGCGGCAGAACGGCGGTCGCTGCGTCATTCACCTCTCCGACCTGCTTCATCGTCATCCCAACCTCCTCCGGATCTCAGGGACGCGGCGTCCTGGCGCCGGGTTGATCCTAACCGCTGACACCGGGCCGGTGAATCCCGAACCTCACCTCGCTATCCGTCGCCGTCCCACATCCGCCTGTCCGCCTGCCCGCCTTCTTGTTGACCCTTCTGCGCCTCGCCTCCGCCGTCTATAACTGCGCTGCGTCCCGGGGGGATCCGTCACTCCCAGAAGACATGGCCGGGCTCGAGTCTACGTGCAACTGAACCAGGCGCAGCGCGAGCTCACTGTCAAGGTTGTCTATTACGGGCCCGGTCTGTCCGGGAAGACGACCAACCTCCAGATGATCCACGCCCGCACGCGCCCGGAGGTGCGCGGCCGCCTGCTCACGGTCGAGACCCATGACGATCGAACGCTGTTCTTCGATCTCCTGCCGGTGTTCTTCAGCACCGCCAACGGCTTCAAGGTCAAGGTAAAGCTGTTCACCGTCCCCGGACAGGTGATCCACAACGCGACCCGCCGAATCGTTCTGCAGAGCGCGGACGCGGTGGCCTTCATTGCCGACAGTCGACGTTCGGCCAGCGCGGAGAACAACGCCTACTGGCGCAACCTCCACGAGAACATGCGGGAGAACGGGCTCGACCCCGGCGAGACGCCGGTGGTGATCCAGTTCAACAAGCGCGATCTGCCGGACACCCGCAGCGACGCGGAGATCGAAGAGACCCGCCGCAGGGGCAAGGAGCCGGTGATCGGCGCGGTGGCCATCCGCTGCGAGGGCGTGCTGGAGACGCTCTATTACGTGCTGCAGGGCGCGTGGCGCAGCCTCGAGGCGCGCGCGCAGCTGTCGAAGAACGTCGGCCTCACCGAAGGGGAGTTCCTCGGGCAGATCTTCCACAACATCGACGTGAAGGGGACGGAGTTGGAGGAGCGATTCGGTCCGGTCGTGGGGAGGGACCCGGACAAGGCCGCCGGCAACGGGGGTGGGCGATGAGCGATCCCACCCGCGACACCCTCCGGCTCGTCGAGGGCACGGGGCGCCGCGAGTCGGTGCTCCAGCGCAAGCTCACGCTCCGAGACATGCTCGACCTGCAGACCTTCACCGATTTGGTGAAGAACTTCGTCGAGCTCTACAAGGTCGGGATCAAGGTTTTCGACGAGAAGGGCGCCAAGCTGGCCGACATCAAGATCGGCAACGGCGACTTCTGTGGCTACGTCTTCTCTTTCCCCGAGGGCCGGCACCGCTGCACCGCCACGGTCTCGCGGGTGAAGGACGGGCCCATCTCGCCCTCCCACGGCGCCCGCATGCCGCTGTCCAGCGAACCGCCGCCGGGGATGATCGCCCTGCCGTGCTTCACCGGCCTGCGCTACCTGGTCACGCCCATCCGCTGGGAGGGAGATTCGCTCGGCCGCGTGGTGTTCGGCCCGTTCACGCCGGACGATCTGAAAGAGCTCCCGCTCTCGCTCACCGAAATCGACCAGGGCTTCGACGTCGCCAGGGCCACGCCGATGATGGAGAAGATCCGCCGCGCCCCCGAGGGCACGGTGGTGAAGGTGATGGCGCACTTCGGCCAGCTGCTCGAGACGCTGGTCGCCGCGGGGCAGAAGACCTACCTGACCTCGCAGATGCACATCGAGGCCACGCTCGAGTCCAACAAGGAGCTCGAGGCGCGCAACAAGAAGCTCGAGGAGATGAACGCCCGGCTCAAGGAGCTGGACCGCCTCAAGTCCAGCTTCCTCGCCACCGTCTCCCACGAGCTGCGCACGCCGCTGACCTCGATCATCGGCTACTCGGAGATGCTGGCGGAGGGCCTCGCCGGGCCGCTCAACCCGGAGCAGGTCGAGTACGTGCGGACGATCATGGAGAAGGGCGAGACGCTGCTGAAGCTGATCTCGTCGATCCTCGACGTCTCGCAGATCGAAGCCGGCAAGCTGCGCTTGAACTTCGAGCCGCTCAACGTGCTGGAGCTCGTGCACGGATCGGTCACCAGCGTGAAGCCCCAGGCGCAGAAGAAGGGCGTGATCCTCGAGACACGGCTGCCGCCGACGCAGAACCTCCGGGTGAGCGCGGATCGGGACAAGCTCAAGCAGGTGCTGGTGAACCTGCTCGCCAACGCGGTGAAGTTCACCAACAAGGGTGGGACGGTCTCGCTGTTCCTCTCCGAGGTCGGCCCGCAGCCGGAATTGGGCGCGGACGGCTACCGCATCATCGTCGAGGACTCCGGCGTCGGCATTCCGCAGGACCAGTTCGACAAGATCTTCGAGAGCTTCTACCAGGTGGACAACTCGTCGACCCGCGAGTTCGGCGGCGCCGGGCTGGGCCTGGCCATCGTCAAGAGCTTCGTCAATGGACACGGTGGGCAGGTCCGCGTGTCCTCGGAGGTCGGCCGGGGGTCGCGCTTCACCGTGGTCCTGCCGGCCACGCCGCCACAGCCGCGCACGACGACGGTGCTGCCGCCCGCGGTGCAGGAGGCGGTGCCGGATCGGTTCTGACGTCCGTCTTCCGTCTGCCGTCTACAGCAGGCCGCGGCTTCGGGCCGCGGAGGAGATTCGTCGGCGATGACCTCTTCGCGCGGGCGCTCGGGCGAGTTCGATCGCATCGCGGCGTTCGTCCGCCACTTCGCGCGCGCGCAGGTCCCCGTGGGAGTCGGCGACGACTGCGCGGTGCTCCCGGGCCCCTCCCGCGGCTGCGAGCTGTGCGTCACCACCGATTCGGTCGTCGAGGCGCTTCACTTCTCCCGCGCGGCGTTCTCGATGGAGGACATCGGCCACAAGGCGCTCGCGGTCAACCTCTCGGATCTGGCGGCGATGGGCGCACGGCCGTCGTGGTTCGTCTGCGCGCTCGAGGTGCCGGACTGGGTCGACGACGTGAAGCTCGCCGGCCTGGCTCGCGGCATGTCGAAGCTGGCCCGCGGCGCGGACATCGCTCTCGTCGGTGGGAACATGACGCGCGCCGAGAGGCTGGCGATCACCCTCACCGTCGCGGGGGAGGTGCCGCGCGGCAAGGCTCTGTTGAGGAAGGGCGCGCGGCCCGGAGATCGCCTCTACGTCTCGGGGACGCTGGGGGAGGCGCGGGCGGGGCTCGTCGCGGGCGCACCGGCGGCACTCGTTGTCCGGCAGCTCCGCCCATCACCACGCCTGGAGCTGGGCCTTCTGGCGCGCGCGTTCGCGTCCGCGTGTGTCGACATCTCCGACGGGTTCGCCCAGGACCTGGGGCACATCTGCGATGCGTCGGGCGTGGGCGTTCGCGTGAACGTCGACGCTTTGCCGATGAGCGCGACGTTGCGCCGCTTCGCAGGACATCGCGCCCGCGACTTCGCGCTCTCCGGCGGCGAAGACTACGAATTGATTCTGGCCGTACCGCCCGGGCGCGCGCACGCGTTCGAGCGCGCTGCGGAGCGGTCGAACCACCGGGTGACCTGCGTCGGCGAGTTCGCGAGGTCGCGGCAGCGGCGATTCGTCGACGACCGAGGCGAGGCGATTCAGCCGCCTCGTGGGTTCGACCACTTCGCGCCCTGAGCCTTCTGGCGCCGACGCCGGCCCGTGGAAGCGGTGGCGACGGTGGCGGGCGCGGGCGGCAACCCCGCGTGCGGATGGAGACGCGCGAAATCAAGGCGCAGATGCCCTGAGCAGGCGCCCACGCCGCCGCGCGGCCTTCACCCGCGGCTGGTCCACCGGCGTCTGATCAACCGCCGGCCGGCGCAGCACCAGCATCCCCAGCGCCGCCGCGAGCGTCGAACCGGCCAGCACCGCGAGCTTCGCCACCGCCGCGTCTTCGGGCCCGAAGGCGCGATCCGCCATGAGCACGGCCACGGTGTAGCCGACGCCGCACAGACAGGCGCCGCCGACGAAGTCCCGGCGTGACACGCCCTCCGGCGCCATCGCCAGCCCGGTCCCGATCGAAAGCGCCGACGCGACCAGCACCCCGAGCGGCTTTCCGATCACCAGACCCACCACCACGCCCAACCAGAGCCGCTCGGCATGCGGCGAGGAGAGGCCGATGTCGAAGCGCACCCCGGTGGCCGAGAACGCGAACAGCGGGAGGATGAAGTATGCGCTCCACGGCGCCACCGCGCGCTCGAGGCGTTCGGCCGGGGAGAGCAGCCGCGCGCTCGCCGCGGAGAGGTTCCGCGCCGCCCACTCCCACACCGGCTCGCTCTCGATGCTCTGCTCGGTGCGCCCCGCGCGGCGTCCTTCGCGCTCCTCCTGCTCGAGCGACGTCAGCGCCGTGGTCGCCTGGGCGAGCAGCGGCCCCACGTCCGGCGCGGGGCGCGTCGGCACGCACATCGCCAGGACCACTCCGGTGAGCGCGCTGTGGACGCCGAGCGCATGCAGCGAACCCCACAGCACCACGCTGGTCGCCAGGTACGGCCACAGCACGTAGACTCGCGCGCGGTTGAGCGCGACCAGCAGCAGGAGCGCGCCGATCACCCCGATCGCGAACCGCGGCTCGAGCGTGCCCGGATAGAAGACGGCGATGGTGAGCACGGACAACATGTCGTCCACCACCGCCAGCGCGGCGACGAACACCCGCAGGCCGATGGGGATCCGATCCCCCAGCAACGCGAGCAGCGCGAGCGCAAAGGCCACATCCGTCGCTGTGGGCACGGCCCATCCTCTGGCCGAGGGGCCGGGGTTCAGGACGAGGTAGAGCAGCGCCGGCATGACGACGCCGCCGAACGCCGCGACGATCGGCAGCGTCGCGGCGCGGTGGTCGCTCAAGGCGCCGCGGGTGAGCTCGCGGCGGATCTCCAAGCCGACGAGGAGAAAGAAGACGGCGAGGAGCCCTTCGGAGAACCACTCGCGCACGGTCAGGGAGAGGCCCCGCCCCTTCAGACCTCCGCCGAGCTCGGTGGACATCCACCGCTCGTACACGGGCGCCAGCGGGCTGTTGGCGATGAGCAACGCCACCACCGCGGCGAGCAGGAGGACCAGGGCCGCGGACGCGGGCAGGCTGGCGAACACCTGCGCCGACCGGCGCACGCGCGCGGCGATCGGGCGCTCCAGCGACTCGAGCATCGAGTAATAGTCCCACGCGCCGTCGTAGCGGACGCCGTCGACGAACAGCGTCGGCGTGCCGGTGACGCCGTTTCGCTTCCCGTCCTCCAGATCCTCCTGCACGCGCGCGCGGACCTCGTCGGACCCGAGGTCGCGCTCGAACTGCACGAGGTCGAGGCCGAGGTCGCGCGCCATCTCGAAGAGCTCGGGCCGTCCGATCGGCAGCTCGTGATCGAAGATCCGGTCGTGCATCTCCCAGAAGCGCCCCTGGCGCGCGGCCGCCTCGGAGGCCTGTGCCGCGAGCACCGCGCCGGGATGCGCGCGCTCGTTGGGGAAGTGCCGGTAGGCGTAGACCAGCCGGTCACCCAACGCCTCCCGCAGCCGGAGATAGACCTGCCGCAGCCGGCGGCAGTACGGACAGAGGAAGTCTTCGTAGCCGACCACCACCACGGCATTCCCGCTCTGCCTGTCGCGGAAATGATCGCGCGCGGGCTCCAGCGGGCGGAGGAGCCGAACCTGGGCGGCGGCGGACCGGTGCTGCGTCATGGTGCTCCTGGTGCGGGGTCCTTCAGGTCACGGTGAGGACCAGGCCGGGCCACCGCATGGTCCCGCGGGGCGGGCTCGGACTGCCGCTCCGTGAGGCGCCGGCCTTCCATCGCCCGGTGTAGGAGATGCGCCCTCAGGCGCCTTCCCGGCCGTGGAGAGTGCGTGCGCAGCGGGACGGCGAATTGACCGATCCATGGGGCGCAAGTAGATCTTCGCCCGTCGTTTCCCATTGCCAGAAGGCATCCTTGCGCCGCTTCAACCGCGACGAGCTCCCCTCCACGCTCCATCCGCGCCCCGCCCCCGTGCACCGCCTGGTGCACAGCGCCGACGATCGCGTGCAGGGCCGGGTCTTCTCGCTGCAGGCGAAGATTCTCACCGGGTACCTGATCCTCGCTGCGGCGCTCGGGCTCACCTTCGAGCTGGTCCCGCGCGAGCCCGGCTACCTGCGCTGGGCGGCCGGAGTCGTGGTGACGCTGGTCGCCGCGTCGGTGCTGCTCTCGTTCCTCACGCGCGTCGCGCGCGTCCGCGACCTCTCCCGGTCCGCGCTGGAGATCTCCCGCGGCGATCTGTCCAAACCGGTCCAGACGCCGCGCACCATCGCCCCCGACGAGATCGACGAACTGGCCAAGGCGATCTCCCACATGCAGGAGAACCTGCGCGAGCTGGTGGGACACATCCAGCGCACTGCGCAGTCGGTGTCCGAGTCGGCCAACGACCTGGGGCAGTCCGCCGAGGCGGTGAACGCCTCCACTGAAGACGTGGGCCGGTCGATGCGGAAGATCGCGCGCGGCGCGGAGGCCACCAGCGAGCTGGTGGCCCAGGCCTCCAGCGTCATCACCGGCATGGCGCAGTCCATCGAGCGCACGGCGGTAAGCGCGGAGGACGCGGCGCGCGCGGCCGCGGAGACCTCGCAGGCGGCGGACGAATCGTCCCGCGCGGCGCTGCTCGCCGGCGACAAGGTGAAGAAAGTGTTCAGTCGGATCGAGACCTCCAGCCACGAGGTCTTCGCCTTCGGCGAGAAGACCCAGGAGATCTCCAAGATCGTCGACGTCATCACGCAGGTGGCGCAGCAGACCAACCTGCTCGCGCTCAACGCCACCATCGAAGCAGCGCGTGCCGGCGAGTACGGCCGCGGCTTCGCGGTGGTGGCGGACGAGGTGCGCAAGCTCGCCGAGAGCGCCGGCCGCTCGGCCGAGCAGATCAGCCGCCTCGCCCGCGACATCTCCGGGCAGTCGAGCCAGGTGGTCTCCGCGATGAAGGAGGGCATCGAGGAGCTGGCCGAAGGCCGCGAGGATCTCAACACCATCGTCCGGTCGCTCTCCGCGATCACCGACACCGCGCGCAAGGGCGCGGAGAAGGTCCACCTCATCTCCGAGGCCGCACGCGAACAGCTCAAGGGCTCCGAGGAGATGGTGAAGGCCATCCAGCAGATCAGCTCGGTCGCGCAGGAGAACGCCGGTTCCAGCGACACCGTCCAGAGCACGATCCGCGAACAGGAGGCTTCGGTCTCCCGCATGACCTCCGCGGCACAGGAGCTCGCCAACATCTCCGTCGAGCTCCACAACGTGGTGAGCCGCTTCCGCCTCAGTTAGCCGTGCGTCACGTCATCTTCCGGCTCGACAAGGATCGCTACGCGCTGCCGCTGGCGGCGATCCGCGAGGTGGTCGTGCCGCCCGAGCGCTTCACGCGCGTTCCGCGCGCGCCCCCGGTGGTCAGCGGGGTGATGAACCTGCGCGGCCGGGTGGTGACTGTGGTGGAGCTGCGCGGGCTGCTCGGACTCGGGCCCGGCGTTCCGGTCGATCCGAAGCTGCGCACCGACCGCGTGGTCCTTCTGGACCGCGGCCGCCGGGATCTCGGGCTGCTGGTGTCGGACGTGGACGGAATCGATTCGATCGAGAAGGTCACCGCGGCGCCGGGGAAGTCATCGCCGGCGGTGCGGGGGGTCGCGCGTCTGCGGGGCTGGGCCGTGACGGTGCTGGACCCTGACGGGGTGGACGGGCTGGTAGTTCAATCCTTCGGTGGAGTTTCGACACCCGCTTTGCGGGGATGATAGTAGGCTGCGCCAACCCAGTCGGAGGCGGGGCGTTCCATGGCTAAACGGGTCCTTGTGGTCGACGACGCGATCTTCATGCGGAACATGATCAAGGACATCTTCGCGTCTGGTGGCTTCGAGGTGGTGGGCGAGGCGGCGAACGGGCTCGAAGCGGTCGAGAAGTTCAAGGAGCTCAAACCGGACCTGGTCACCATGGACATCGTGATGCCGTTCAAGAGCGGCATCGAGGCCACGCGGGAGATCATCAAGGGCGACAGCAACGCGGTCATCATCATGTGCTCCGCCCTCGGGCAGGAGTCGCTGGTGATGGAGGCGATCGAGGCCGGCGCGTCCGACTTCATCGTCAAGCCGTTCCGCGCCGAGGACGTCCTCGCGGTGGTCAAGAAAGTGATGGGAGAGGCCTAGCGCCGTTGCCGATCGACATGTCGAAATACCTCGGTCTCTTCGTCAGCGAGGCGACCGAGCACCTCGAGGCGCTTGGCCAGGAGCTGGTGCGGCTCGAACAGCAACGCGACACGCAGGTCATCGATTCGATGTTCCGCCATGCCCACTCGGTGAAGGGCATGGCGTCCTCCATGGGCTACGAGGCGATCGCCACCCTCGCCCACCGCGTGGAGGACCTGGTCGATCTGCTCCGTAACGACACCGGGTTGATCGAGCGCTCCCTCATCGACCTGCTCCTCTCCGCGTCCGACACGCTCCTGGCACAGGTCAAGGCGGCCGGAGACGGCCTGCCGATCGACGACGCCCACGGCCTCATCGTCCAGCTCTCCGAACGCTTCGCGAAGCTCACCGGCCGCGAGCCGCAAAGGACCCGCGTGGCGCAGGTCATCGTCGCCACCGCGAGCCCGCCCGCCGCGACGACGGATGGCGCTGGCCGCGCCGCGCCGGATGTGCTCGCGCCGGGAGCCCCGGGAACATCTGCGGCGGCCGCGTCATCGTCCGGAGCGTCCTCGGCGGATGCGTCGGCTCCGGGGGCGTCCGCACCGGTTGCCTCCGTGTCCGGAGCGCCCGCGGGCGCGTCACCGAAGCCGGGAACATCCTTGTCGGGTGCGCCGGCGCTGGGTGCATCTGCAGCGGGCGCATGCGTGCCGGAACCTTCCTCATCGGGCGCGTCGGTGGAGGCGTCCGCGGACGGTGCATCGGTTCCGGGAGGGCGTTCTCGGGGCGTGCCGGGCACATCAGCGCCGGGAGCATCTGCGTCAGGCGCGTTAGTGCCGGAGCAGTCCTCGTCAGGTGCGCCGGTACCTGAAGCAGACTCGCCGAGCGCGTCGCCTCCGGGTGCATCTGCATCGGGCGCGTCGGGCGTGGAACACTCCTCCTCGAGTGCGCCGGCGGCGTCGTCCGCGTCAGGCGCATCGAATGCGGGACTGAACTCGTCGAGCGCACCGGTTCCGGGTGAGTCCGCGTCGGGCGTGGCGGGATCGGCCGCATCCCTTCCCGGCGCATCGGATGCATCGGCGTCCAGCGCCCCGGCTCCGGGTGCGTTGACTCCGGGAGCGTCGACGTCCAGCGCATCGCTTCCCGGCGCATCGAGGTCTGGCGTGTTGGCGCCGGGAGTATCGACATCGGGCGCGTCGCCATCAGGTGCGTCGGCGTCGGGCGCATCGGCGTCGGGTACATCGACGTCAAACGCATTGGCGTCAGGTTCGTCGGCGTCAGGCGCAACGGCGTCAGGCGCGTCGGCGTCGGGTGCATCAGCCTCATCAGCGCCGGCGACAGCACGCGCGTCGGGGATGTCGGCATCAAGCGTCGTGGCGCCACCACACGCGCCGCCGACGTCGACGCTGGGGCTACCTCCGCGGTTCGCGGTGAAGTTCAAGGTGGCGGCCAGCTGCCCCACGCCGGGCGTGCGTGCGTTCCTGGTCCACCGACGGCTCTCCGCGCTGGGAAATGTGTTCGACCTTCGCCCTGCGCTGGAGGAGCTGAAGGCCGGGCGGATCCCGGACGGATTGGTATCGCTCGAGCTGGAGACGCAGGGCGGCGAGGCGGCGATCCGCGGAGCCCTGGCGAACGTCCCGGAGGTGGAGCTGGTCGCGCTGAAGGAGGTCGTGCTCGAGGCGGCGCCGGTGGCTCCGCCGGTGCAGGGGTCCAGTGCGGCTCCGGACCTCCCCAGGGCGGTGGGCCACGAGCCCGCGCGCACCGTGCGCGTCCGCACCGAGCTGCTCGACTACTTCCTCGACACGGTTGGCGAGCTCCTTCTGGCCACCGCGCGGATCCGCGAGGTGAGCAAGGTCATCCCGCAGAACGCGCGGCCGCTGCTCGAGGAGAGCGTGGACCGGCTGCACGGGCTGGTGAAGGACCTGCACGACAAGGTGATGAGCGCGCGGATGACGCCGCTGGCGGTGATCATGGATCGCCTGCCGCGTGTGGCGCGCGACGTCGCCCGACGCCGCGACCGCGAGGTGGACCTGGTCATCACCGGCGCGGAGATCGAGCTCGACCGGGCCATCATCGACGAGCTTGGCGATCCGCTCCTCCACATCCTGCGCAACTGCATCGACCACGGGATCGAATCCGCCGAAGAGCGCGAGCAGGCCCATAAGCCGCCCCGGGGCCGGGTGCTGGTGAACGTGCGCCGGCTGCGCGACCGGGTGGTTCTGGAGATCGAAGACGACGGCCGCGGGATGGACGCGGCGAAGCTCAAGGCGGTGGCGCTCGAGCGTGGCCTCATCACCCAGGAGACGGCGGAGCGGATGACCGACCGCGAGGCCTTCCAGCTCGCCTGCATGCCGGGGGTCTCCACCGCCCGCGACGTCTCCGACATCTCCGGGCGCGGCGTGGGGATGGACGCGGTCAAGCGCACCGTCGAGAACCTCGGCGGGACGCTGGAGATCGAGAGCGAGAAGGGGAAGGGCACGCGATTCACGCTGCGGTTGCCGCTCACCGTGGCGGTGGTGAACCTCCTTCTGGTCCAGGTCGGCGAGGAGGTCTTCGGGTTGCCGATCGCGAAGGTGCTCGGGGCGACGGAAGCCGACGAATCGGCGCTCTCGCGCAGTCGGCAGAGTCCCATGCTGCCGTGGGGCACGGGGCTGGTGCCGGTGCACTCGCTCGGGGAGCTTTTGGAGGTTCCCGCGCCGCCGCGGATCGGGCTGCGGCCCTACGTGGTGATGGAGGCGGACACCGGTCGTGTGGCGCTGGCGGTGGACCGGCTCCTGGGTCAGGAGGAGGCGGTGCTCAAGGCGCTGTCGCGGCCGCTCGATATGGTGCCGGGCCTCTCCGGGGTTACGATTCTCGGCAGCGGACGTCCCGTCTTCATCCTGGATGTCCCGAGGTTGCTCGCCGCGTGATCTCCGCGCTCCCCAATGACCTGCAGCTGGACGCGTTGCGCGAGATCGCCAACATCGGCTGCGGCAATGCGGCCAACGCGCTCTCGCGGCTGATGGGCGGGCGAGAGGTGCGGATCGACGTCCCGGACGTGATGGCGGCGAACGTCGACGACGTGGTGGTCCGCTTCGGCGAGAGCAAGCCGGTGTTCTGCATCTCGCTGGCGATCGAAGGCGACGTCACCGGCCAGATGGTCCTGGTCTTCAGCGACCACGACGCCGACGTGCTGGCGAAGCTCCTGTGCGGCCCGCGCACCGGCGCCTCGGTGGTCGACGCCGTGAGCGCGCTCGCGGAAGTGGGCAACATCGTGGCCTCCGCGTGCCTCTCGGCGATCGGCAACCTCACGCGGCTGCGGCTGTTGCCGTCGGTGCCGCATCTGCTCTCCGGCAACGCGCGCGGAGTCGTCGCCGAGCTGGTGGGCGTGACCCGCGGCACCGCGCGCGCCGTGGTGATCGAGGCCCGCTTCACCGCCTCCAACGCACCCGGCTTCTCCGGCCGGTTCTTCGTCGCGCCGGACGCGGCCACGATGCCGAGGCTCTTCCGAGCGCTCGGACTCTGACTGTCAGAGGCGGCAGACGGAACACTGCAGCCCCCGCGCATTCGCTGCGTTAGGTTCCGCCGCCGCATGGACGAGAGGGAGCTGACCCGTCTGCTCGAACGGGTGCGTGCAGGGAAGGTGCGCGTAGCGGACGCGGTGACGCGGCTGAAGGATCTGCCCTTCGCCGACCTCGGCTACGCCACCGTGGACACCCACCGCGCGCTCCGCGCCGGGTTCCCGGAGGTGGTGCTGGGCGAACCGAAGACCGTGGAGCAGCTCCTCGGGATCGTGGGCGTACTGGCAAAGCGCAAGCAGCCGGTGCTGGTGACGCGGCTGTCGGCGGAGAAGGCCGAGCCGCTCCTCGCCCGCTGGCCGAAGGGGAAGTACCACCCCATCGCGCGCATCTTCGAGCTCCGGCAGGGCCGCCCGCGCGCGGGCGTGGTGGCGGTGGTGGCTGCCGGCACGAGCGACCTGCCGGTGGCGGAGGAGGCGGCGGTGACCGCGGAGGCCATGGGCGCCACGGTGCGGCGGATCTACGACGTGGGCGTGGCGGGCATCCACCGGCTGCTCAAGCGCCGCGAGGAGATCCAGACGGCACACGCGGCGGTGGTGGTGGCCGGGATGGAGGGCGCGCTCGCCTCTGCCTGTGCCGGGATGGTCGGCATCCCCGTGGTGGCGGTGCCCACCAGCGTCGGGTATGGCGCCAGCTTCCAGGGGCTCGCGGCGCTCCTGGCGATGCTGAACTCCTGCGCCTCCAACGTGGCGACGATGAACATCGACAACGGGTTTGGTGGGGGCTTCTACGCGGCGCTGGTGTCGCGGACGAAGGGGCGGCGATGAGCAGGCGCGTGCTCTACCTCGAGCCGATCGGCGGAATCGCCGGCGACATGTTCATGGCGCTGGCGATCGACCTCGGCGTGGCGCCGGAGGCGATCGAGCGCGCGCTCGCCGGGTTGCCGCTGCCGCCGTGGCGGCTTCAGGTCACGCGTGCGGTGCGCCATGCGATCGGCGGCACCCATGTGGATGTCGTGGTGGACGAGGCGGCGGCGCACGGACACCACACGGCGCTCCGCGAGATCCGCGGGATGATCGACGGCTGCGCCACGATGAGCGCCGAGGCGAAGGCCCGCGCGCAGCGCATCTTCACGGTGATCGGCGAGGCGGAGGCGAAGATCCACGGCGTGGGCGTGGACGAGGTGCACTTCCACGAGGTCGGAGCGGTGGATTCGATCGTGGACGTGTGCGCGGCGGCGGTCGTGCTGGAGCTGCTCGGGAACCCGACGCTGCTGAGCGCGCCGCCGCCCATGGGAAGCGGCACCGTCGGCACCGCGCACGGCCCGATGCCGGTGCCTCCGCCCGCGACGCTGGAGATCCTCCGCGACGTCACGGTGCGATTCGAGGGCGTCGGCGAGCTCACCACTCCCACGGGAGCCGGCATCCTCAAGGCGCTGGCGCATGTCGGGCCGGCTCCGGAGCTCCGGGTGGAGAAGGTGGGCTACGGCGTGGGGACGAAGGACCTGCCGGACCGCGCGAACGTGCTCCGTGGCACCCTGGCCACTGCGGAGGCGGGCGCGGAGCAGGGCGTGTGGATCATCGAAGCGAACATCGACGACGCCAGCCCGCAATTGCTCGGGGCGTTGATCGAACGGCTGCTGGAGGCGGGCGCGCTGGACGCCTTCGTGGTCCCGGCGGTGATGAAAAAGAGCCGGCCGGGGCACCTGTTCACCGTGGTGGCTCCGAGCGACCGACGCGATCCGTTGATCGACCTGCTCTTGCGCGAGTCGACCACCATCGGCGTGCGCTACCACCGGACCGAGCGGCTGGCCCTGGAGCGCCGCTTCGAGACGGTGGCCACGGCCTTCGGGGAGGTGCGGATCAAGCTGGCGCTCAAAGAGGGCGCCGTCATCAACGCGCAGCCGGAGTTCGAGGACTGCCGTGCGCGGGCGAGGGAGCGGAACGTGCCGGTGAAGGAGGTCATCGCCGAGGCGTTGGCTGTGTGGCGCCGGCGGTGAAAGCGACGAGACGGCGCCCCGACTGCGGCGCCGTCCCAATGAAGCCAGGGTCCCGGAGGAGACCTACTGGCCGAGGATCTTCCTCAGCTCGTCCTTGTCGCCCGAGAACGTGAAGGACGCGTAGAGCTGATAGCTGTTCTGCATGTCGATGATCCGCGGGCGGAGGAGCCGGACCGCCTGGAGGCGATCGTTCGAGAAGTCGAACAGCGGGAGGATCTGCTGCACCTGGGCGACGGTGAAGTAGTGGCTGCGCGCAGCCGCGTCGAGGACCTGCAGCCGGTTCTGCGAGAAGGCCTCACGCCTGATGGAGCCCTTGAGCTGCTCGAGCTGCGGCCCGGGGATCGGGTACATCGGCGTGCCCTGAGGCGGGTTCTGGTAGGTGGGCTGACCCGGCGGCGGGGGCGGACGCGGCGTGGTGGGTGCCGGGGTCGGAACCACCACGACCGTGGGAGGCTGCGCGGGCCGCTGCACCACCGGGATGGGGTGCGGGCCGTGGCGATCCAGCTCG